>CAIWCT010000054.1 GCA_903911225.1 uncultured delta proteobacterium
GCGGCAATTTTTTTTCATCAATGTTGGCCATGACGATCTCGATGATATCGGCGCAGTATTCGTTCACCGAGTAATTGCAGCTGCACCGGAAGTTGGTCTGCGATCCGTCATAATCAACAGCAAGCCCGCCGCCGAGGTCCAGAAACCCCATGGGTGCGCCTTCCATCGCCAGCTCGGTATAATAGCGGCAGGCCTCGGCAACGCCTGCGCGGATGTCCCTGATATTGGGGATCTGGGAGCCCAGGTGGTAATGCAGGAGCTGGAGGCAATCGATCATGTTTTCCTGTTTCAGCCTGTCGATGACGGCGATTATTTCAGAGGTATTCAGGCCGAACAGGCTCCTGTCGCCCCCGGATTCCGCCCAGTGCCCTCCCGCCTTCAACGATATCTTAAGCCGTACGCCGAGCCTGGGATTGATCCCGAGTGCCTTGGCCCTTTGCAGAATGAGATCCAGTTCGCCGGGCATCTCGATGACGATAAAGCAGTTGAAGCCTAGTTTGATGGAATACAGCGCAAGATCGATAAACTTCTCGTCCTTGTACCCGTTGCAGATAATGCAGGCCTCGGGGTCCTTGATCATGGATATGGCGATAATGAGTTCGGCCTTGCTCCCGGCCTCAAGGCCGTGATGGTAGCGGGCGCCGAAACGGGTGATTTCTTCAATCACCTGCTGCTGCTGGTTTACTTTGATGGGATACACCCCGCGGTACTGGCCCCGGTAATTGAACTGTTTAATCGCATCATTGAAGCTCTCGTGCAGGATGGAAAGCTGAGAGTCCAGCATGTTCTCGATCCGCAGAAGAACAGGCATGTCCAGACCCCGCTCTTTAATCCCCGAAATGATCTCCATAAGGCTGATAGACTTATGTTCCTGCCCCCGTATAGGTGTGGCGACAACTTCTCCCTTGTCGGAAATAGTGAAGAACCCTTTTCCCCAGTTGGGTATACCATATAATTCTTTCGAATTTTCGATTGTCCAGCGGTTCAGTTTTCCGTTCTGTATCAATGTCAGCTCTTTATCGTTCATTGGTTCTTTCCTGTTCATCTAACCCTGTGCGCACGCAATGCTGCACTTTAGGTCTTAATTAATCTGAATTGCTCCATTTCGCGACTTTTTGAAAACACATTCAACGTAAAGTCACTTGTCAGCCGAACTTGCCGCTAAGATATTCTTTTTCTTCCAAAAAATCCAGAACACATTTGACGCGCACCGGAAACAATATAAAAAGATACCCTCTTAAGCAGCACAAAAAAGCGAGCTGATGCCGGTCTCCTTTTAACTTTTCTTTACTTCACAAACACCTGAACGGCTCCGTAGAAAAGGACCACCAGGGTAACGGCCTCGGCAGCCATCGAGCAGACATGTTTATGCAGAATATGCAGTGGCACCGTTGCGATAAAAAGCAGGCAGAAGAGAGCGGTCCACACGGTCATCCCTGAGCGCAGGCCGTCCACGCCAATAAGAATGGCGATGACAAGAGAACACGCCAGAACGATCCTTCGTATCAGAAAGGCCCGCTTCGTGAAAGGGTCATCGCGGTCGAGCCTGTACGTGGCAACACCTTCATCTGTTGCCGGAACATAGCTTGTGAAAAGAAAAAGCACACCGGTTGCAAGGGAGAAAACTATAAGCCAGGGATAGTGCGCCACAAAGGCAGAGCACAGCGGCGCGTTAGGACTTTTGGTCAGAATGAATGCCGCGCTCATGGGCGTAAAGATAATGCCGAAATTCAGCAGGCTGAACCGCGCCTTGGTAAACAGCAGCAGGCGTGCCGGCTTTGTAATGAATGCCCCCGTGTATGCGCCGAGAAAGTCAATAAAAGTGCCTAGAATCACAAGGGCCAGAACCACAGCCCCTGCCTGCCCCGCCTTTATTGCAAGATAGAAGGCTGCAAGGGTAAGAACGCCGGTTGCCGCCGTTACTGTCAGGGCTGCGAGCTTTCTGAATCCTTTCATGGCTGGTCAGTTCCTTTTGATAAAAAACAGTTATTTGGATTGTTTGCCGTTTATCTGAAAATTGTCGGAGTATAGGTCCGGGGGCAATGGCATGTCAAGGCAATTATCCGGCTCCTGGGCTGTTGGGGGGGGGGATGTCAGGGGCCGGAATCAAGAAGGTATGGGTGCGGGGCATGCGCCTGTTTTTTTTGAATATGGCGATGCAGTCACAAGTAAAAAAAGGCCCCCTCTTTAAAAGCAGTGGGCCTTTGTGCATTTACCTGTTTGCGGGTTTTCAGCCCTTGAGCGTTTTTGCCAGATCGTCGATGACAGGCTTGGAGCCGACATAAAGCGTTGTGCGCTGGTGGTGCTTAGCAGGCTTGATATCAAGTATGCGCGTGCCGGTTTCATCAATGGCATCGCCGCCGGCCTCTTTGCACATGAAAGAAACGACATTTGCTTCATACAGGAGCCGCAGCTTGCCCTGGGGCCGGTTCTCCTTGGGATCGTGATGGTTGACAATGGCCGGATACATGAACAGGCCGCCGTTTGACAGCAGGCGGTGAAAATCGCCTGCCAGGGCACCGATATAACGGAACTTATATTTGTTCATATTTTCATTGATCCATTTTTGCACCGTGTCGCTGAAGGTGGAGGTATTGCCCGCATTAAAGGAAAGCTCCCATTTTTTGGGATTTTCGGGCAGTGTCATGCGCACGGGCTTGACATAGGTTGTCGTTTCATCCGAATGAAAGCGCCAGCAGCCTGCATCGCGCAGCGCCAGCGTGAACATGCCCGTGGGGATCACAAACATGCCGGCGGCGATGTATTCGCGGCCGGAGCGCAGGTGAAAATCTTCAGGGCCCTGGAGGTTGCCGTCGAGGTTGCGCTTGGCTATGCCGAACATGAACCCCACCGGCAGGCCGTGCGCCACATTTGAAGATCCGTCGAGGGGATCAAAATACACGAAGTAGCGGCCGCCCTCCTTGTTCATGTCGATGATGTCCTCGCACTCCTCGCTTACCACCTGAATCACGCGCTGGCTGTCTGACAAATAGTGGGCCACGATCTCATGGGCGATATCGTCCATCTTCATGACGTCCTCACCCTGCACATTGATGGAGCCGGCCATCCCGAGGTTGCCCTTGAGCGCGCCGGTGCGGTAATAAAGCTCGATACGCTTGGCCGCCGTCATTATTGCGTCCATGAGAATGAGAAAGTGGTACGTGCGGTTGTGTTTTTCCTGATGGGCCATCAGAAAGTTGCGAAATGTCTGTTCAAACTCTATCATGACATCCTCCTGTAAAATCAGTTAGAGAAATCGTTTCGGGCGCCGCCGCTGCTGCCATGTGTCCGTATGCCCGTGCCGCCGTTTCGGGGCGCGGCCATGCCTGCAGGTTTAGAAGATGCAGGGAGCATCTATAAAAACCACGGGGATAGTAAACAGCTTGTGCAAGTGCTCGCCTAATGCCTTCATGCCGAAGGTTTCAGTCTGGTAGTGTCCGCCATAAAAAATATTAAGACCGAATTCCTGCGCCAGATGATAGGCGCCGTGTTTGGGCTCGCCGGTTATAAACAGATCAACGCCTGCAATTTTCAGCTCCCTAAAAAGCTCGGGGTCTGTGGCTGAGCCCGCTACAATGGCGACGGTGTGAATTTTCTCAGGCCCGAATTCCAGAAAAGCCCGGCATGCGCCAATGGCCTTTTCAGCCGCAGCCGCAGCCTCGGCACATAAACAGGGCAGCTTCAGACGCCCCTTGACACCAATATGCCTGCCGCGGTACAGGGCAAACGGCTCTATATCGGTAAGGCCGAGCAGGCTTGCGATCAGGCGGTTATGGCCAATTTCGGGATGCGCATCAAGCGGGAGGTGCGCGGCGTAGAGCGCCATGTCTGCCATGACAAGAGCGCGAATGCGCTGGAAGTGATTGTCAACAATGAGCTGCTGGCGACCCCAGAAAAGCCCGTGATGCACGATGAGCAGATCGCATTTGGCATCCCCTGCTTTGCAGATAGCCTCATGGCAGGCATCGACGGCCACACCTATTTTTTCGACATTTTCGCTATTTTCGACCTGCAGGCCATTGGCCGAGTCGTCCTGAAAAGCTCCGATGTCAAGATATGTATCTAGGTAGTCGGTTATGCGTTTGAGTTCCATATGGCATACCATACTGGTTAAATTGTTGAAAAAATCATAGCAAATGAAAATTGCATGTCAACTCTAATCAGCATGACAAAATGTCACTATTTTAAAATTATTGCTGTAATGACTGACAGGCCAAACCGCCGTGGAACAAGGAGCCGGGCATACTGTTTTTTTTAATTATTTTTATTGCCTGTTACAAGTATTTGATTGACCCCGTAACTCTATGTTGGTATCATTTACTTACCGGTAGGTAAACAAACTAAGATCCTGAATATGCTCACTTCAAAAGAAAAAATTATTGGCGCGGCCATTGAAGTCTTTTTTGAAAAAGGCTTCGACAGTGCCTCCATGCGCGTTATAGCAGAACGGGCAGGTCTCACCAAGCCTATGATCTACTATCATTTTAAAAACAAGGAAGCGCTCTACCTTGGGCTGCTTGAGGAAAATCTGGAGCTTTTCTGCCAGCAGCTCGAAGCCCTGCTTGCCACCAGGGCCCATCCCCGTGTCATACTTTCTTCACTTATCGATCTTTTCGAGCAGACATTTGCCAGGGGCGCCAAGGTCTACAATATCATTCAGCGTGAAATAGCCGGCAACGGCCATTTTGTGGCGCTTTTAACGGAGCGTTATTTTTCAAAAATCTCTTTGCTGATAGCAAATTTTTTGCGCAAAGGCCAGCAGCAGGGTTTCATCCGGCCCGAGCTCGATGCGCAGCTTGCCGAGACAAGCCTCATCTCAATACTGCTTATCTATTTTTCCCAGGAAAACGTGTTTCAGCACATGGCCCGGTTTATCGACCCGCATACATTTTCGCGCGAAGCTTTCCGGGCCCATATTTTCAAACTCTTTACCGTCGGCGCGCCGACTACAAAAACCGGAGAATTAAAATGAGCGTTTTTGACAAATGGAAAACTGCTGACCTGAAAAGCAGAATCACCAACGCCCTGTGCCTGCTGGTAATCATTGCAGCCATACCCTACGGCATGCACTGGCTATATTACCGGTTTACCCATGCCATTACCGATGATGCCTTTGTTGAATCCGATCTTATCAATATGACCCCGCGCGTGCCGGGCCATATCAAGGAGCTGCTGGTTGATGAATCCTACGTCATAAAAAAAGACCAGCTGCTGGCGATTCTTGACCCGGTTGATTACCAGGCGCAGGCTGAAATGTCGCAGGCAAAGGCGGAAAAAGCACTCAAGAATGCCGAGGCTTTAAAAATTACGCTTGAACGGACCACGCAGGTGGTTGATCGCGAAACAAACATTGCCCAAAGCGGCATCGCAAAAGCCGAGGACGACCTGAAAAAAGCACAGGCGAATGCCGACCGCGTGGAGCGCGATTTCAAGCGCGTTGAAAATCTCTATGAGACTAAAAGCGTTGCCAAGCATCAGTTCGACAACATCAATGCCGAGCGCACGGCAGCTGTGGCAACCCTTAGTTCCGCCAAACTCGGCGTGAATGTGGCCAAACAGACCTACGAGCGCGTCGTGGCTGAAAAGCTTGTGGTCAAAGAGCTTGAAGCCAAGATTGCATCAGCTGAGAAAGAAGCAAAAGAGGCTGCTAAAGGCCTTGAGATTGCAAAGCTTAATCTTGAGCACACGCAGATAAAAAGCCCAATAAACGGCGTGGTGGCAAAAAAGTTCATTCATGCCGGCGATTTTGTCTCACCCGGTTTCCCCATTTTCAGCATCTATGATGCCGACAATGTTTTCGTGCGCGCCCAGCTTGAAGAAACAAAAATGAAAGGCTTGGCACTTGGGCAGACTGTTGATCTGGAAGTTGATGCCTTTTCACGGCGCACGTTTCAGGGCAGGGTCATTAAAATCGGCGATGCCACGGGCTCGCAGTTCATGCTCATTCCGCGCGACACCACCACGGGCGAGTTCACCAAAGTCGTGCAGCGCATACCGATAAAAATTCAAATTACCGATGATCCCGAGCATGTATTAAAGCCGGGGTATTCAGTGACGGTAGGGATTAAATTAAATTAAAAAGGGTTCAAACGGTTTGAACAGTTCGAACGGTTTAAACGGCTTAAGCGAATAAATGGAACAAAAAACCACCCAGCCCGGGTCGAAATGGACCGCAGCCTGCATTGTGATGATCGGCATCTTCATCGCCCTGCTCGACGGCACCATTGTTGACGTGGTTCTTCCAAAAATGATGTCCGCCCTGAATACCGACACCTACGGCGTGCAGTGGGTCATCATCTCTTATTTCATAGCAGCTGCCATTGCCATGACCAGCGCGGGTTGGCTGAGCTCGGTGCTGGGGCATCGCAACACCTATCTTCTGGGCCTTGTCATCTTTACCGTCTGCTCGGCCATCTGCGGCCAGGCCACCAGCATCGGCATGATGAATGTGGCGCGCTTCTGCCAGGGCATCGGCGAGGGCATCATTGTGCCCATCGGCATGATCATACTCTGCGAGGTGTTCCCCGAAGAGGAGCGGGGTTTGGCCCTTGGCGTCTACGGCCTCGGGGCAAGCTGCGCGCCGGCGCTCGGGCCCACCCTGGGCGGCATCATAACCGAGCACCTGAGCTGGCGCTGGGTTTTTTACGTGAACCTTCCCATCGGCCTTATCGGCGCTTTTCTCACGCTGACGCTGCTCTGGGAAACGGGCAAAAAAGACACGTCGGCAAAATCCTTTGACCTGCCCGGGTTTATTACCATGGCAATCGCCTTCGGCTCGTTTATCGCGTTTTTAAGCAAAGGGCAGGAAAACGGCTGGCTGCAATCGGATTTCATCCTCTCGCTCATGATAATATTTGCCGTATCGCTGCCGCTGTTTATCTGGATTGAGCTCCATACTGAAAAGCCGCTCTTTGATGTGCGGATTTTCAAATACCGCGATTTCACCATGAGCATGCTGTGCATGTTTGCCATGAGTATCGCGATTTACGGCATCTTCATGCTGATCCCCATGTATATGGAGCGGTTCCGGCAGTTCACCACGCTCACGACAGGCCTTACCATGCTTCCCGGCTCCATCATGGCCGGTATCGGCGTTATGGTAGCGGGCTATCTTTCGGACAAGTACAATCCCAAAAAACTTTTTTTCTTTTCCTCGATCTTCATGTTCATAAGCGGGATGGCCCTCAGCTCTATCGATCAATATACCGAGCGCACGACGGTACTGTGGCTGTTTCTGTTCTGGAATATTCCCATGGCCTTTAATTTTCCGCCGATTCAGGCTGTCGGCTATAACGGCATACCGTCCGACAAGCTCGATCTTGTCTCCTGCGGCCAGAATGTCGCGCGCCTGCTTGCCGGCAGCGTGGGCACGGCCATTGCCGTGACCCTTCTCGAGCGCAAAGCCTCGGCTTTTTCCGAATCGTTCGGACGGACGATCAACTATGGCAATATCGCCTCCATGAATATGCTGCGCTCTCTGGAGGGCTACCTGCATTTTCAGGGCACGCCCAACCAGCTTCTGGATAAAAAAGCCCTCAAGATGATGGAGCTTTTCACCAGGGTCAAGGCCTATGTGTATGCCGTAGAAAGCGACATCTTCTGGCTGACGATACTGGGGATGTTTGCAATCCTTTTCGCCATTTTTATCAAAAAACAGAATACCGCAAACGGAGTCAAACATGTGCCGATACATTAAGCTCGCCGCAGTTGCAGCCCTGCTGATGCTGCCTGGCCTTGCAAATGCCGCCGACAACGCAACCCGGCTCACCCTTGACCGGGCCATCGAAATCGCGCTTGCGCAGAACCCGGGATTTCAAGCATCGGGCCTGGGCATCAAAGAGGCCGAGCACCGGAAAAAAGCCGCGGCAGCCGATTTTCTGCCAAAGCTTAAAACCACCTATTCCTACACCCATCTGTCCGATCCGCCGGAGGTAAAGCTGCCTGCTGTGGCGTCTCTGGCGCAGGGCTCGCTCAGCAACGGCATCAGCGATGATTTCTCCTTTTTCACCGTAAAGGCTGTGCAGCCCCTTTTCACCGGCGGCGAAATTTACAACAAGTACAAGCTGGAAAAGCTCGGCGTTGATGTTGCGCGGCTGAAAAACGACTCGGCCCGCAATGATCTTGTCTACAGCGTCAAGGCCACCTATTTCACCGTCCTGAAGGCGCAAAAGCTTTTGGAGGTGGCCAGGCAGGCGGTAGCGCAGATCGCGTCCCATGAAAAAACTGCTCAGGATATGTTCGAGCAGGAAATGATCGCAAAAAATGATCTGCTTGAAGCGCAGGTGCGCCGCGCCCAGGCCGAGCAGGATCTGGTGCGCGCCGAGCAGGGGGTTGAGCTTGCAAAAGCCACGTTTAATACCGTACTGCATCAGGATGTCGAGACGCCTGTTGACCTTGCCGACCCTGCCGATGCGCAAAGGGTTATGCTCACTCTTACCGAAAGCCAGGCCCTTGCCATGCAGCGCCGGCCGGTTATCTCCGAGATCGATACCACCATCAAGCAGGCGCAAACCGGGGTGAAGCTGGCCCAGAGCACCTATTACCCCAAGCTCGCGTTTGTTACGGCCTACAACCGGATTGGCGATCATGCCGCCACTGACACCATGAAATATCTCGACGCCAATACCTGGAGCATGACGGTCAACATGGACTGGACCTTCTTTGAATGGGGCAAAAAGGGCAATGTGGTCGGCGAGCAGAAGGTGAAGCTGCTGGAAGCGCAGGAAATAAAAAAAGAGATCGGCGACAAGGTGATGCTGCAGGTCAAGGATGCCTGGCTGCGAACCCAGGAGAACTGGAAGAATATCAACGTGTCCCGCACGGCCATTGCCCGGGCAGAAGAAAATTTCCGCATCAATCAAAACCGCTTCAACCAGCAGATGTCCACCACAACCGATGTGCTGGACGCACAGACCCTGCTGACCCATGCCCGGTCAAACTACAACAACAGCCTGTACGACTATTTCATCTCACGGGCCATGCTTGAAAACGCCGTGGCAGGTGAGGTTAAATAATACTTTCATCTTTTTTTAATGCGCCTCAAGATAGGGGCAGTGGCGTTTCGGCAAAAAGACAGAGCTGCGATTTAAAAGTTGTGGCGCGCAGCACTGTTTGATATCCTCGTGTGATGTCAACCGGCAGAACTGCTTTTGCGCATACATCGGCCATTTTGCAGGGGTTCAAAATTTTGAACTGTTGCAAATATAATAACGTCAGCACGCGGGACTGAAATGAATAGAAAAATTGCTTTGATTGGCGCCAACGGTATGCTTGGCACTGAATTCATGTATAAGTTCCAGGCTGGGAACAGCAAAGTTGCGCCCTTAACTGACAGGGATATCGATATAACTGATTATGAATATACCCTGGAGGTGCTTACTCAAATTAAGCCTGAAATCATTATCAACTGCGCCGCTTATACCGCTGTAGATCAGGCTGAACAGGATATGGAAATGGCGTTCAAGGTTAATGCCTTAGGAGTCAAGCATCTGGCGCAGAGCGCTGATAAGCTTCATAGCCATCTGGTTCACTACTCCACTGATTACGTTTTTCCCGGCACCAACGCTGACGGCTATTTGGAAGATGCCGAGACTGCGCCGGTCAACCAATACGGCGCCAGCAAGCTGCAAGGCGAGCAGGAAATAGCAAAGACTCTGGCTCCACACCAGTACATTATTATGCGCACTGCCTGGCTCTATGGAAATCTCGGGAAAAACTTTGTTCGCACCATGCTTAGGCTAGCCGATACTATGGATGTCGTAAAAGTGGTAAACGATCAAATCGGCTCCCCCACGCATACTAAAGACCTTGTGCAATGGACAACCGACCTGCTGAAGCTGTCTGCGTATGGCACCTTTCACAGCGTCAACAGCGGTAGCGGCTCATGGTATGATTTTGCCAAAGAAATATTCAGACTGGCCGGCAAAAAGGTAGAAACTGTTGCTGTTACCAGCCGGGAATTCCCGACTCCGGCCAAACGTCCGGCCTTTAGTATTCTCATAAATAAAAAGCTGGAAAAGGCCTTAAATTATCCCATAAAAAAATGGCCGGAAGCATTATCGGAATACCTGCATTCGATTAAACTGTAAGCGCCTGCAGGTGAACCTTTTCAAGCACTGAAGCCCATGTCCGCCTGTTCATGCTCATCCACTCTACCGTCACGCCTCTCGTGGATCGATTCCATGAAGGGCATCTGCATTATCTGGATCGCTTTTTTTCACTGTTTCAGCGCGTACGACATGGGCCAGTATCCCTGGCCCCTCAGTTTCGCCCGCTTCCCGGAGTATCTGGGCTCGTGCGCTGCCCAATCAATTACCGGATGGCTGAACTGTATTATGGATGGCGTTTTTGCGTCCCTGTTCCAGCGGGGGCCGCAGGCTGTGGGCGTCTTTCTTGCACTGAGCGGTTTCAGCCTCACCCGCAGCCTGCTTAAAAGCGCTCCGGCACAGCCGGGCTGGACTGCCTGGTATGGCCGGAGGTTTCTTCGCCTCTTCCCCCTGTACTGGGCGGCGCATCTTATCTTTCTCGTTTCGCCTTTTATCAAGCCAACGGACGCTATTGACTACCGGTTTTTTCTGAGCCTGCTGGGCGACCGGTTCTGGCCGGTCGACACTATGTTTTTTTATCTCAACCCTTCATGGTGGTTTTTCGGGCTGCTGCTGCAGCTCTACATTGTCTTCCCGCTTCTCTACCGGCTGCTGCAGCGGCTGGGGCCGGCGATTTTTTTTGTGCTGGCTGCCGGTGTTGCCATACTGAGCCGCTATCTCCTGTTCGCCGTATTTGAGGCGCATGGCAATTATGTGATGGGCGCTTTCTTCGGCTGCAGGCTCTGGGAATTTGCCGCCGGGATGTCGCTTGCAGCCTTATTTTCGAGGCAGCCTTTAAAGGCTGAAAAGCTGCTTTTTTCATGGCCCATGCTTGCCGCGGGAATACTTATCTACGGGCTTGGCGGGGCAAGTTACCAGCCCTGCTTTACCTATGCCTTCACCGATGGCCTCATCGGGACGGGCCTTTTCATCATCGTGGCGCAGGCCTCACGGCTCTTTGAACGCATGGCAATCATCGGCCCCCTGCTGCCCCTTGCCGGCGCCTATTCTTTCGGCATCTACCTGCTGCATCAGCCTTATGTCATCTATTTTGGGGAGCGCCTGCGGGGCCAGCCCATGACTACCTTTGTCTTTGCAGCTGTCGGGCTCATCATGATTATTGCAACCCTGGCCATACTGATCGAGGGCGGCATAAAAAAAGCCTTAAACAGAATAGTTCCCTGAATCGGCACGTCGTTGACACACACCTTTACCTGTCCTATAATTTGAAAAAATCTCCTTACGTTTAACCTGAGCAGAAAGGAGCCCTTCCATGAAGCAGATCACACGCAGAGATTTTCTCCAGAAAACGGCGGTCTTTACAGCAGCAGCAACACTGCCCCCGGCGCTTTTTGATCCTTTAAAATCCTGGGCCGAACCTCTGGCCAAAGCAACTATTGCCGCTGTCACAGGCAACCGCGTCGATGCGGTAAAAAAGGCCGTATCGTTGATCGGCGGCATGGAAAAGTTTGTCAAAAAAGGCAGTCGCGTCTGCCTCAAGCCCAACATGTCATTTCCCCATGAACCCGACCGGGCCACCAATACGCACCCGGAAGTGGTGGCAACCGTGGCCCGCCTGTGCATCGACGCTGGAGCCGCCGAGGTTATTATCATTGACTATCCCTTTAATCCGCCGGAAAAATGCCTTGAGCTGTCCGGCATAGCCGCGGCCTGCGCGGGCATTAAGAACACCCATGCTTTTGTCATCTATGACGAGAAATTTTTCCAGCCCGTTGCCATTAAAAACGGCAAAGAGCTGAAAGAGGTAAAACTCATCAAAGACGTGCTGCACAGCGATGTGATCATATGCCTGCCCACTGCCAAGTCCCACTCAACCACAGGCGTGAGCCTTGGCATGAAAGGGCTCATGGGGCTAATCTGGGACCGTAAGTATTTCCATGCGTCGGTTGATATCAACAAAGCCATTGCAGAGCTTGCCGCCACGGTGAAGGTAAACCTGGTCATCCTGGACGGTTCGCGCGCTTTATTGAACGGCGGCCCCTCGGGCCCGGGCCTCGTCGAATACCCCAAGACCATTGTTGCGGGCACTGATCAGGTGGCTGTGGATGCCTATGGCGTCACCCTTGCAAAGTGGTATGGTCAGGGCTTTACCCCTGCGCAGGTAAAGCACATAGCGGCAGCCCAGCAGCTGGGCCTTGGCACCTGCAATCTTGACGAGGTCACTATTCTGAAAGCGCAGGTATGAGACGGTGGGTGCAGCTTGCCGGCCTTTGTCTCTTTGGGCTGTTGTTTGCCCTGAGCCCTCTGGCTGAAAAGCTCCTGCTGCCGCCTGATCTTTTTTTGAAAGCAGATCCCCTGCTTTCGCTTTCAGCTTTTCTTGCTTCGCGGCGTTTTCATGAAAGCCTGCTCTACGGCCTGCCTATTTTGCTGACTGCGCTTGTGGCGGGCAGGTTCTTCTGCGGCTGGCTTTGTCCGCTCGGGACGCTGTTTGAGCTGGCTGCAGGGAAATCATCCAAAAAAAAGAAGCCCCCCTTCCCTCAGTGGAATCTGTACCTGCTGGTACTGCTTGCTGCTGCAGCTCTGCTGGGCCTCAACCTCTCAGGGCTTGTCGACCCCATTGCATTTCTTACCCGCGCCTGCACATTCATTTTGTATCCTCTGGCCATGCTTCTCACGGCCACAGGCATTGAAATTGTGCGGCCTGTTGCGGACTACCTGCACCTTGTCACGCTTTCACACGCTCAGGTGTTTCAGCCCGTTTTTTCCCTCATTTTACTTACCGTGATTGTATCTGTTGCCCTCTTTGTTTTAAATTACCGGCGCCCCCGGTTCTGGTGCCGCAGCTTCTGTCCGCTAGGTGCCCTGCTCGGCCTCATCTCGCGAATCGGATTCTTCAGGCGAAGGGTTAAAAGCCACTGCCACTCCTGCATGAAATGCGTTCATTCATGTCCCACCCGCGCGATCCTTGATGAGCCCTGGCAATACCGGCCCGGGGAATGTATCTATTGCACCGCATGCGCAACTGACTGCCCGGTGCATGCTGTATCCTTTAGTCTTGCCCGTGACCCTGCGGCCCGTCCTGACTTGAAGAGGCGGAGGCTTATGTTGTCGGCAGCAGCTGGAACGCTTGCGGCTTTTGCAATCAGAAAGGATGGTATCGCAAAGGTCAACCCGAACCGGCTCATTCGACCGCCGGGAGCGATCCCTGAAACGGAGTTTCAGGCCTCCTGCGTGCGCTGCGGGCAGTGCATGAAACTCTGCCCCACCAATACGCTGCAGCCCTGCCTGCTTGAAAGCGGCATCGGCGGCATCTGGTCGCCCCGGCTTGATACGCGCCTGGCCGGCTGTGACCAGACCTGCGCTTTGTGCGGAACGGTCTGCCCCACAGGGGCCATCCGCACGCTTCCGCTTGAGGAAAAAAAACATGCAAAGCTCGGCACAGCCGCTATCGACACAGGCCGCTGCCTTGTCTGGGCGCAGGACAGGCTGTGCCTTATCTGCGATGAGCAGTGCCCCTACAATGCCATAGTTTTCAGATGGAAGGATGGCTCCCGCAAGCCCTTTATCCTCGACACCAAATGCAATGGCTGCGGGTTCTGCGAGCAGGTGTGCCCGGTGCAGGGCCGCTCCGCCATTGAGGTATCGCAGCATGGCGAGATACGGCTTTTAGAGGGCTCCTATATTGAAAAGGCGAAAGAGCTGAAGCTTGAGCTGAAAGAAAATGCCGGAGATGATGCTTTTATCATGCAGGGCGGCCCCTCAGAAAAACTTCCCGAAGGTGTTATATCAAAATAGGTCATTCCCTTATATCCTCATCCCGCAGAATACTGGCGCCCACGCCTCAGCTAACCGAAAAATTGGTGATATGCGAACTTCGCATATCATGGTATTACGTACCAATTACGAATGCGGCGATTTAAAACAATTGACATTAGAACCATATCTTAATAATTCTTGAAGCAGTGCATTTATAAAAAAATACCCATTCGTATATTAGCTTGTTGGGTGGACCTATCGCGCAGATTAACTAGTCAATTCATTGGAGAGAAAATGGAAGCGCATGCCAAATCATTAGCATTCATCGGAAACGAAGGTCGGATTAGAATTCCCTTCTTTCAGCGTGGATATGTTTGGGAGGACAAGAACTGGGAAGACCTCATTTCCGAGCTCCTAAATTTCAAACGAAACCATTTTCTTGGGTCTTTAATTCTTAAACAGCAAAAACCTGTGTCAGGTGAGCCGAAAGAGGTCCTTGTAATTGACGGGCAACAGAGGCTTACCACCCTAAGTATCTTACTAAAGGCAATTCATGATCTCTTTTCAGAAGAGTTGCAAGAAGTAACCAAGACTACAATTAAGACTTATCTTTTTTTCAAAAAGAACCAGACAGACAAAAACTATATTTTAAAACTTCAACATTCACATATTGACACATTGGCTTACAAGAAGGTTATAGAAAGTTCTGGCCTATTGCATAGCCTTGATTCAATCAACAAGGATAGTAGCAAAATTCTTCGCTGCTATAAGTTCTTTGTTGAGTATTTGCAGGGAGTGGATGAGGAAAGTCGAAAACAACTTTTCAATGAACTTCTTGACGACAACAACAAGATATTGGTTGTAATAGATCTCTCTGATAGGGACAATGAACAAGCTATTTTTGACACAATTAATAGCGCGGGTGTTAGGTTAAGCTCCGCAGACATTATCAAAAATTCACTTTTTCAAAAGGCTTTGTTACTCTTTGAAAATCAGGACGAAGTTATTGAGTTGTATGAAACAACCTGGAAGCAAACGTTTCTTATAGACGATAGTACGATGCAGTTCTGGGATTCGGAACGAACCACTGGTAGGCTAATGCGAGACAATATCGAAATCCTTCTGCACTCAATTTCTGTAATAGATGGATTCTATGATCCAGATAAGCATACACTTGCTGACTTAGGCGATCTCTACAAAGCCAAGATCGAACTCATTTCTGAAGCCAGTGAGATTGAAAAGCTTATTATCGAAGTTTGTAGCTACGCCAAGATATACCGAGAACACATAGCGACTTTTGATTCTACGGCTTTGTTGAGCTTTGATGATTTGCTTAGGCGCCTTCTCCACATCTTAGACACACTACAAATAACAACGTTTCACCCGTTTATCTTGTTTGTTTTGAAAAATCAGCAAGATGAAAGCCTCCGAAATAAAATCTTCAAACAACTTGAACGATTTGTGGTGCGTAGACTTATCACAAATGCTGATACAAAAGGCTACAATAAAATCTGCAAAGAATTTATAGAAAGTCTTGATTCGCTTGAAAAAAAGTCAATTGAAAAAAATGATTCAGAATTGGCAACAGGACTAAAAAGAATTGAGAACAAACCGGCGGCACTTCTTCTTTTCTGGGTTGAACTTTATCGCAGAAGAAATGATGCCAAGTTTGATGTGAAAGAACTGAAGTATTCTTATTCTCTTGAACACGTAATGCCCCAAAAATGGGAACAGTATTGGGCTACCATTCCTCCGAAAATAAAAGCCGATGGTACAATAATGTCACAGGAAGAGGCAATAAGAGACAGATATGAAAAGGTCTATTCGATAGGCAACATGACTTTACTTACCACTTCATTGAACTCATCACTCAGAAATTTTGAGTTTTCGAGAAAAGTTGAAGGTGAAGGCAGGAAGAAAGGAATTAAGCAGTATGCTTCACTTTCACTTACTGCGGATGATATCGTAAAACCCTATGACCTTGGCGATAAAGTTTGGGATGAACATAAAATGGCGATGAGAACAGACAAATTGACTTCAGAAATTCTTGCTATTTGGTAAACAATCGGACACCCAACATTGCGCTTCACCATGCCAGTGACCTTTAGCGTTATATGAAAAAAATTCGAAACAGGACAAGGAAAACCATATTCCTATGAAAAGCATTGATTTGTTTGCCGGTGCTGGCGGCTTGTCCTGCGGCCTCAAACAAGCAGGGTTTTTTCCGCTGTTTGCAAATGAGCTTGTTCCGCAATATGCAGAGACATATCAACTCAACCATCCTGACACTGAAATGGTTGTTGGTGATGTTCGCCAAGTATGTGAGATAAATCTTAAAAAAAGGCTGGGATTGAGCGAGGGGGAAATTGATCTTGTTGCAGGTGGCCCGCCTTGCCAGGGTTTTTCCATCAATGCCCCCATACGCACTCTTGACGATGATCGCAACCATTTATTCAAAGATTTCCTGCGGGTAGTATCCGCAATTAAACCCAAAGCGGTATTGATTGAGAATGTTCCCGGCATTATTTCGATGGGCAAAGGCACTGTAGTAGAACAAATCCACAAAGAGCTTAAGGGCCTTGGCTATAATGTTAAACATTTAATTTTGTTTGCGGGTCACTACGGAGTGCCGCAGATGCGGTTTAGAACAGTATTTATAGGTCTCCGTGGTAGAAAAAAACCCATTGAATTTCCTGAACCTGAATACAACGCCAAGGCGGTGGCAAACTTCACCGGAGCGCAAGAGCTCTGTATGCATATACTGCCATTATTTTCACCCCGGCTTAAACCGCACACATCGGTTTGGGATGCTCTCTCTGATCTTCCTGATATTCCCAACGGACAGACAACAAGCCCAAGTGATTACCGCTGCCCGCCAGCAAATGAGTATCAGAAGTATTTGAGAGCAAACGGGGCTGGCCTGTCTGCACATTATTGCGCAAAAATAGCCGAGATTAATCTTGAACGGCTTAAACATATTCCGCAGGGCGGCAGTTGGAGAGACATACCAGTAGACCTGCTTCCGGCGGGCCTCAAAAGGGCACGGCGCAGCGATCACACCAGGCGTTACGGTCGCCTGCATCCAGACGCGCTGTGTTCAACCGTTTTGACAAAATGCGATCCTCATTGGGGCAGCTTCTTTCACCCCACGCAAGACCGTATTATTTCGGTTCGTGAAGCGGCGCGGATACAATCGTTTCCTGACAGTTACCGCTTCACAGGGAGCATTACGCAACAATATGAACAAGTAGGCAATGCCGTTCCTCCACTATTGGGAAGGGCAATTGGTGTTCAAATCGCAAAAATGCTTGGAGAAAACAAATGACAAAACGCCCCGCAAACAAAGACCTTATTGAGGTTTTCGGTTACGAACCCACTGATTTGACAGCTTCCGTTCGCTCTCTTTGGTCTCTCGGCGCCTGTCCGTTCATTAACAAGGCCTGTACGAAATCAAACCATGATAATACCGTAATATATGGGACCTGTAGCGTTACATCTCCCTTTGGCCATTGCATCATCTGCCCGAACCGCCTGTATGAGAACAGCTACGCAACCCTAAAACGGGTTTCAGCGCGAGTGTTTGGCAAAGGCGCCTCATTCATTATGTTTGATGAGTACATCAAGCGCCGGAATGAAAAAGGTGTTTTTGTAATTGCACTCGGTCAAAATTCCGGCAAAGAGATTAAAGTAGGTGGAAGCCTTTCAATGGACTGGGTTTTGGCAAAAATAAAAAACGGGCGTCTTCTCGAATACACTGGGGTGGAGGTTCAAAGCATCGACATAACAGGTAATTATCGTGACTGTTGGTATGCATATAAGAATCTTAAACAAAATGACGATATTACAGTGCCAAGCTCTGGCCACGGCATGAATTGGGCAAATGTGCATAAACGGCTTATTCCGCAGATAATCAGAAAAGGGAAGGTGTATTCAACGTCTTCCCTGGTAAAATCAGGCCTGTTCTTTGTCTTGCCTGAAATTGTGTACAAGAAATTTGAGGACATTATCGGCGCGGACATACCACAAGAAACAAAAGCAGGCCCCAATATTCTGACAATCCATACATATCAGTTATCAAAACCGGTAGGGCATGGAAAACAGCGCAGTCTGGAGTTTACAAGAGAAATAAGGGTCTCGATGGAAGAATTTTCAGAACGGTTTGTTTCTGGCCCAAATCTGCCGAGCGGAGAAGATTTGGATTCTGCTGTAAAAAAAGTGCTTGGATGCCGCTAGGCACAGCACCGCAGAATAAAGGCGTTGGCGGAGTGTAAATAAGGGACAACAGTCACCTATTATTTGTAAAGCTGGCTCTGGCTGGCCATGGTATTATGCTTCAGCAAAACCTTGACTTATTAAATATAATAAGTTATTAAAATTAATTATGTGGCGCATACAGGAACATCACAGCCTGGATAAGATAATTGAGAAACTGCCCTTACAAGCCGTTAAAAAATACGAACTTTGGAAAGACATTGTTTTTCGACATGGGCCGGGGAAATTACGCGAATTCCCCGGATTTCATGACGAAAAATTAAAAGGAGCGCTGGAAGGACAACGATCTTCACGGCTTAAAATTCAATACCGGGTCATTTATTCCGTCGAAAAAGATATTATTACAGTTTATGTGATTGATATTACGCCGCATAAATATTAAGGAGTTAAGATATGGGTGTTAATAAATCAAATTTCAAGCCAGCAA
>CAIWCT010000055.1 GCA_903911225.1 uncultured delta proteobacterium
CAGAAGCCAGAAGCCAGAAGCCAGAAGCCAGAAGCCAGAAGCCAGAAGCCAGAAGCCAGAAGCCAGAAGCCAGAAGCCAGAAGCCAGAAGCCAGAAGCCAGAAGCCAGAAGCCAGAAGCCAGAAGCCAGGGCATTTCCCATCTTTTAAACACCAGTGTTTACAAAACCAAATATAGTACAATTCAAGGCATGTCTTTAACCGGACATGCCTTTTTTGCTGTGCGATTTTGATTTTGAAAAAATGGTTTCGGTTTGGGTTTTTGCCCTAATCCCCGAACCTTGGTTCCTGAACCCTAATCCATACAAGGAGGATAAAGATGCGGAAACGAAAATGGTTGAATCTATTGTCTTTTGCCACAGTATGCGCCCTGTTGGTATACGCCTCTGCTGCCTTTGCCGCTCCGATTCCCGATACGGGCGACCCCAGCGAGCGAATCTGCAATCCCCATTCCTATACCGATCTCGGCAACGGCATTATCAAGGACAATGTTACCGGCCTTATGTGGCAGAAGGCCACAGCCCCGGGCACCTATACCTGGGCGCAGGCAGTGGATTACTGCAATAATCTCAGCCTCGGCGGCTATACAGACTGGTATCTGCCTACAATATTGGAATTATCGACCCTTGTTGACAGCAGTATTTCCTTTCCCGGCCCCACTATCAACAGGAGTTATTTCCCTGACACGGTGGCGTCCTGGTACTGGTCGTCTACGTCTCCTCCGGACGCCTACGGTACTGACGCCGCGTCGCACGTGGATTTCTACGACGGCAACGTGTACAACTACTTTAAGGCGTACGGCCTCTATGTCCGCGCGGTGCGTGCGGGACAGTGATTGATACTTTGATTATTCGATAATTTGATTATTTGGTTGTTAGATAAGCGAGTTGCAAGTTAAGGTTTTTTTTCGCTTACCACTGATCCCAGATATTAAACCCCTGTAACTAAAGATATGGCCCGCTACGAACATTTACCTATTTATAAAAAATCAATGGAGCTTGCTGTCTATTTACAGACGGTTGTAAAAAATTTTAGCCGCTACAATAAATACAGCGTAGGGGAGGAGTTGAGGGAACTATCGCGGAAAACATTGCGGCTTATCATACAGGCAAATTCAAGTATTACCAGGGTGCATGTTCTTGCGGAGCTTGTGGATACATGTGAGATGCTTAAAACAACCATTGTTTTTGCAAAGGAGGTAAAGGCTTTTTCAGGGTTTAACAGTTTTCAGCATGCCAGTGGGCTTGCGGTGGTGTTATGCAAACAGAGCCAGGGATGGCTGCAAAGCAGCAAAAAGAGCCTGAATCATCAACCGTCGTCAAACAACGGATAGATGAGTGAGTTCAAGAACACTGTGCGCCTTCCCCGCCATTGAAATAATGGCATTATTATGCAGGGCGTCGGGTTCCGGCGTCCGGTGGGCTTTCGGGCCGCGAAGTGGGAAGGTAATCCGGTGGCGTCCAATTACTGGTCGTCTACTACGAACGCAAACAATACTAACAACGCGTGGAACGTGAATTTCAACAACGGCAACGTGAACAACAACAATAAGACGAACAACAACTATGTCCGCGCGGTGCGTGCGGGAAAGTGTTCGCTGCTGTCGTTCCGGTCGGTTTACAATGCATATTTAGACTGCCGGAAACGAAAACGAGGTACGATTAATGCGCTGCGGTTTGAAATCGGCGCTTCTGAAAAGCTGTTCGATCTTGCAGCAGATCTTCAAAAAGATGCGTACCAGCCATCCCGCTCTGTTTGTTTTCTTACGGCATCCCCTAAGCTCAGGGAGGTGTTTGCCGCTGATTTCCGCGACCGTATCGTGCACCATCTGGTGGTGCGCGAGCTCGAGAAACTGTATGAACCTTGTTTTATTTACGACTCCTATGCCTGTAGAATGCGCAAAGGCACGCAGGCCGCAGTCAGGCGATTGCAGGGGTTTATGCTGCGGGTGACTAAAAACAGCAAAGTTGCGGCTTATGCCCTGCAGCTCGACATCCGTTCGTTTTTTACCAGCATTGATAAGCATATTTTGTTTGGCCTGCTTGAACAAAAACTTATGGTTAAAGAAATGCCGGAAATAGGCAGGGCTACCCTGCTGCGGCTGCTGCGCATTATTGTTTTTCATGACTGCACAAGCTCCTATGTATTCAAGGGCGACAGGGCGCTGCTTGACAATATTCCGCCGCATAAAACCCTGTTTAAGGCCGGGCCGGACAAAGGGCTGCCCATCGGCAATCTGACCAGCCAGTTTTTTGCCAATGTGTATTTGCATGAGCTTGATCTGTTTATAAAACAAACTCTGCGGTGCCGTTTTTATCTCCGCTATGTTGATGATTTTTTACTGCTTGACAGCTCACCCGAACAGCTTCTTGCCTGGCGCGGGCTGATAACGGATTTTTTGCGCGAGAAACTCTCTCTTGAGCTTAAGGCAGACAGTGTTCCACGGCGGGTGACGGAAGGCTCCGACTTTCTGGGCTATATTGTGCGACCGAATTATATACTGGTGCGCCGCCGGGTGGTGAATAACCTGAAAGCAAAACTCGCCGTTTTCCGAAAAAAGATGGTTTCAGAGATATGTATCGGCGGCAAACAGGTGATTAAGATTTTCTTGCAGCCTGAGGCCGTTATCGAACTACGGCAGGTCATTGCTTCTTATCTGGGGCATTTTCGTCATGCAGACGCATATAAATTAACACAGTCTGTTTTTGAAAAGCATGCCTGGCTGAATATGATCTTCACCCTGCGGGATGGAAGTATCATCGAACGCCTGAAATACAAGGGGTGTTTTCGATCACTCAAGATACAGCTGTTTTTTTATCGCTCCCGGCTGGCCGGCTGCGTGCTGCTGTTTCAGGTGGGCGGGTATGTGGAAATGTATGGCCGTGATGCAGTGTTTGCCGGACAGTATTTGAACTGCCGCGTGCGCTGTGGTTTCAGGGGTATGGATTATGCCGCCGGATTTCCGCTGCGCCTGACCGAAAAAGTTACACAGAAAATTGTGTCTCTGGGCCGCAGTTGCTCGTTTATTGCCCAGGGCGGTGATGGCCGATATGTGAAAAACCGGTATGTGCGGGAGGTGGTGTGGGTTGGGAATTGAGGGACAGGTATCGGGTGTAGGTGCGAATAGAATTCGCCCTTGCAGGCAGGCTGTTTTTTTTGCCCAGGGGCAGGGGTTGCTTCGTCGATGCACACCTCGAAAGGGCAGATGAAAAGAATGCTCAATAACAGTACAACAGGTATCATTGCGAACGAAGTGCTCTAATAAAAGCAGAGATTGCTGCTTCAACCGCGGCAGTCCCTTCTTCAATGACAATTTGTTACAATGCCCATTGCGAATAAAATTAAGTATTCTCTTGAATTAGAAATATATGATCAAACCTAAATTCAAAGGAGGTAAGCAGATGAAAAAAAGATTATTCTGTTTTTGTCTGGCTGTCGTATTCTGGCATGGGTATGCTTGTGCTGCATTTTTTGACAATGGAGATGGCACAATAACCGAGTCTGTTACCGGCCTCATGTGGCAAAAGGCAACGGCCCCAGGAACTTATACCTGGGACCAGGCAAAGGCTTATTGCGAAAACCTGGCCTTGGGGGGGCAGAGCGACTGGCGGCTGCCAACCAGAAATGAGCTCCAATCAATAGTTAACTACAATGCGTATAATCCGGCAGCTTTTACAGCTTTTTTTCCTGACACGGTGGCGTCCGATTACTGGTCGTCTACTACGTACGCTTACGGTACTGACTACGCGTGGATCGTGAGTTTCGGCTTCGGCAGCGTGAACGGCTTCAGTAAGACGAACGGCTACTATGTCCGCGCGGTGCGTGCGGGACAGTGTGGGTCATTAGGTTCTTCGACCACGACAACGCAGCCGACAACCACGACAACGCAGACGACAACCACGACAACGGTTTGCAGCGGACCATGCTGTGCAGTGAAGGTTCTAGGGGAGGATAATCCGAAGCTTGAAAATCTGCGCAATTTCCGTGACAGCACGCTCGCGCAAAGCGCAGTTGGCCGTAAGGTAATACAAATCTACTATAATAATGCCGACAGCATCAACGCCGCGCTTGAAAACAGCCCCGCTCTAAGGGCAGTTACCCGGAGTGTTCTTGAAGTAATTGCGCCAATGGTGGGGAGGAAGGAAGAATAGGGATCAGGGTTCGGGGGCCAGGGTTCAGAGAAGAGGCACATAAGGAAACCAGGAATCGGGGTTCAGGGTTTCGGTTTCAGGGTAGGGGCGACCGGCTGGTCGCCCATGACTACTCATGCAATGATCGATATGGGTAACATAAATCATAGTCGGGGCTCGGTTACGGGCTCCTTTTATTATTTTTTCGAGAAATACGTTTAAAGCTACTTGTTGAGAAAATTATGAGTATCCGTTGACAAAACAGGCGAACTGATTTATACATTACCTATATACATCACTTGGAGAGCATCCATGATTCGCACACAGATTTATCTTACCCCAAAAGAGCAAAAGGGGCTTAAAACAATGGCTGCCGTGAGCGGCAAGAAGCAGAGTGTTTTAATTCGAGAGGCGATTGACGGTTTTCTTTCTTCGGAAGACCCTAACAAGCGCCGCCTGCTGCTGCAAAAGGGCAAAGGTCTCTGGGAAAAGCGCTGTGATTTGCCTGATTTTTCAGCGATCAGAAATGAGCTGGATGCACGGTTGCCATGAAAGACGGATTGCTTTTTGATACTGATATACTGGTCGATTTTCTTCGGGGGTTCCAACCCGCAGTTGCTTTTCTTGAAAATGCCGATCAGCAGCTGAAGGTTTCGGCAATAACAGCTGCAGAGCTGTATGCAGGCGCACGGGAAAAAGAAATACCTGATCTTGACGAGTTTCTGCTGGCCTTTGAAATCATCGCGGTTGATAAACAGATAAGTAAATCTGGCGGTATGATCAGAAATAAATATAACAAAAGCCATGGGGTAGGCCTGTCCGACGCCATTATTGCCGCCACAGCCGTTGCAACGCAATCATATCTGGTAACGCTGAACAAAAAGCATTTTCCAATGCTCAAAAAGATAATTATCCCTTATCGGAAATCATAAACACAATAAGGAGTCAGTGCGCTGTGATCGCGCCCTTGAAAGGATCAGGCTTTTAGGGGCGTATGGCCATAGGCCTTTCATGTTGCAGCGACCCTTGGGATAAAAGTAGTGGAGTAATGTATGAAAGTTTATACGTATTCTCAGGCAAGAGAAAAGCTTGCCGATATTCTTGAAGAGTCAAAGAAAGAAGAAATTGTCATTCGCCGCCGCAAGGGTGATATGTTTACAATAGCGCCTAAAACACCCACGCGGCGTTCTCCTTTTGATGTTGCGGGGCTTGCTAAAACTATTTCCCGGAAGGAAATAGTGACGGCCATTCGTGACTCCCGGCAACGGGTTTGCAAAATTGCCGGTGGTAATGATAAGCTATAATCGATCTCTTGCCGGAAACGCAGGTGAAATCAGATTGTAGGGCGGGTGCCAACCCGCCGCAATGAATATACAAACAGCAAACAGGAACAGTGGCCATCTTTTTTGTAAATAATTGAGATCGGTGGATAACGCTCAACAAGGAAAACGGCGGGTTGGCACCCGCCCTACCAATGCATAGTACGATGCAACAAAAAGGTCGGATAGGCGTTTAGCTTAGCCGACCTTTATATATCAATCGATAACACCGTCAGAACTTCACCGGTGGCGGCGTCTTGGCTGATTCGGGAGCATCGAAATATGTTGCCTCTTTAAATTTAAACGAGCTTGCGATCATGTTTGCCGGAAACGAGCGCATGGTGGTGTTGAACTCTTTTACCGTCTCATTGTAGCGTTTTCGGGCAACGGCGATGCGGTTCTCGGTGCCGGCAAGTTCGTCCTGCAGGCGCAGGAAGTTCTGGTTCGACTTAAGATCAGGATATTTTTCCACTACGACCATAAGCCTGCTGAGCGCCGAGGTGAGCTGATTGTTGGCATCCATTTTTTCGGGAATTGTACCGGCTCCCGCCACCTTTGACCGCGCTTCGGTCACCTTCACCAGCACATCTTTTTCCTGTGCGGCATAACCCTTAACCGTCTCGACATAATTTGGTATCAGGTCCATGCGGCGCTGTAGCTGCGTCTCGATCTGAGCCCAGGACTCCTTAACACCTTCATCAAGCGCAACAAGGCTGTTGTAGGTGCTGCAGCCCGGCAGCATGCAGACGGCATAAACAAGCGCGCATATCAGCAGCAGTGATCTCATGTTTTTTTTCATGGTGTGTCCTCCTTAGGATGTCTGGAATTCATCAATATAGGTTGCTATTGTTTTTATTTCACGGATGTAGTCATTCATAAGTGTGAGAGCCTCATTATCCTTGAGTTTTTTTGTGCCGTCCCGCACAGCAGCAAGGTCGTTAAACACCTGGATGCTTAAGCCGGTTACACGGGCTATTTCAGCAAGCAGGCCCGAGCGGTTTGCAGCCTGTGGTATATTTTTAAGAAAAAGGATTGCCTGAAACAGCGATAGAAATGCGGGCAGCGAATGGCCGATAAGCTGTATGATAATTTTTGTTTTGCCTTCTGTTTCAACAAAGCGCTGCCGCAGCTGCAGAAGTTTTCCTTTCAGCTCCCGTTCGCACTGCAGGCGCACAAAGCTCTTTTCAAATGTGAGATCCTTGAGCATGTCCTGTCCGAACACCACTTTATACCCTGCCCTCATGGTAAGAAATTCGATGGGGAAGGTGTCAAGGGACATGGTGATATAATCTTTGCTGAGGAAAAGGGGTGTGTTGACACGGGATTTGTGCCATGCGGCAACAAGAGGCATTGTGCAGGCAAGTTTCTCAATGCCTGCATCGGACAGCACGATCATGAAGTTGATGTCCGAACGGCCTGCCACGTATTCGCCCCGGGCAGCGCTGCCGTAAAGGATGATGCTTTCAAGATCGGCACCAAAGAGCTTTTGGTAATCAGCGGTAAATGCCGCAAAGATTGATTCCGGTGTTTGTGGTGTTTTTGCCATAATTTTTCCTCAAGTAAATATATAGACTAATAATCACCGCTTGCGCCGCCGCCGCCGCTCATGCCGCCGCCGAAACCGCCAAATCCGCCGCCGCCGAAACCTCCGAACCCGCCGCCTCCTCCTCGCCCTCCCGAGAGTGCAGAAAGCAGCAGCCAGGGCAGCATAGCCCTGCCCATGGGAGTTAAGGCAAATATGATGATCAGTACAAGTAGTATAAGGGCTCCCAAGCCTGAGCCGCGCTGCTGCCGAAGGCGCGCCTGTTGCGATTTTATAGGTTGATCGCCATTGCCGATTGTAACGCCTGCATCATTTGCGATTACGGTGCCGATCGCGAGCATCCCCTCGAATAGTCCCTGTCCATAGTCACCGGTTTTCAAGTACGGCACAAGGTACTGGTCGCGGATGCTTCCCACAAGTCCGTCTGGAAGAATTCCTTCAACGCCGTAGCCGGTCTCAATTCGGATTTTTCGTTCTTGCACAGCAATAAAGATAAGTACGCCTTTATCTTTGCCTTTTTTGCCGATACCCCAGGCAGCGTACAAGTCAGTGGCGTACATTTCAGGGTTCTCTCCGTCAAGGGTTGTAACGGTGGCCACCACAACACTTGTGCCGGTTTTTTCAAGGATTTCGGTGCTGAGGTTTTCCATACGGGCTTTGCTGTCGGCAGGGATAACCCCGGCAAAGTCATTTACAGCACCCGTTGGCTGTGGGAATTTCTGCTTGTCCAGCGCAGATGCAAAGCCCGGCTCAAGCAGCAGAAAAAATGCAAGAAGTAATGATCCCGCAAGGATCAGTTTGCGGAAATCCGGGTGAAGACCGCTATTATGTAGTGAAATAGGCATAATTTTTTATGTTTTTTGTTGTGTTAAAAACCATAGCAGTCATTGCTTTGCATGTCAACATGCAGACAATGGAAGTCTTTCCTGATTTCATTTACCTAGGAGTCTGTCGGACTTTCCAAGCATCCTATGATA
>CAIWCT010000056.1 GCA_903911225.1 uncultured delta proteobacterium
AATTTTTAATTACGACACAACCTCCAAGGGGAGAAGGAACTCTTAATTCAACAGCATTGACCACCATTTTTTCTGCAAAAGCAGAGGGTTTCAAACTGATAAATTTAATTGTCATGAGCCACTAGCTGCCAAATCGCTGCGCATCTGTACGGCTATTTCGAAATTGTTCAGGCCCTCCCGAAATCGTCTTCCAGCCGTTCTATATCATCTTCACCAAAATAATCACCCGTCTGGATTTCAATAAAAGCAATATCTTCGCTTCCGGCATTGGCAACACGGTGTTTTGTTCCGCGAGGGATATCAACCGCCTTGCCCGCAGGGATTTGCAGCAGCGCGTCATCCAGCGTCACCGATGCAAGGCCCTGCACGATGAACCAGTGTTCGCTGCGGCGCTGGTGGCGCTGCAGGCTGAGGCGCTTGCCGGGATTGACAACAATCTTTTTAACCTTGCAGAACGGTTCGTCCTTGAGCACTTCATAATAGCCCCAGGGGCGATGGTCAGTCTCTCTGTTGTCCATGACGGCCTACCTGTATTTTGGATTTGATTCCTGCGGAATGCTTCGCCGGAATTCTGATTTTGGATTTAGAAATATGCGAATTCCGGAAAATCCGCAATTCAAAATTTAAAATCATCTCATTTCCCGCAGCCGCCGGACGCGCTCTTCGATGGGCGGGTGGGTGCTGAACAGGTTCATGATGCCGCCACCGGTGAACGGCTTTACAATAAACATATGGGCTGTTGCCGGATTGGCATCAAGGGGTATGCGCTGTGAGGCGGAGCTTAGCTTTTCCAATGCTCCGGCAAGACCTGTCGATGTGCCGGCAAAACGGGCGCCGGATTCATCGGCAAGATATTCCCGTGACCGGGAAATCGCCATCTGAATGATCAAAGCGGCAATAGGAGCGATAATGGCAAGCGCCAGTGTTCCGAAGATCCCGCCCCCGCCCTCATCGTCGTCACTGCGCGAAAATCCACCGAACATGGCCCCCCACTGCGCCATATGTGCTATATAGGTAATCACGCCTGCCAGCACCGCAGCCACAGTGCCGATAAGGATGTCGCGGTTTTTTACATGGGCCAGCTCATGGGCAAGCACGCCTTCGAGTTCGGCGGGTCCCAGAAGCTGCAGAATTCCCTGCGTGACCGCCACTGCGGCATGCTCCGGGTTGCGGCCCGTGGCAAAAGCATTGGCAGAGTCATCAGGTATAATATAGAGCTTTGGCATGGGAAGACCAGCTGCTGACGTGAGCCGGTGAACTATTGTGAAAAGCTCCGGCGACTCAGCCTCAGTTACCTGGCGCGCGCTGTACATTTTAAGCACGATCTTATCGCTGAACCAGTAGCTGAAAAGATTCATGCCCAGGGCAAAAATAAAGGCTATCATCATGCCGTTACTTCCGCCAAGCGCGCTGCCGAAAACAATAATTAATGCCGTCAATGCGCCAAGCAGCACCGCGGTTTTAAGCTGATTTCCCATTGCGATCATCTCCAGGTTAATTTTTTTATTAAGATAAGAGTTTAAAGCTTTCAAGTCAAGCATGGTTACAGCATTGCGATGCCGGCAGTTTTTTTAAAAAAATGGCTGCTCTGCCTTGACTCTGTGGTAATTGGCCTTATGTTATCAATCATTTGCTAGAGTGCGGTGCACTAAAACACCCCAAACAGCCTAACTATTTGAATTTATTCAAGTTTAAGGCAACCATTAAACAGTAGTCAAAGGAGGAAATGTATGAAAATCAGACCACTGCAGGACCGAATCATCGTTAAGAGAATCGAAGGAGAAGAAAAGACCAAGGGCGGTATCATCATCCCCGACAGCGCCAAAGAGAAGCCCATGGAGGGTAAGGTTATAGCCGTAGGCCCCGGAAAATTGAATGAAAAGGGCACGCGCGTTGCCCCCGAGGTGAAGGCAGGCGATATCGTGCTGTTTGGCAAATATGCAGGCACCGAGATCAAGATCGAAAATGAAGAACATCTGATCCTGCGCGAAGACGATATCCTGGGCATCATTCAGAAGTAATTTAAATAAACAATTAATATAGTGGAGGCTAGAAAATGGCTAAGGAAATTAGATTTCAGGACGGAAAAGCTGCGCTGCTCAAGGGTGTCGACGCTCTTGCCAATGCAGTTAAAGTGACCCTTGGTCCCAAGGGCAGAAACGTCATCATCGATAAGAGCTTCGGTTCTCCCACCGTCACCAAAGACGGCGTGACCGTTGCCAAGGAAATCGATCTTGAGGACAAGTTCGAGAACATGGGCGCCCAGATGGTGAAGGAAGTTGCCAGCAAGACCAGCGATGTGGCCGGCGACGGCACCACCACCGCAACCGTGCTTGCCCAGGCAATCTACCGTGAAGGCATCAAGCTTGTGACCGCAGGCCACAATCCCATGGAACTCAAGCGCGGCATCGACAAGGCTGTTGAGAAAATCATTGAAAATTTGAAGAAGCAGAGCAAGCCCATCAAGGATCAGAAAGAGATCGCCCAGGTTGGCAGCATTTCCGCCAATAACGATTCCACCATCGGCGACATCATCGCCGAGGCAATGGACAAGGTCGGCAAAGAAGGCGTCATCACGGTTGAAGAATCCAAGACCATGGAAACCACGCTGGACGTTGTCGAAGGCATGCAGTTTGACCGCGGCTACCTGTCACCCTATTTTGTGACTGATCCCGAGCGCATGGAAGTGGTGATGGAAGACTGCTACATCCTCATCCATGAGAAAAAAATCAGCAATATGAAGGATCTGCTTCCCATACTCGAGCAGGTTGCCCGCGCAGGCAAGCCCTTCATGATCATTGCCGAAGACGTGGAAGGTGAAGCACTGGCAACACTGGTGGTCAACAAGCTGCGCGGAACCCTGAAGGTTTCTGCCGTTAAAGCTCCGGGCTTCGGCGACCGCCGCAAGGCAATGCTTGAGGATATCGCCATTCTTACCGGCGGCAAGCTGATAGCAGAAGACCTCGGCATTAAGCTTGAGGCCATCACCATGGAAGACCTCGGCCGCGCCAAGCGCGTCACCATCACCAAAGACAATTCCACGATCGTGGAAGGCAATGGAACAAAGAAGGCTATTGAAGCCCGCGTAAAACAGATTCGCGCACAGGTCGAAGAGACCACCTCTGATTATGACCGCGAGAAGCTTCAGGAGCGGCTTGCAAAGATCGTCGGCGGTGTCGCCGTGATCAATGTTGGCGCTGCAACCGAAACCGAAATGAAAGAGAAAAAGGCCCGCGTCGAGGATGCGCTGCATGCAACCCGCGCAGCAGTTGAAGAAGGCATTGTCCCCGGCGGCGGCGTGGCGCTTGTGCGCTCGCTTAAAGCTCTTGAAGGCCTGAAATTTGACTCCGAAGAGCAGCAGCTTGGCCTTGAACTTGTTCGCAAGGCGATTGTCGAGCCCCTGCGCTGGATCGCAATCAATGCCGGCTTTGACGGCTCCATTGTTATCGAGAAGGTAAAGGAAGGCAAAGACGCTTTCGGGTTTAACGCTCTGACCGAAGTTTACGAAGACATGATCAAGGCCGGCGTTATCGATCCGAAAAAGGTCGTGCGCTGCGCCCTGCAGAACGCAGCAAGCGTTGCCTCTCTGCTCATCACCACCGAGTGCATGATTGCCGAGAAGCCCAAGAAGGATTCCGGAATGCCCGCAATGCCTCCTGGAGGTATGGGCGGTATGGGCGGAATGGATTATTAATCCAAACTCTACCAGCCACTTCAAAAGCCCCTGTGCCCTGCGGCACGGGGGCTTTTTTTATGACTGGCGCGCGCAAAATTTTGTCAGCAAGTATTGCCCGCAGCAGCACTGCACTGTTGGAGATCAGCCTCCGGGTGTATCGTGAGAAAAGGGTATTTGTCTTGACACGCTATGCACTGCATCCTATATTCACGGCATAACAGAAGTAAAATTTAGAATGAGCAATAATTTAATCGAGCCCTTAAGCAAGCCACCTCGAAATGGGAAAAAGAAAAAAGCAGATTCAAAAAACGATGCGGCAGCAGGCCGCAAAAGAAGCGGGTCTTCCTCTGCCGCCGACCTCTTTTTTTGATATGCCAGCCAGCTACGTGCTTTTGTTTGCAGTCGTGTGCCTCGTCATTTACTGGAGCATGCTCGGAGCCGGATTCCTGACATGGGATGACGATTTAAACATAACAATAAATCGCACGATTCTTACCGGGGATTTTCTAGAGGCATGGATACGGCCGCATTACGGCTATTACATGCCGCTGACCGCGTCAGCCTGGATTCTTCTTTCCGGAAACGGGCCGCCGCTCAATCCACTGCCGTATCATCTTGCCAATCTGTTGCTGCATTTCGTCAACTCCCTGCTGGTGTTTAACCTGCTGCGGCTCCTTTTGGCTCGATTGGAAAAAAAAGACGAAGCATTGACAATTCAGGGAGCGGCTTTAACAGGCGCGCTTGTATTCTGCCTGCATCCACTTCAGGTCGAGCCGGTCTGCTGGGCTACGGGTTTGCGGGATCTGCTTTCAGCAACTTTCGCTCTTGTCGCAAGCATCTGGTATGTTCGTTCCACCTCCCTCAGACAGTATGGCGTATCTGCAGCATGCTTTCTTTGCGCGCTGCTTTGCAAGCCGTCGGTTGTGGCGCTGCCGATTGGGCTTCTGGTGCTGAACCGCTATTTTTTCAATGCACGCTTGATCGATGATGTTAAACGACTGGGGATTTTTTTTCTTGCTGCTCTGCCCATTATGGTAATAACAAAGATTGAGGAGGCTGACTGGAAGTTTACGCATTATGTCCCGCCGATTCCTCTGCGGCCGCTCGTATTTCTTGATGCCATCGGCTTTTATGTGGCAAAGTTTTTCTGGCCTATTAATCTGGCGGCTAATTACAGCCGCACGCCGGAGCATATTTTCAGCAGTTCTGCTCTCTATGTCACATTACCGGTTGTAATTGTTTTTTGCCTGGCTGTTGTACTGCTTTCCCGCAAGCTTTCCGGCGGCATTGCAGCAGGAGTGCTTTTCGGGGGGGCTTTTCTGCTGCCCGTATCAGGCATTATACCGTTTGCCTACCAGTCTATTTCAACCGTGGCAGACCGTTATATGTATCTTCCGATAGCGGGTCTCAGCTGCGCGGTCTCTTGTGCCGTTTTCCGGCTGCGCGCACGGACTCTGCGGCCGCTCATTGTTTTTTTTCTCGGGTCCCTGCTGGTTTGTGCGGCAATCAGGGCTCCTGTCTGGCAAAATGATACTACTTTTTACACTGCCTGGGTGCAGGATAACCCGGCAAATGACCGTGGGTATATCGGGCTGGGCACTGTCGCGGTTGAAGAAGCGCGATTTCAGGATGCTGAAAATTATTTCAGGAAAGCCATTTCCATCAATCCTTTAAATGTTGTCTCTCTGTGTAAATTGGGATTTGTCCTGCTGGAGCAAAACCGAGCAGCCGACGCGTTAAGCATTATGCTGCCTGCTTTAAACAGTGCTGAATTCATGGAGCAAAACTGGACAAAATTTGGCCCTATGTCAATGCTCTATTTTGCCACCGGCATTGCGCAGGTGCAAACAGGGGATATAAGAAATGGTTATTTGAGTTATTGCGAGTCGCTGCGGCTGTTTCCTGAGAATGCAGGCGCACGTAAAAAAATAGGTGAAGCAAAAGTCATGCTGGAGGCGCGGGGTGAAACGGTTGAGCCCTGCCCGCAGGGTGCTGCAGGAGGCTCTGAAGATAAGCTGTAATGCTTGAGCTCTATGTTTCTGCTCAATGCACACTATTGATTAAAGCAGACGCTTGGATAAAATTATTAACGCCCGCCACCCACCATGTTCCGCAGTTCATCTATATAGCGCTTCATGTGATCGGCTTTAAATCTAATCTCCTCTGAGCCTGAGGCGGACTGTTCGGCAGAGGCGGAATTGGACTGTGTAACCCTGTCCATATCGGCCACAACCCGGCTTACTTGTGCTATCCCCTGTGCCTGCTCCTGTGTGGCAGCAGCTATCTCCGTCACAATCTGTGCCACCCGTGACGATTTTTCCGCTACATCTTTAAAGGCCTGATTGGTTTTGTTCATCAGCTCCGATCCGGCGGTGATTTTGCTGACCGTAGTTTCAATGAGGCCTGCCGTATTTTTGGAAGCATCCCCGGCGCGCATGGCAAGATTGCGTACTTCATCGGCCACAACAGCAAAGCCGGCGCCTGCAGCACCTGCCCGCGCAGCCTCCACAGCGGCATTCAGTGCAAGCAGATTGGTCTGAAAGGCGATTTCATCGATTGTTTTATTGATTGCCGATGTCTCCTCGCTTGAGCGTGAAATATCGATCATGGATTTTGTCAGCTCCGACATCCATGTGCCTGCTGCGGTAATCACCCTGCTGGCTTCTTTCATGAGGCTGTCAGCCTGCCTGGAATTGTCGGCATTCTGTTTGGTCATTGACGATAGCTCTTCAAGCGATGATGATGTCTCCTCAAGCGAGGCGGCCTGCTCGGATGAAGCCTGCGCCAGCACCTGGCTTGATTCGGAAAACTGCTCAGCTGCAGAGCGCAGTTCCATGCCGATCTGGGAAAGGCCGTTCGTAGCTTTGTTGATCGGTCCGGCAACGGAGCGTCCGAGCCAGAAAAAAACAAAGCCTGCCATCACGGTGAAAATGGCAATCAACCATAAGGCTATATTTCGTGTTTGAGCGACTTCTTCGATTAGCTCATCAAGGGAAAACCCGGTTCCGATTATCCAGCCCCAGGGCTCGAATATTTTTACATAGGCAAATTTTTTAATCGACTGGCTGGTGCCGGATTTTTGAAAATAGTAATCAACAGTGCCTTCGCCTTTCTCTTTGCATAGAGTTATCATGTCAGTAAACACGTGTTTACCACGAGAATCGCTGTAGCTGCTCATGTCCTGCCCGGCATAACCGGACAGGTTCGGCTCCACAATCATTCTGGCTGAGCTGTCATGTATCCAGAATCCTTCATTATCATCATGCTGCAGATTTTTTATTGCCAGAGCGGTTCTTTTTTGAGCCTCTTCGCGCGTCAGAGCGCCCGATTTAACAAGTTCTTCGTACTGGCTGAAAATAGCATACGCTGAATATACTAGCTTTTTTGAGGCGCTGTATTTTTCTTTCACTACCGTTTGTTGAACGCTATAGTTCAAAAACACCATAGAGAAGAGGAAAAACGCTATAAATCCCCCGCTCAGAATCTTCACTTTTGTGGAAAGGCTAAATTTTTTTTTCATAATTTTCCTTTATTGCATGGGTATTTCATTTTTTGGCAGGCGTTTTCACGACCGGCACGGCTTAAAAATTATACCATCGCTACACAGTATGCATCAGTGAAGGCTGTATGCCCTTATTTACTTGGTACACTATCATTATTTCGGCAGCACCGCGATAAATCTTAATTTATTCTAAATCAATATTTAAGTGTAATAACATAATAATAAAGCTAAGAATTTTTATGATGAGGAGACATCCGGCGGACGGAGTAGGGGGCTGTGACCGGCCCTCCGGGATTATAGAATGCCGGTTTGCAGTCAGTGTGTGATGCAAAGAAACGTTTTGCTGTTTAGCAGCATCTGAAGCTATAAATTTTTTGCTTTGTTGCAATTATTATGGTATTTTTATAATTATATTTTAATTCTGCACATCAAGTCAAAGGGAGGCGCTATGAAACTGGGGCTTCGGGGTAAGATTTTATCAACAACCATTGCACTCATACTTCTGGGGACGCTGCTGAGTGCGGGGATATCCTTTTTCCTTGCACAGCGCATGCTGCGTGAAATCATCGAAAAGCAGATTCAGCAGCAATCCGCATCAACCATTGACTATATCGCTTCATTTGTAGAAAACCGGAGGCAGGATATCATTCTCTGGTCGCAGCAATCCGTTTTCGCTCAAGCCATAGGGCTTTCCAGCGATTCTGCAGATGACGGAAGCGCTATAATGGTCAAGGAGGCAAATGAAAATCTGAAGAGCTATAAAAAAGCGCATGTTTATTTTGATGAAATCGGCATTGCCAAAACCTCGGGCGTAGTTTTGACTACATCATCCCTTGATGTGGTCAATATGCTCGTGTCAGGTAAAAACATTAAGGACAAGGTTTATTTTCAGAAGGCGGCTGCCGGAAGCGTCTATCTGTCAGATGTGTTTCTGAGCGAATCAGGCGGCAAGCCCATGATGGTCATTGCCTCGCCGGTGAAAAACAATGAAACCGTAATAGGGGTACTCTACGGCATTGTCGATCTGAACTATTTTACCGAAAAATTTGTCGAGTCCGTTAAAATAGGGACCAGCGGCTATGTTTTTCTTTTCAACCGCGACGGCATGGTCCTTTCCCATCCCGACAAGTCGAAAATCATGAAACTCAACATAAAGAGTTCTGATTATGGCCGGCGTATGCTCGATCAGGGCGAGGGAATAGTTGAATACAGCGAGGATGGCGAAGCGCGGATGGCATCGTTTAAGCAGGACAAAAATTTCGGGTGGTCCATTGCCGCTGTAGCCAATGTAAAAGAACAGATGAGCCCTGTCCGGACGCTGCTGCAGTTTAATTTCGGCTCAGCCTTGATTGTTCTTATTTTTGCCATGGGTGTGATCATTTTTCTGGCTGCCTGGGTGAGCGCGCCGATAAAAAACATTTCAGAGTCTCTTGGCCAGGTGGCCGATCAGGTAGCAAATGCCGCCACCCAGATTTCACAGTCAAGCCAGGTGCTTGCTCAAGGCGCTTCAGAACAGGCATCCTCCATTGAGGAGACATCTTCATCGCTTGAAGAGCTTGCCTCGATGGCCAATCACAATGCCGAAAATGCGCAGCAGGCAAGCATACTGTCAAATGATGCCCGCATAGCCGCTTCAAACGGCGCTACGGCTATGGATAGCCTTATGATAGCCATGAGCGGCATCAATCAAAGCAGCCAGGAAGTTGCAAAGGTAACAAGGGGCATAGAGGAAATCGCATTTCAGACCAACCTGCTGGCGCTCAATGCCGCGGTTGAAGCTGCGCGCGCCGGCGAGGCGGGCCGTGGTTTTGCCGTGGTGGCCGAGGAGGTGCGCAATCTTGCGAAGCGCTCCTCGGAGCAGGCGAAAACAACAAGTAGCCTGATTGCCGAGAGCCGAAGCCGGACCGTGGAGGGAACGCGTCAGGCCGCAGAGGTCAACAATGGGCTGAAACAAATTTTTCAGGGGGTTGAAAAAGTCGTTGGCCTGGTTACTGAAATATCCGCTGCAAGCAAGGAGCAGGCACAGGGCATCGACCAGATCAACAAGGCCGTCAGCAGCATGGATCAGGTTGTTCAGCAGAATTCTGCAAGCTCCGAGCAGTCGGCCTCTGCAAGCCAGCAGCTGTCGGCGCAGGCATATCATATGAAAGCCCTGGTGCGCGACCTTTTTGAGAAAGTGGCCGGTGGTGAGGACGATGTGCAATTGGTCGCAGCCGATCAGAAGCGCTCTGACGAAACCTATGATGAGGATATCTGGGCTAATCTGAACCAGCAGTCCCTTGATGCGTCACGGGAGCAATACACTGCAAAGCACCACACACCGTCCTATGAAGCCCTGCCTCCATCGATTCACAATGTACGGAAAACCGGTGCACGGCCTGAGGATATTATTCCTTTTGATGATGATGATTTGAAAGATTTTTAATTTTCAGCAGTTTGCAATAACAGAGGCGGGCCGGCAGCGGCACCGCCTTTTTTTATTGTTCCCCAATGCCATGAGGGGTTCTAAGTTTGAAGGCCGTGCAAAGCGTAGTGTGCCTAGCATTTATAACTGTAAAAAGGTTGTAATAGATAGTTGACGATATACCATTTTAGGGATATAATTTTATTTATGCAATGGCAGCTTGTCACAACTATCAATTTAATTGAGGTCACCTATGCTGGCACACACGAAAAAGCACCATATTGAAACAGTAGCCATAAAATTCATCGGGCCTGTAACAAATAGAAAAAAAGCCTGCGCTTCTTTAAAGGCTCTCGGCTTTATGTCTCTTGAAGAGGAGCACTATATTAGCATGCATGAGTTGTTCCCCGATGTGACCGAGGATAAAAGGCCGGGGGTTATTCTAGCAGGCGCTCGCGGCAAGGAAGGCATAACACAAAAGCAGCTTGCCGAAAAATGCGGTATTCCACAAAGCCATATCTCCGAGATGGAGCGGGGCAAACGGCCCATCGGCCCCAAAACCGCCAAAATTCTCGGCGCAGCTCTCAACATAGGCTATAAGGTTTTCCTCTGAGACTGTTCAGCCTTAGAGTACAAGAGCTGCATTTCACGGTTCAAAATAATGTTGTTTTAAAGCACAGGAAGGTATAAAAATTTATTTTATGTAGGCGCATACCGATTCAGGTGTTTACATAGCCGCAATTTTGCTCTTCCATAATCTGCATCATAAGGGGTATATGAAACAAAGTGAATTGCCTGTGGCTATGCAGACCGTAGCGACTAAAATGGCAGGTTGACAAACGGCCTGCGGGATATATACCCAACCTTCACCATCGTGTTAAACATATTGAATAATAAGCACTGAGATGATAAATTTAAGTTAACACTATCAATTTAGGGGATAGCCATGGCGGTATCAGACTGGAAAACCCATATTCATTCAAACCCTGATATACTCATCGGCAAACCTTTTGTTCGGGGAACACGGCTTTCCGTTGAATTTATTATGGGGCTTTTTGCTGCCGGATGGACCGAGCCGCAGATTTTAGAAAACTATCCAGCGCTTACAACTGATAACCTGCACGCAGTTTTTGCATTTGCGGCCGATTGCATGCGTGAAGAGTCGCGGTTTTCGCTGCTTACGGAGAATGCTTGATGCATTTTCTGGCCAATGAAAACCAGTTAAAGAAGAAAATCAAAGCCTGCTTGACAATTTAATCAATGGCCCAAATTCTCTGCAGGCAAAAAATACGCATGTTTTAAAAGGGGCTGATTGAGCTTTTTTTGCGATTATTTTGCTTTATAACCGTAACCCTTTGGACTTTCAAAAAGTCTCATCTGCGGATCATTATGGGCTTTTCGCATGGCGACCCCGTGAAACGAATTCTTTTCCACATCCTCATTCCCCCACTGATCCCATCCGGGTTGTACAAAGCGGGCAAAAAGCTCAAGGTAAGGTCCTGGCGAGCATGCTTCGATTAGGCTATAAAACTCATCTGGTTTTCGGGAATGCTCACGTTTTCTGGTTGAAAACAAGTTTACTTGAGTCCGGCCAGGCTGGAGGGTTCGCATGCTGCCCCGAACCCCAAATAGAACCAATTCAGTCACATTTCTAAAATAGAAGCCAACCCCCCGCCCATCTGGGCCACCATCTTTGCGGATTTTATACCATACTAAATTTGATTTATAGGTGAAGCCCCATGCTTCCATTACTCTGAGCCCCTCCTGCAACAATGCATTAGGAACCCATAGATATAGATGGGATTTGGCGGCGGCAAGCTTTGGAACCGGAAGTTCTAAGATTTCTTTCAGTTCCATAGTCGGATACCGCAGAAGCCGCTTATGCTCGGGGGCCATTTTCCCGGTGCGATTCTGGAACTGCCAAGGCGGATCGGCAAGGATCGTAGAATACGGACCCTTCCCCTTTGCCAGCAAGTCCTCTGAGGGATTTATATCGATGATATTAATAATTTTCGCCATGGTTTTAAGCTCCAACAGTAATTTTTGTCTTTAGATGATAACAACATCTTTCGGAATTCCAATAAGCAGCAACGGACATGGGTTTCCAACTCCACGTCGGACACGGTCTTCTAATTTCCGCCAATGTGTTGTTGCCTCACCGAATTTATCCGAGACAAACGCATGGGACCACCCCTTTTCAAAAGAACCTTTTGACTCTGCAGCTTTCGTAATAATATCTTTCTGGCGACTTGTGGGATCATAAAAAAGCGAAAGTTTAGCAATGCTATCTATGCCCTCTTTGCGTGCGAAAGCTTCAATTAAATCACGCATGCCTTCGTGCAGGGAGATGCCACGCGTAATAATAGCGCCAATAGAAATAACGCCGTCAGCATGTAAGCGTTTAAAGTTCTCTAAATCCCGATCATAAAATGGGTCTTTATTATTCCACTCGATTTCAAGGGCAAAAGTCCCTTTTGAGAATTTCTTAACATGGTCTATTTCATGCGAGATAGATTCTTTTTCTTCTCCATCAACAATTTTTTTTATTTCAAAATTATGCTTTTTCCATCCGTAAGTTTCGGCAAGATCCCGACGTATTCGTTGTGTTAGCTCTCCTTCGCCGCCTCCACCATAAACAAGTTCCTCAGCTGGAATGGAAACATGCATAAGCACAGATTCCAGTTCATCAGCAGCTGTTTTCATATCGTGCTTTAAAATGGCTTCTGCATGGTGTAAGGCAAGAACCTGAAAATTCTTTTTCTTGATCTTTTCAAACATAGCAAGTTCTCAATATTGCATTAATTCAAAGCAGGTTTCGTAATCAAAAAGCCGGATAAAGGGTTCATTCTATTATAAACTTAAGCAATATCAGTAGTCCGTTTTTCAACAAAAGTCAATTGCTCAGTAGCATGAAAGGAGGTTCGGTTAAAATAGAAACAGGTGCCGTTACTTACCAGCCCTCGGCTCGATAAACTGTTCGAAGTGATACCACTCACCGGGATAGCGCCGCACCATGCTCGCAAGTATTTCGGCATAATGCTGAGCGGCTTGACGTATAACTTCTCCGCGTTCACTGCGGGATGTTGCCGCAACCGCATACGGCGGGAAGAGCGTGCAGTGGTAGCGGCCGTTGCCGATGCGGTTGACAAAAAAGATAATGAGCGGCGCACCGGAGAGCAGGGCAAACTGAAACGGCGCTTCGGGTATGCGGGCCTCGCGGCCTAAAAACTTTACTGCAACCGAGCGCTGGGCAGCGCTCCACAGGCGGTCGCCGGTCATGGAGACAAAGCCGCCGTCTTTTAAAAAGCGGACTCCCTCAACAAGATCAAATGGTGACGGCTCATCCTGTTTTGTGGCGATGATCTTCACGCCCTGCAGGGCAAGATCCTTTTTTTGCAGGCCCTCGATCTGCTCGCCCTGTTTTTCACCCAGATACAAAAGAAGTTTTATGGCAGGCTCGTCGGTACGGGTGCTCAGATAGCTCGCCCCAAGCTCCCAGTTGCCCAGATGCGACATGAGCAGTATGCCGCCGGTGCCGCTGCGGGCAATTTTTTCAATATGCTCAAGTCCTTCATACGAATAGGCAATAGCGCCGGGCTTGCGTGCAAGCCACCGGTCAAGAAATACCGTGGTGAAGTTGTGAAACTGCCGCCAGGCGCAGAAGAGATGATACGGAAAACCACGCGCGGGGAACAGGGCTTTATAGAAATTAATGCTTATTGCCACCCGCTGCGGGAACAGAATGAAATAGCCTGTGGCCACCCACCAGGCCCCGGTTTTAAAAAACCACGAGCCGGTAAAGGCTGAGATAAACATCAGGCAGCGGTAAAAAAGGTCTTTCATAATTTTTTATTTCGTAGGGGCAGCCCTGTATGTCTGCCCTTAAAAAGGGCGCACACACAGGTGCGCCTCTACTGGATGCCGGTTTCCGCCGGCATGACGTTTTTATATTTTTTATAGGTTAATTATTTCTTCCTCGCCCCCGCGAGGGGGAGAGGATTAGAGGTGAGGGGAATTTTAGATTACCTCTCATCCCGGCCTTCTCCCGCAAGGGGAGAAGGGGCTTTTAATTTAAACAAATTCACCTTTCGGCAATAAACCATATCTCTTCCCGGCCCGCGGCGGTGGGCTCTTCGTGGGTTATGGTAAAGCCTGCATCCGTGATAAGTGTCCGCACCTGCTGGGCCGTTCTGAAAAACGCCACAATGCCCAGCACCTTGAGCCTTGTTGTTTCAATAAAACGCTGCACCGGAGCGCTATCATACGTCGGAATCGTCACCCGCACAATAAGCATTGCGCCGAGGCATAGCTTCTCGTGCAGGCGCGCCAACGTGAGCCGCGCCTCATCATCAGTCAAATAGTGGAGCATATCAAGCATGAGCGCGCAGTCGGCAGGCTGCGGTATGTCGGGCATATCTGGCGCGCGACCAACCTGCACCGAGCCTCGGCTGCCTATGGCGCGGCTGGCAATGCGCACCCTTCGTGCATCAGGCTCGATGCCATATATCTTTAAATCCGGAAACAGCTCAAGCAGCCAGACCGCAGGCACGCCATAGCCGGTGCCGATATCAATGACCGTGCGTGGCGTATGTAAAAAAGCGGCAAGCCGGGGAAACATGGGGTCGTACAGCACCTTGAAGCGGGCAAAGAATCGGGGATATGCCTCCATATGCCGGTAATGGCTGAGAAACCTCTGAAAGTGCCGCTTTGAGCCGGGCTGAACCGTTTCATCAGGAAAACGCGCAGGCGCAAAGCATCGCTTTAATACCGGGGGCACAATGGTGACAGCGCCGATGAATGAATAGCCGATGCCAAGGGCAAGCCCCAGGCCCGCGCTTTTGAGCATGGGATTGTCGCACACGGCAAGAACGCCAAAGCCTAGCAATGTGGTGGCAAAAGAAAGAAAGACCGACAGGCGGATAAGCCCCAGCGAGGCATTATAGTCATCAAAATAGCGCTGATAGGCGCGGATTAAATACAGTGCATAGTCCGTGCCCATGCCGATTACAACGACTGCCACCATGAGCGTGGGTATGCCAAGGGGCTGGCCCATGATTTTGAGCGTGCCCAGCGTGCAGATGAGCGCAAAAACCGTGGGCGCTATGCCAAGCAGGGTGAGCTGCCAATCCATGAAATAGAAAAACGCGACGAGCACGGTGACAAGGCCGACAATGAGCAGCATCTTTACAAAGCCCGACAGGAGCACTTCACCTAGACGAGCGCTAAAAAAAGCGGGATCAAACAGCCGTGCTGCGGCGTCAGCTGACATGCGGTTATAGAAATCTTCAGCGACATAATTCGGGCCGGGTGCAAGCGCAAGCACCTGGCGCCAGGTGCTGCGATCTGTGTCTCTTGTTATGCTCAGCAGGCTGCAAAGCTCATCAGGCAGTGAAGCCTGCGGCATGGCGGGGCTGGCAAGCAGTGCAAAAAATGGAGCAAAAGCATCGGGGGCAAAGCCAAGCTCTTCGGAAGCATGCCGAACCGTTGTTTCAAGATCTGCAATGCGCCCTGCGCTCCAGAAGCGCTGCCATGCTGCAAAATTTTCCCGGCGGGCCTCCGCGCCCGGCAGAAGCGATGAAGGCAAAAAACAGGGCTGCACCGCGCCGCCGGTTATCTCGGCCTGCAGCATGCGGGATACCCGGTCGCCACGCCGGGCAAGTTCATCCCTTGAGGCGGCCTCAAGCATAAGCTGCATGCTGCCGGAAACATCGCCCCATACCTGCTGCACAAGTTTTTCAGCTGCAAGGGTCTGAGGGCTTGCCGCATTGAGTGAGGTGAGATCAATATGAAATTCAGGCCGGGCAAAAAAAAGCATGACAATGCCGAAGGCCAGGGCAGCAGCCGCTTTCCAGCTGTTGTGCGATGACGCAATGCAGTTCACAAAAGCCTGCAGGGGCACAAAAGGCTCGCGGCCTGCGGCAGGCATGCTGGCAAAAACGAGGGGAAATATGGCGTGCACGAAAATATAGGTAAAAACTACGCCCAGTGCGCTGAACAGTCCGATCTCGGCAAGGGCCGGGAAACCGCTCATGCTGAGTGCCGCAAAGCTCACAGCAGTGGTGAGCATGGCGATAAGCCCGAGTGACCAGACCTCGCGGGATGCTTCAAACCCCGTGGTTTCATGCCGACGGTCGAGAAAAAGCAGATAGGCAATGCCGTAATCAACGGTAAAGGATACGATGGCGCCGCCGAAACCCACAGCCACTAGAGAGATTGAACTGTTGAAAAGGGAATAGACAAAAATGGCAAACATGGTTCCTGCAAAAGCGGGCAGCAGGGCCAGAAGCCCGATAAAGGGCCGCGGGAAAGCGCCAAGCAGCAGCAGGGCAACGGCAATGGTTGAAAAGAGCGTTGCCCGCTGTACATTTCGTTTTGCATTCTCCTCATTGTCAAGAGACGTTCGGTAGGAGCCGGCCGGGGTCATGCTGCAGGGGTTTGCTGAGCCGTAGCGGGCCGCGACATCATCAGCCGTCTGGTGCATTACGGAATCAAGTCTGCGCGCAAAGGCCGTGTCTGTGCCCGGGGCTGCGGGCTCGACAATGATAAGCAGGTGCCTGCCGTCGCTTGACAGGAGCTGCCCCTTTACGAAACGGACATGTTTTGCAGGGATCAAAAGGGCCATGCGGGCAAGGACCAGATTGCGCAGGTTCAAGGGATCGCGGGCCATAAGCTCTGCCTGACCAATCCCTTCAAGGCCGCTCAGGCCGGAAAGCGATGCAGCAAGATTTTCGTGAATTTTTTCTGATGTCAGCAGGGGGGCCACAGCTGCTTCAAGCTCAGCCCGGCTGAACAGCACCGGCAGGCTCGCTGCGGCATACTGCAAAAAACCGGGCATGAGCTTTGTCATATGCTCTAAGCCGACCTGCTTGAAAAGGCCGCTTGCCCGCAGCCGCATTTCAATAAAAGCAGCGCAGTCAGTCAGCAGCGCCGTATCCTCACGGGCAAGGCTTATATCGATAACGATTTTTTCCATTGCCGGATTGTGCATAAGCACGTACCGGGCGTCTGCCAGCACGGGATCATTTTGCGGCAAAGCGGCAAGCATGTCGGTTGAGAACTGCAGGCGGGAGAGGCCGGCAATAAACAGCCCGCTGACTGTAAGAATTATTAGAAGCGCAAGCGACCAGCGCAGGGCATAGCGTTTCTTCATGGCGTTCCCTTGCAGCCTTTTTGTTTGATGCGAATAAAAGGCAAAAAGAAAAAACGACCGAAGATAAGGCGCGTGAAAGCAGCCGAGTTTCTCATGAAATCGACAAAGCCGCGGTAATGGGTAATGCGCTCTCCCATTGGCGCATATATAACGCGTACCGGGGCTTCAACAACCGGTATGCCGTACCAGCGCGCCTTCACCAGCACCTCGACCTCGAACTGAAACCGGCGTGCCCGCACCGGCAGCTTGAGCGTTTCCGGCAGCGGATACAGGCGCATGCCGCTCTGCGTATCTGCAACTGCAGGTCCGCCAGAGGCGCGCACCCAGAAGTTTGAAAATTTCCGCCCGAACCTGCTTGCCCACGGCACATGCACGCCGTGCATGCCCTCACGCCTGCCCGTAACAATCGGGCGCAGCCCTTCAGGCACTGCCGCTAAAAGATTTCGTGCATCTTCGGGCCGGTGCTGGCCATCGGCATCAAGAGTTATGGCCCAGTCGGCAACCGGCGCTGCCGCTGCAAAGCCAGTGAGCAGTGCTGCC
>CAIWCT010000057.1 GCA_903911225.1 uncultured delta proteobacterium
GTGGTCGTGGCATTGTCATACGTAAACTCCCATGCACCCTTCCAGTCCTGACATGTTGCTGCCGCAGCAAATGCTGAAACGGAGTAAAACATTACGACCAATGCCGCCCCTGCCAATAAAGCTTTCTTTTTCATACCTTCTTCTCCCCAATTTTTATTAATCATAAAACACCTAAAATAATACTGCCAGTATGTTTAGCATCCATTTGAATGCATTATTTTTAAATCTGCGAAACATCGTAGGGAAATTTACAAAACCTTATGCGGGATGTCAATGCTTTTTTAACCCCTATATAGTTTATTAGCCAAAATCATTCGTAAATTCAATCGTTTTTTTTTTAGTATTCTGGTTGAAATCCCTTCAGCTTTTGACGGAAGCCTTTAAAATAAACCTGTTTTTCGAGATCGTTCCTTCGCTATATCGGGTAATTTTCGCCGAACTTAATTGTTATATCAGTGCCCTGGCAGCTACAATCGTGAGTTGACACACCAACAGAAAAGCTATGATAATTCTATTGCTGATTTTTAACCTGATGATATTATTGCGCATGGTTAAGTGCAGTTATTGGTAAGATTCGGGCTGAAGTCGGATTATCGACAGACCCATCAGGGGCTGCACTGACAGCCGTAGAATTATCAAAATAAAAAGGGGCGAGTTAATTAAACACAGACCGAATAACTTAAGGAGCAGAAGTTATGCTTGCGATAGACAATACTATTTTTGTGTGCATAGACATGCAGGTGAATCTTGTAAAGGCGATGTTTGACCGGGAGCGGCTCATTGCAAACACACGGAAACTGATTGCAGGTTTCAATGTCTTGAATATACCCATACTCTGGACCGAACAGAACCCTGAGCGGCTCGGGGCGACGCTGCCTGAAATAGCAGAGGTTATGCCGGCTTCCGCTTGCCCTGTCAGCAAAATGAGTTTCAGCTGCTGCGGCTCAGAGGATTTTGTTCATGCGCTGAAGGAGAGTCGGCGCTCTGATGTGCTGCTTGCGGGTATTGAAACCCATATTTGCGTGCTGCAGACGGCCATGGAGCTGATGGATCTGGGCTTTCGGGTGCAGGCGGCGGCGGATTGTGTCTGCTCTCGCACACTGGGAAACAATGCTGTCGGCATTGAGCGCATGCGAAGTATGGGGGTGCAGATTACCTCTGTTGAAACCGCGCTGTTTGAACTGCTGCGCACGGCTTCTTCGCCTCAGTTTCGGGCTATTGCAAAAATTATCAAATAAAAAGATATGCCGGTCAGAAGTACGTCGTACCGGTGAGATTCACCGCAAGATCTCCAAAGAAATACGCATCAATAACAAGGGCCTTTTCCAGAACAGCCGACTCGTTGATTTTTGTGAGCACGCGCTTGCTGCGGGCATGCGTGAGATTGCGATCCATGGTAAGCGCTGCTGAAAAGCCCCATGAGCGTTCTTTTGATCCGGGCTCGGGAAATTCTATATTGATGAATGACGGCTGCTCTTTCATAATGACCGGCACCCTGAGTCGGCCGCTTTGGCGCAGAGGCCCGTAGCAGCCCAAGCGGAAATTATAATAGAGCGACAGCATATCCTCAAATTCAGTATCCGGCAGCTCAGCCTGCGTTACGTGCGGCTTGCTTTCCGGATATGTGCGGGTGCAGGTGTAGGAGCCATGCTCATAATCAAATACAATCGTCCGCCTGAACTCCATTTTGTGCTGTATGAAAATTTCTCTGAAAATGCGGGGCCTGAGGCGCTGCCGTGCCGCATCATATTCCATAATGCTTTCCATGATTTCTTTTCGATGCCCGGAAATGAGCTGAAGCACGCCCCGTGTTTCAGCCTCAAACAAAGCTGTGTAGCCGCCGGGCGTTTTGGTGAAGCACAGCTCTCCTGCAGCCGATCCATGTAAAAGCCAGAAATCTATGGTGTAGTACTGTGTTTCGCCGGCAAACATAGCAGCAGGCATTGGTCCGGATGGGCTTTGAGCCCAAGCCAGACGAGGGCTCCACAGCATGCTTATAGCTGCAAGCAGCGCAATGCAGGTGCATATATATGTTTTAGTATGGCGAGTCATTGTGCTTATACAGCCATTTTTGAACCGTTTTAAAAACCCCCTTCTGCATGATTATATAATTGTCATAAAATTTTAAAAGTTTTTTATTGCAGCAGGGAACAGGCTGGATTGGATTTTGCGGTTCATTCAGGGATGCTTTGATCGAGGTGGGGTTTTGATCGCTGCAACTTTTTTAACAAACAATTGAGTCGGTAAAATAAAGCAGGCGTCGCCTGTTGTCAGCGCCGCCTGCTTTATTGTTTATTGAGTCCCTGCCCGATCAGTTCTTGCGGACTACAGAGAAGGCCTTGAGCCTGAGGCAGTATCTGCTTTCATAGTGGATATTCAAATTTAATTTGCAATACTTAGTGTCTGCAATTCGGGCACATTAACCTTTAGTGTTGCGCGAATGCTCCCGTCCAGATATATCCGCCATTATAATTAGCATAATCACCTATTACAGCCATTGATCCATCACCAGACACGGCGACAGTATCCCAGGAGTGGATTCCTGCGGAAGTTTGCTGTATCCAGGTCACACCGCTATCAGTTGAGAGATAGATATATCCGCCATCCACAACTGCGGCCATCTTCGTACCATCATAAGACGCCGATATCGCACACCACCCCCGGTTTCCTAAATTGGTCCAGGTTGCACCGCCGTTATGTGACATGCACAGATTTCCATTATATGCAATAACGGCAAGTTGCTGCCCATCAGCAGATGATGTGACCGACCACCAGTATTGGGCCCCCATGGAGGTGTTTTCCGCCCAGGTTGCGCCGCCGTCTGTTGAAGTATAGAGATACCCGTTTTGAACACATGCAAACAGCTTCATGCCATCGGCAGATGATGCAATGGAGGACCATAGGCGTTTTCCTGAAGCAGTCCGCTGTGCCCAGGTTGCGCCGCCGTCTGTTGATGTGTAGATATAGCCTGTACTATAATCACCGGCGGCAATCTTCATCCCATCGGTCGATGAGGTTATTGAATACCATGCATGGCTTCCGGCGCCGGTTCGCTCCGTCCAGGTTGCGCCGCCGTCTGCTGAAGTATAGATATAGCCACTTTTAACACCCGCGGCCAGCTTCATCCCATCAGCAGATGAAGTCAACGAATACCATTCGCGCTTTCCGGAATTTGTGCGCGCTGTCCAGGTTGTGCCGCCGTCTATTGAAGTATAAATATAATTATTGTAAGCAGCAGCAGAAAGTTTTATCCCGTCAGCAGATGCCCCCATTGCATACCATTGGAGTATGCCAGAACTTGTTTTCTGGCTCCAGGTGAAAGCCTCTGTCTCTAATAGCACCGTTACGGTGTAATCCTTTGTTGATCCGTCGGCCGCCGTCACTCTGTATGTTACGGGATTGGTGAAATTGTTCTGCGTTGTCCCGCTTATCTGAGTGGTGCTTCCAACTTTTACCGTTGCTCCTGTTGTCGTAAACGTTGCAGCCAGCGCGGTAACATTGGTCAGGGGCGGCAAGGTGACAGTTATAGTGGCGCCGTTTATTGTTCCCGCTACATCATCAATTAATTTCCCGGAATTAGCAGCAGCTGTGAAAGAGAAAGCTGTTATGTCCTTTAACGGACTCGGAGCAACAGTTACCGTTACAGTGTAATTTTTAGTGGTGCCGCCGCCGGACGTTTTTACTTGAGTCACGGTGTAGGTTTTTCCCGCGCCGCTGGTGAAGGCCTGCGCAACACCGCTTGCAGGACTTACGGATTTTCCTGTTATTGCAATCGTGGGCACAAGGGCAGACAGATTTGTGCCGTACGGAACAGTCAGTGCTACCGTGGTTGTGCCGATAGTCCCGACTACGTCAGCTGTCAGGCCCGGATTGTCAAAAGCTCGGAAAATAAAGGATGTAATATCCTTGTCGGTATTGCTTGCATCAACAGTTACCGTAACGGTGTAATTTTTAGTCGTACCGTCAGCAGCGATAACCGTATAGGTCTTGCCCACACCGTTTGTGAATGTCTGTGCCACACCGCTTGCGGGATTTACGGAGGCCCCTGTTATTGTAATCGTTGGTATAAGTCCTGTAAGGCTGGTGCCATAAGGGACAGTCAGGGTAATCGTATTGCTTCCAAAAACACCGGGTACATCAGATGCCAGACCCGAATTGTTTGCTTTGAGGAAAATAAATGAGGTTATGTCTTTTGCCGAATTCAGGGCAACATGGACGGTTACCGTATAAACCTTGGTCGTGCTGTCTGCAGCAGTCACTGTATAGGTGACTCCATTAGTGAAGGCCTGCGCAGCGCCGCTTGCCGGATTTACCGATGAGCCGGTGATGGTAATCGTGGGCACCAGGGCAGACAGGTTTGTGCCGTAAGGAACCGTCAGGTCTACCGTGTTTGTGCCGACTGTGCCGGTAATATCAGATGCCAGGCCCGGGTTGTTCGCCGCCCGGAAAACAAATGACGTGATATCTTTGGCAGGATTAAGTGCAACATGAACCGTGACGGTGTATGTTTTGGTTGTGCTGTCTGCAGCAGTCACTGTATAGGTGACTGCATTAGTGAAGGCCTGCGCAGCGCCGCTTGCTGGATTTACCGATGAGCCGGTGATGGTAATCGTGGGCACAAGGGCAGACAGGTTTGAGCCGTACGGAACCGTCAGATCAACTGTATTTGTGCCGATTGTGCCGGTAATATCAGATGACAGTCCGAGATTATTAGCTGTCCGGAAAACAAATGAAGTAATATCCTTTGCCGGATTCAGGGCAACATGAACCGTGACTGCGTATGTCTTGGTCGTGCTGTTTGCAGCAGTGACCGTATATGTTTTGGCGACGCCGTCGGTGAAAGCCTGGGCAAGACCGCTTGAGGGGGTTACCGATGAGCCGGTTATGGTAATCGCA
>CAIWCT010000058.1 GCA_903911225.1 uncultured delta proteobacterium
AAATCAAAAATGCTTTAAGCTATAAATTAACATAGGTGATCCAAAACACAAGAAAGACCAGTGCTTAACTAATAACAAACATGGGAGGGCATTATGAAAAAAAGAATCCAAAAAAAATGGTTGTTCACAGCAGCATGTGCAGTACTGGTATGCCTGCTTGCAACATGCATTGAAGCTGAAGCACAGGCGGCCATAATACGGCATGCGCCTGTGCCCATTGAAAAGCCCACAGTCATCACTCAAAACGCTTCCAATATCGGTGAAATGACAGCGACTGCCAACGGCACCATTACGTCTGTCGGCGGTGCAAATGTTAAAAATCGCGGCTTCTGCTGGAACACCACAGGAACGCCTACAACACAAGACAGCGTGACCTCAGAGACAGGCAGTTTCGGCAAAGGGACTTTTTCTGCAACAATCACCGGCTTGAACAGCGAAGCAACATATTATGTTCGCGCCTATGCCATGAACTCTAACGACGTAGCCTATGGGGATCAAGTGTCGTTCACTACAACTTCTCAATGCAAGCCAGATTATTCTTTGTATGCTCCCGAGGGAAATGATATTTCACATCAGCCGACATTCTCATGGCAAAAAATAGACGGTGTTACATGGTACAATGTGTCTGTATATTCCGAGACAGCGAACTGCTCTGTTGCAAATCAGTGGTTCGATGCTACTGTGATCTGTACTGATACCATCTGCAGCACCCAGCTTAACGCTGCTATGGTTCCAGGCCAGTACTGGTGGTGGATCACTACCTGGAGCGAAGGAACCTGCGGTTTTCAAATTCAGCCCAGCGGCCAATATAAAGGGTTTACGGTTGAGCCATGTGCAATCCCAACGCTTATATCGCCAAACGGCGACATACTAAGTAGAATCGAAAAGCCGATCTTTACTTTCAGCGACTCGGGAGACGAGTGGTACAATGTTATGACCTGGTCGATAATGCCATGGGGTCAGGGGCTGACCCTTAACATATGGGTCGATGCTGCTGTTGCATGCGACAGCGGGACTTGTACAGTAACAAGCCCCCATGCATTTGCGCTGGGCACAACCTGGTGGTGGCTCAATACCTGGGGGCAGGATTGCGGGTATCAGACACAACCGGGCGGAAGTGCAAATGATTTTACGGTGCCGTAATTGATTAACAGATAAGATAGCAGGGGTATTTGATTGCCTCATCACAAACCCCTTTCGCAGGTATGAATCGGCAGGTGCCCTCCCGCTGGTTTACATCTTGCGTGAGGGGTTTTTTAGTATCATCATCGCAGCGGGATTTCAAGATTTGTAAGACAATAGGTTTACAATCTGGCTCTACTTATTAAATGCCAACTATCAACTACATACAGCCAACAAACTATTATATCCGCGTGGCCTCTTTAAGCTGTTTTACAAAAGAGCCGACTTTGGAAAGCATATCTGGCATTCCGGCATGAGCTTCTAACTGCTTAATAATGGCGCTGCCGACAATAACCGCATCGGCAAAACCAGCGATTTCGCGCACATGCTCAGGACTTGAAACGCCAAAACCAATGCCCACAGGCAACTTGGTGAACTGCCTTATTTTATTAACTGAAACTTCCATCATATCAGCAAGGCTTTCACGGGCGCCCGTAACCCCTGTTATTGAAACATAATACACGAAGCCCGATGAAATATCAGAAACTTTACGAATGCGCTCATCTGTACTGGTCGGCGCAAGCAAAAAAATCATGTCCAACTGCTGGATGTCGACTGCTTTTTTAAGGTCTGCAGCCTCCTCGGGCGGCAGATCAACAACCAGAAAGCCGTCAACACCCGCTTCACGTGCATCATGTGCGAGTCGCTCAAGTCCATACTGCAGCAGCGGGTTATAGTACCCGAACAAGATTAGCGGCGCCTGTGAATAGGTGCGAAACTTTTTTACTAAACCCAAAATTGCCTGAATGGAAAACGGGTGCTCTAGAGCCCGCTGAGCTGCAGCCTGAATGGTGGGGCCGTCGGCCATGGGGTCGGAAAAAGGCACGCCCAGCTCTATCATGTCGGTGCCGCTTTCAACCAGGCATTTCAGGAGTTGCTCAGTTGTCGCCATATCCGGATCGCCAGCTGTTATATAGGCAATAAGTGCCTTTTCTTTTTTCCCCCGGAGTTCATCAAACATTTTTGCTATTCTTGACATGTTTCCCTTTCTGGTCAGACTTCAGAATCCATCTTTTCGGCTACAATATGAATATCCTTATCACCCCTGCCCGAGAGATTAATGATGACAATTGAATCCTTTTTCAAAGTCGCAGCAGCCTTCATAACATAGGCAACAGCATGCGAACTCTCAAGCGCAGGGATAATACCCTCGGTGAGGCACAGTTCATGAAAAGCTGCAAGAGCCTCATCATCTGTCACCGACACATACTGAGCACGGCCCGAATCTTTCAGCCAGCTATGCTCAGGTCCCACGCCCGGATAATCAAGCCCCGGTGCGATGGAATGAGCTGTAGATATCTGGCCCTGCTCGTCCTGCAAAAGATAACTCTTAGCGCCATGCAGGACACCCTGCCTGCCTGCACACAGCGATGCCGAGTGAGGCCCATTGCCGATACCATGGCCTGCGGCTTCAACGCCAACCATGACAACACCTTTGTCCCCGATGAAGGGATAGAAAAGACCCATGGCGTTGCTACCGCCGCCGACACAGGCGGTAACAAGATCAGGAAGCCTGCCCTCTTTTTCAAGTATCTGAGATTTCGCTTCATCGCCGATGACACGCTGGAAATCACGAACAATCAGCGGGTACGGGTGAGGGCCTGCAACCGAACCGATTATGTAAAAAGTATTGCGCACATACGTAATCCAGTCGCGCATGGCCTCATTCATGGCATCTTTGAGCGTCTGGCTGCCCGATGTTACAGGAATAACTCTCGCTCCAAGAAGCTTCATGCGAAAAACATTTGGTTCCTGGCGCTTCACATCTTCTGCACCCATAAAAACATCACATTCAAGGCCAAAGCGCGCTGCAACCGTTGCCGTTGCAACTCCATGCTGCCCGGCGCCTGTCTCAGCAATAATGCGCGTCTTGCCCATGCGACGGGCCAACAGTATCTGGCCGACTGTATTATTAATTTTATGGGCGCCCGTATGGTTCAAGTCTTCCCGCTTGAGATAGACTTTAATACCCAGCTTTTCAGACAGGCGCTGCGCAAAGTACAGCGGATTCGGGCGACCGACAAACTCATGGAGAAAATAGGCAAGCTCAGCTTTGAATTCAGGATCGTTGCGATATAAATTGTAAGACTGCTCCAACTCAATAAGGGCAGGCATCAGCGTTTCGGATACATACCGGCCGCCATAGGGGCCGTAATGACCTGTTTCGTCTGGGTAATTCATGTGCTCTCCAAAAAAAAATTACAAATTGATTAATTCTGCGAGCTTCTCCCCGGGACTTTCCTGCCGCATGAGCGATTCGCCTATGAGAAAAGCATCGACCCCAGCACTTCTGAGCATCAGAATGTCATCCCGAGAGGCAATGCCGCTTTCACTCACAACTATTCTGTCATCAGGAATATTCCGTATAAGATCAGCTGTTGTTTCGATATCGGTTTTAAAAGTATTAAGGTCTCTGTTGTTGATGCCAATAATGCGCGCTCCGATTGCAAGCACCATGTTAAGCTCTTCGCGGCTGTGCACTTCGACAAGAGCATCCATGCCGAGTTCTCGTGTCAGATGAAGCAGTTCACGAAGTTTATTCTTTTCAAGGATAGCTGCAATAAGCAGCAACGCATCAGCACCAAGTGCACGGGCTTCATAAATATGATACACATCAAAAAGAAAATCTTTCCGTAAAACAGGGATGGTCACATGCTTTTTTATTGCCGTAAGGTATTCAGCGCTGCCCTGAAAAAATCTCGACTCGGTCAGAACCGAAATGGCGGCTGCACCATGTTTTTCATAGTCGCGCGCGATGGCAACCGGGTCGAAATGTTCACGTATTACGCCTTTTGATGGCGATGCTTTTTTGACCTCAGCAATGATGGTGGCCAGCGGGCCTCTGTCGGCGGTTAGAGCTTTAGCAAAACCGCATGGCGAAGACTGATTTTTCATGAGCTCTTTAAGCACTGAAAGAGGCCGTGCGCAGATGGATGAAAAAAGCGCTTCCTTCTTATGGGCAACTATGGTGTCAAGTATCATATCTCAATCAAACGAGTGCGAAAATTCTTTAAGATCGACAAGCTTGCGCATGGCGCGACCACTGTCAATGACGTCTGCTGCAATGACTGCGCCTTCGCGCAGAGTAGCGGCACGACCGCCTGCCATCATAGCGGCGCCCGCATTCAAAAGCACCAAATCCCGGCATGGTCCACGCGCACCTTTAAATATATCAACAATGATGGCGGCATTTTCATGCGCATCTCCTCCCCGGACTGCATCTATTGGAGCACGGGCAAGACCTGCATCCTCAGGCCTCAATCGGTAAGAAACCATGCCAGCTGGGCTCAAATCATACACCTGGGTTTCAGTCGACAGCGACAGTTCATCAAGCCCATCCATGCCATGCACAATGAGCGCCCGCTTCCTGCCCAGCCGCTCAAGAACAACGGCAAAAACAGCTGCAAGTTTAATATCATACACGCCGATGAGCTGTATGTCGGCATCAGCCGGATTTGTGAGCGGCCCAAGCATATTGAATATGGTCCGAATACCGATTTCACGGCGCACCGGGGATGCATATTTCATGGCAAGATGAAACTTCGGGGCAAAAAGAAAACCCATGCCGATTTCATCGATACAGCGGCCGACGCTCTCGGGGCTAAGGTCTATGGTGATGCCAAGCTTTTCCATGACATCCGCACTGCCCGACCTACTTGAAACCGAACGGTTACCGTGTTTGGCAACCGTTAGCCCTGCACCGCATGCTACAAATGCGGCAGCAGTTGAGACATTAAATGTATGGCCTCCATCACCCCCCGTACCGACAATATCAACCAGCTCAGATTTATTTTTGGCGGGTACACTAAGAGCCTTGTGCCGCATAACCCTGGCAGCGGCAGTAATCTCCTCAGCCGTCTCGCCTTTAAGATGCAGAGCCGTTAAAAAACAGGCTATCTGAGCATCAGTGCAAGACCCTTCCATTATTTCATTCATGGCTGCCGTCATCTCATCCTCTGCAAGATGCAGATGATCGACTACCTTTTTAATAGCGTCGATTATCATTACCAGTTTCCTATTTTTCGGATAAGTTTATTAATTAACTGTTATGACCTGAAATGTCAAAACATTTCAGGTCATAACCGCTGGTACACATGGTAGGATCAAAAAAAAGGGGGTACTATGTGCAAAATCCCGTTTTAAAATTAAAACGCAACTACTTTCCCATCTGAAGCTGGTGTGCGGGGTGATTGAATAGATTTCGTGGGCTACAAAAAAATGACCTATCAGAACACAATTTTTCCAATAAGCACGGTTGCAAAAAAAAGGATTAATAGGCCGCTAATAGTACAGGCTGTAAGCAGAAAATTTTACTGGCAGATACTAATTTTGATCTGCATTGTTTATAAAACGATCAACTGAAGCCATCACTTTCTGCAGTTCGGCAACAAACAGCGAAGTTGATTTTTTAAATATTTTTTCATCACCATCTTTTATTGCAGCTTCAAGCTCTGCAGCAATGCCCTGTAACCCCACTGCCCCGATCTGCGCGCTCATGCCTTTAGCCGTATGCGCCTCACGACACGCCGCATCCTGATCACCCTGCAAAAAATGCTTAACTATAATTTCCGGTGTCGGAACATTGTGCTTATATATTTTTAATATTTTAATATACAGGTCAAGATTTCCATCAATTCGAGCAATAGCCTCTGATGTATTGATGCCTGAATCTGCATCATATGAACCGAATGGAAAGTCCAAAAATTTTCCGTTACTTCCATCTGATCCACTGAACTTAGAGTTTTTGGATCCTATCCACGTTGCAAGCACGGAAAGTATTTCTGACATATTAACAGGTTTTGTTAGATGATCGTCCATACCCGCCTGGAGACTCAATTCATACTCCTGACGCAAGGCATGAGCCGTCATGGCTATAATCGGAATGCGGGTTTTTCTATTTACCTTTTTCTCCCACTCACGGATTCGAGTCGCTGCAGTATACCCATCCATAAAGGGCATCTGAACATCCATTAGCACGGCATCAAAAATTCCAACCTTAATCGCAGCAACCGCCTCAATTCCATTAACGGCATAACTGACCTGTGCCCCGGCACTTGACAGTATCTCACCCGCAACCAGGCGGTTCAATTTATTGTCTTCAACCACAAGAATATGTGCTCCTCTGATTTCACCAGCAGCCACCTTTTTCATTTGCTCAGAGTTCGATACATGCGGTTTTGCCTGCTCAGCTATCCCAAGAGCTTTTTTCACCGCAGCAAACAGCGACGATAATGTAACCGGTTTTTCAAGCCACCCGTCAAGTAGCAATTGGCCTGCCGCCGTTTTCATGTCATCGGAACCATACCCCGTCATCATAAGTATCCGGGGTTGAGATCCACCGTTAAATCCCCTGATCTTATCAGCAAGTTCGATACCATCCACCCCGGGCATCTTCCAGTCTAGAATCACAAGATCATAGGAACCGTTTTGATCCGGATGTTCAATCATGTCCATGCATTCTTTACCCGAGGAGGCTGTTTCAACCCTGAGGCCCATGGGTTCAAGCATTTTCTCGAAAACCTCACGAACAGTATCGCAGTCGTCAACTACAAGAACTCTCTTACCGCCTATCCAGAAATCGGTATGCAGCAGGCTATCATCTTCACTTGCTGCAAATGTACAAAGCCCAAACCGAATATCAAACTGAAACAAAGTTCCCCTACCCGGCTTACTATCAACGGTAAGAGTGCCGCCCATAAGTTCAACCAGCCGTTTGCTAATGGCAAGACCGATCCCTATACCCCCAAACCTGCGCGTCATAGTGCTGTCGGCCTGAGTGAACGGCTTAAACAGGGTCTTTTGATCATCAAGGCATATGCCGATACCTGTATCCTTCACCATGAAACGGATATCCACCCCTTCATGATCCTGCCCTACAGGGTAAACCGTCACAACCACCTCTCCCTGCTCCGTAAATTTAAGAGCATTGCCGACAAGATTTACGAGCACCTGCTGGAGACGCAATGCATCACCCTCAAGAAAAAGTGGCGTTGTAAAACCCACATCAAAAAGCAACTCCAGGTTTTTCTCCTGAGCCCTTACGGAATGAATGCTGGTCAGGTTGTCAAAAACAGAAGACAGAGCAAACGCAGCCTTTTTGATCTCAAGCTTGCCAGCCTCGATCTTTGAAAAATCAAATAGATCGTTAAGAATCATCAGCAGCGACTGTGCCGCGCTGTCGAGCTTCACCAGATAGTCCTTGTGTCTGGAAGTCAGCGGGGTCTGCTGCGCAAGGTGCGAAAGGCCAAGAATCGCATTCATAGGGGTGCGTATCTCATGGCTCATATTGGCAAGAAACTCGCTCTTTGCGGCATTTGCAAGCTCGGCCTTTAGTGCCATTTCACGGGCATACACTCTGGCTTCCTGAAGGTCACAATTCATCTGCTTGAGTGTTTCCTCAGCACGCCTTCGAACATTTATCTCATTCATAAGCTCTTGCGTGCGCTTTTCAATAATCCCTTCAAGACGGCTGCGATAGATTTCCAGTTCAGCCTCGGTCCGGCTGCACTCTGTGATTTCACGTGCTGTAGCAAAAATGCCAATAGGCTCACCTGTTTCATCACGATACACCGAACAATTATACAGCACCGGTGCAACTGTACCGCTGCTATGCCGCATCTCAAGGCAGTAATTATGCACATACCCCTGTCTTAATACACACCGGCACATTTCTCTGGCTTTGTCTGGTTCTGTGAAACACAGGTCAAAGCCTGTGCCTATAAGTCCTGTACGAGGAAAGCCGGTGATATTTTCCATGGCATTGTTAACATCAGTGATGGTTCCTTCTGCACCGATAGCCACAATAGGATCAAGGCTGGTTTCAATAAGGGTTCGATTATACATGCTGGCCTTGCGAAATTCCTCCTGAACCTGCATCTCTTCGGTCCTGCATACAACCGGGCCGTTCCTAGTACTACAGAGCTTCAGGGGTCGCCTTGCGATGCCACCCATATGAACGCCGAGAATATTCACAGGCAGGATCCTTGCATACATAGTCAACCATTTCCGTGTAGATTTTTATGATTTCGTCCGTAATAAATCACACCGGCCCGGACAAACAGAGCTTCAATAGAAATTATGCACTGCAAAAGCGCTGGGCGCTTGCGCAGCTGATAGCGCAGCGTCATAAGCCTGTTGAGAATAACATGATTGATACTGTTGCGGGTTTCAATTATACCCATGGCTCAATCCATTCGCCGCTGCAAGACTGCAGCCTTATTTATCGCAAACCCTGCTTCACCGGGCGGTGCAAGCAGTCGAGCATGATCATGCCTCTCCATACAATCAGACACATTCTGCATTGCTTAGGATTACTATTAGAGAACATAACCTGACCGCATACAGGCTTAAATGCTTCTTTTGCAAAATTTCACACAACTTCGGTCATAACGCAGCATGAACAAAAAACCCTAACGGCAATACAGGCAAACACTGCACTTAACTCTGAACTATTTTTTTATACACCTCGGGATACAGCCTCTCGGCACATGAAGGGCATATCCCATGAGTAAACTGTGCATCTGAGTGCTCGCGGATATATCTCTCAACATTCTGCCAGTAGCCTTCATCATTGCGTATTTTTTTACATGAAGAACAAATAGGCAGCAGTCCTTTCAATGTTTTGATTCTTTCAATGGCTTGTCTGAGTTCATCAATAAGCTCTGCCTGTTCCTTCTCGGCCTTTTTTCGGAGCTCGATTTCCTGCCGAACCTGATCAATGAGTTTTTTTGACTTCAAAGCTGTGCGCAGGCGCGGTAAAAAATCGGCCAAACGTACAGGCTTGGTAAAATATTCCGAAGCACCGGTTTCAAAGGCATCCTCCATGGTCGTATCATAATCGACATCAGCACCGGTTATGATAAACACTGGTATATCCATCGTAGCATGATCATGCTTGAGTTTTTTACACAAAGCAAAACCGTCCATATCAGGTAACAAATAATCAAGCAGTATAAGATCAGGCTTCTCACGTCCAAGAACTTCCAATCCATCCTGTGCGCAGTAAGCTGTTCTTATATTTTCAAAGCCTGCCTTGGATAAAACTGCTGTCATTATATTTAGGCTAACAATATCATCATCTATAATAAGTAATTTCATTTTATTAAATTCTTTCACAATAAACCCTTCCACCTCAAAATCATAACTTATTACAGGATGTTAACAGGACACATTTATGATAATACAACTAACGTGCCAATTTTAAACAAAAAAAACAGTTAATTTATTGTACCAATTTATGTAAAAGCATGTATTAAATATTATTATTTAGGCTTTAAAATAACAATGGCACTAGTGCATGATACACAATAGGATCATACACTAGTGCAATATAGCCATAAACAAATCACTAATTAGGGCTATTAACCTATTGAGAAGGGGAAACTGGCCACTTCAAAACTGCTTATGGAAACGATTTTTTACGAATAAATTTAAAATTATATTTTTTATTATTTTTATAAAAAAACCTGTTGCGAGGCCCCCTCCAGAGGTCGACTCTGGTATTTAATATAAAAAGCGTAAGATATAAACTTGTGGCTGTGGAATGAGGGAGGGATAAGACGACATGTCAAAAGAGGGTGGGAAAAACAGGGATTTGAATCGAGAAGCGGTACAGCAAAAAAACAACTTCTATGCCGACAAAAAAAATTCAGGTCGTTATATTACAGACCTAAGATCACTGAGGGCTTGTTTATATCAGGCTGACGCACTTCTATGAAGTCTTTGGTCTGCGGCGTTCTTTGGCGCCAGATATGGTCAAAAATTTTAAACGAATATTTTCGAGGTCCTTATCTATGACCTTTTTGTCGAAACCACGGTCAAGCATTTTATAGCTCTGGTAAAGAGGCAAAAAAATTTCAATAAATACCGGGTCTTCCAAAAAAATACGGCTATCATCCTGATTATTTTTATCCATCACTGTCTTTCCTCGCTATGGTTCAATACATTTAAAAAAAAGCTGCAGCAGCGGTATGCAAAAAAAATTTAATATATAACAGGTGCTTAAGCGAAAAACCGCGTACGTTTAAGCAGACAGCAAAATCCTACTATATAGTTTTTCATATTTCTCAATCTCATGCAACACAGAAAAAGTCTCTGCCGATTGGCGTGCTGCTTTACTCATACTATGCCTCTGGCTGGCAACGGAAGTTAGCCGATAGGCGGCATCAATAAAACATTTCATTGATGCTAGGGGCACAAGAAAACCCGTAATGCCATGCTGTACAAGAGCACGGTTGCCTGGAGCATCGCTTGCCAGTACGGGCAAGCCCTCAGCCATGGCCTCAAGAACGGCTCCTGGCATACCCTCATGCAGCGAAACATTTAAAAAAACATCTGATGCGGACATAAGGTCGCGCACCTCTTCGTGAGAAATTTCACCAATATAGGAAAAGCCCGTCACAGTTCTGCCCTTGTCAAAAACGCGTGCCGCCTCAGAATGGTCGATCACCGGGCCAGCAAGCAGCAGACGGGCAAGAGGATAACGCGCATGCACTGAAGCAAAAACGTCAAGGGCAAAGCAGAGGTTTTTTACCGGCCGTATGCCTGCAGCCATAAAAAAAAGAATCTCATCCCGAGAAATACCATAGCGGTGTCGTACCGCAGACCGGTCAACCACTGCCTGCCTCATATCTATTCCCTGGGCAATGACAAACAGCCTGTCCGCTGCTTGAGTAAAATGCTCGGCCACCCAGAATCGGGCCTCATCATGAAACGCAACTATGGCGCGGGCATGTGAAAACTGCTCCGCCAGCATCCCGTATTCGGCGCCATAATCCTGCGGGCTGTTATAGTCGGTGCCCGTTAGAGTAATAAGCCACGGAACAGAAATTTCACGGAACAGCTCTGCAAGCCACAGAGCGGGTTTAATAGCATGCAGGCTGTGCACGATGTCGGGAGAAAAACGCACAGCAGAGTCTACGGCATCTGTGTGAATGCCGAAAAGCGCAACCTCATGCCCGCGGGAGACAAGTCCCGCTCGCAAACGCTCTGCAAGAAGACTGTTGCCGCAGGAAAACGGCAGAATGCTTGGAGTTACAAGTGCTATTCGCATGACACATCACTGAAAGCAATTAATCTAATGTTATTATTGGTGACTGCATCAGCAACTCCGGCGGCAACAAGTGTTAAAAGCTCCCGCTCGCGATCAGCAGTGGAAAAGGCATTGTCTGCGCTCTGGTAGCCCGGATGACACATAAGCTCGGTAGTGCCGGCTGGCAGGCGTTCTAAAAAACATATAAGCTTAGCCTCGCAGCGCATATCGGGCACATTTAGGCCGGCGCACCGGTCGGGAAAGCAAAGCTCTGCATTTCTGAACACAGCCCGCGCCCGAAGTGCCAGCAGGCTTATTAAGCATTTCTTTACCAGTCCCCGGCCGCTCAGCTGCATAAGTGACCATGAAAGCGGCTCAAGCGGCAGCCTGACACGCCTGATGCCGAACTCAACAGCAAGCCGGGCAGTAACCTGCACGATTTTTGGAAAAATATGAATATGGTTATTGCCGTCGATATGATCTGGCCTTATGCCGATTGCATGAAGTGCCTGTATCTGTGCGGTAAATTCACGTTCTACCTGCCTACAGTCAAACCCGTTGTTTAAAGCTTTGCTCCATGCAATCGGCTTGGTAAAAAAGCTGCCATCGCTTCCTGTTATGCTTGCAATGCCCTGACAGAGTGGCTTTCCTTTTGTCAAGTTGAGATGCACACCGGCTCTGGCGTCAAACACGGCTTTGAGTTCCGACAATGCTCCCTCAGGCCAACCTACATTGGCAAGCACCGAGGTGCTGGTCACGATACCACGGCGCGCAGCCTCCAAAATACCGCGGTTTCGATTCGAATCGGTATTGTAATCATCGGCATTAACGATCAGCTGCCTGTTCATCTCTTGCTGCACTGCGCAAGCCCGCAATCGAAAAAGGGGATATAGTTTTGAGCCTGTTTGTCCCAGGACCAGCCCTGCTCAATTGCCTGGCGGGCATGGGCTCCCATGGCAATCCGCAGATCAGTGTTATCACGCAATCTCAAAACAGCATCCTGAATTGATTTAATGCTGCGGTCGATTAACAGACCATTGTGTCCGTGGTTTATCAGCTCAGGTGCGATACCAACACTGGTGGAGATTATCGGTATGCCGCAGGCAGATGCTTCAAGCAGGCTGTGGGGACCTCCTTCGGTGCGGCTTGTGCAGATGCAGGCGTCAAGCCCCTGATAAAACAGAACCATCTCATACTGATTGCGCCATTTGTCTTCACGTGCGGCAAGACGCAGCTCTACTCCTGGAAGCACCTGTACAGCCGGAATGAGCAAATCATCAAGTCCTCTCTTGCCGGGATGATTACTGCGCGAGCCTGCCCAGCCAAGCACAAGCCTGCCGCGGGCAGATGAAAATGGCCCCTCCGGGCATGGTTTAAATATGGTTTCATCAACACCATGCGGAGTATGAAAGACCGATTTGTGGAGAGGTAAAAAAATATCATGCAGTATTTTCGACGGCACATGCAGCGCATCAAAACCGTGCAAATACTCCAGAAATTCCGGCGATGGCGGATTACCCACGCCTCCGTCCCATTTGAAATGGCAGCGCACGCCGATAACTGCTGGCCGGGGCGCCGCGACGGTAATACCCGCATCCTGAAATTGCCGCTCATAGCAGACATAGACAAGATCGTAATCACGACGATTTAAAGCTTCAACTGCGGTGCTGTTGAAGGCTTTCTTGAAGTCATACCTGGCGTCAAGCCGCTTCATGACATTATCGGCCGTTCGCTCAAGAGCCCAGCCGGGCACATCCGCTATAACAAGAATTCTTGGTTTCATACCGGTCAGAAAAGAAAAAGGAGACGTTGCCGTCTCCTTTTGATAAATCCGTATCGGGCATAATCCTACTGAACGATGATCTTACCCTTAAACTCTTTGATGTTATCGCGAGCTGGGGAAATCCCGCCGCCGCCGGGGGCTTTGCGCAGCACATAATTAAATTCGCCCTTCTCGACAAAGCAGAGGCTTGCAACGGAATCCTGGGGGATGCGATCTGACACGAAGGAACCGTCGTCATCGATAAGAAAATGAACCGGGCTTTTGCAGGCCAGCGTTACCTGCTTGCCTTCAAACTTGAGTTCAAGCTGGGAGCGAGAATTATTCACCCAGACAACCGTCGTGCCGGGTTTAATGTTTACTTCGGCAGGACTGATGCCTCCCAAAGCATCAAGTCGTATTATCTTTGTCTCCTTGATGTTTTGGTCTGCAACGACCTTGCTATCTTTGTCCTGTCCTGCCCAGGCAGAGGTGAAAGCGAAGCACATTGCCAGTACGATTGTTGCAAAAATTTTTGCTGTCTTCATTTCTCTCTCCTTTAAGGTTATTGTGTTCAAAATTAACTCATAGCATATAAAAACTAAAAATAATAGTCAAGGGCATTCCTAAAAAAAATTAAATTTACTTATTAAGCCTGATTTTATCTGCCTCAACAGGTCCAGAACTGCCTGCAGGATAAAAATGCAGTATGCTCTCAGTTCGAATACACTGCTCACAGTCTTCAATAAGCGGAGTTAAAAAAGCCCAGCACAGCTCTTCTGAATCCTGGCGAAGCGACAGCATCTGGTCGCCTTTCAAACAGTCTATCAGCACCTTTTCATAAGCATCAATTTTACCTTCCCTGTCGCTATCATAGCAAAACTCAAGATCGATTGGCCGAAGGCACATAACAGGTCCGGGATTTTTAGCCCTGAAGCTTATTGATATTTTTTCGCGGGGTTGAATTAAAAAAGTAAGCCGGTTGTTGCTGTCTGAAGACATCATGCCGTTTCTGAAAACAGATCTGCTAACACCCTTAAATTGCACGGTAATTTTTGTCTGCTTTTCGCCCATCCTTTTGCCCGATGTCAGATAAAATGGTACGCCCTGCCAGCGCTTGTTGTCGATAAAAACTTTCATGCAGGCAAACGTGGGAGTAAGAGACTGCATATCCACTCCCGGTTCCCGGCGATACCCTTGAACAAGATGGCCTTCAAGAGCCCCTTCGGTATACTGCCCCAACACTATATGGTCGTTGATGCTTTCCGTGTTAATAGGCCGAAGAGCCTGAAAAAGTTTTGCCTTCCTGCTTCGCACATTTTCAGACAGGAACTGCGTCGGAGGCTCCATGGCTACCAGCGACAAAAGCTGTAGCATGTGGTTTTGAAACATATCACGTAAAACACCCGCCTTTTCATAATAACCAGCGCGATGCTCAACGCCCAAAGTCTCAAGGGCGCAGATATCGACAGACTCAATGTATTTCCTGTTCCAGAGCGGCTCCAGTATGGAATTTGCAAAACGAAATGCCAGGATGTTTTGTACCGTCTCCTTGGCAAGATAGTGGTCTATACGGTATATCTGTTGCTCATGAAAAAAGTTCCCGAGAATACCGTCAAGCCGCACAGCAGACTCCAGATCCGAGCCAAAAGGCTTTTCAATAATAATACGACGCCAGCATCCCTCAGTTTCACGGGCAAGGCCTGTCTGCCCCAACAGCGTTATAACCGTTTCAAATAAAAAAGGTGGAATAGCAAGATAATAAAGGCTGTTTTTCCCTGTCTGATGTGTTCTGCTTATCTGCTCCATTGTTTCGGCGAGACCGCCGTAGGAAAACTTTTCCTCATATACCAGCTCATGGTAATAGAGCTTGTCTGAAAAATCATCCCAGCGCGACATATCGGCGCCTGCTTCCAGAACCCCCTGTTTCAAGCGGCTGCAAAATTCAGCAGTGTCAAGCTTTGAACGCGCACATCCCAGCACGGCGCAATCACGCGGCAGTAAACCAAGCAGAAACAACTGGTAGAGAGAGGGAATAATTTTGCGGGAAGTAAGATCGCCCGAGGCACCAAGGATCACAATAATACAGGGATCGCGTGGCGGATCATACCGGCAGGCATTGCCATCCGGAAGGATTTCTGTGCTGAAAACAGTATTGGGCATAGGCAGCCTTGTAAAAAAAGGGTTCAAGTGACAGGGTTCAAGTTTGAAAACACAAAGTTCAAGGTTTAGGAGTGATGACTCTGTGGCCGCCGAATTCATGGCGCAGCGCTGCAAGCACCTTATGAGAGAAAGCGCCCTGACCCTGCGACTCAAAACGTTGAAACACAGCCTGTGCTATGACGGGTGCAGGCACCCCGGTTTCAAGTGCCTGCTGCACAGTCCATCGGCCCTCGCCCGAGTCCTGAACAACGGGCTCAAGGCCTGAAAACTGCGGGTCATGTGCAAATGCTGTTTCAAGCAGCTCCAACAACCAGGATTTCACTACGCTACCTCTGTTCCACAGATGAGCGATTTTATCAAGTTCAAGCCCCGGTCCGAAGGAAGACTGCTTCATGATATTGAACCCTTCGCCGTATGCCTCCATCATGGCATATTCAATACCATTGTGCACCATTTTTACAAAATGCCCTGCGCCCGTCGGGCCGCAGTAGAGATATCCCTCGGGCTGGGTAAGCGTCTGCAGCAGCGGCTCAATACGCTTAAACCCTGCCTCTGCACCGCCCACCATGATGCAGTACCCACTCTCAAGCCCCCAGATGCCGCCCGACACACCTGCATCGAGAAAGGCTATGCCCTTCTTCTGAAGCATTTCCGCTCGTGCAACGTCATCTTTATAATAGCTATTGCCCCCATCAATGACTATGCCGCCCTCAGGCAGCAGCCTGCCAAGCTCGGCAAGATGGTCGTCGACAATGTTGCCCGCAGGAAGCATAAGCAACACGATACCAGGAGTTGAAATCTTCCCGGCAAACTCAGTCAGAGAACCACTGCCCACCGCCCCTTCTGCCACCATCTGCTTCACCTTTTCAGGCGTTCGGTTGTACACAACAACCTCATGCCCGCCCCGCAGCAGCCTGCGAGCCATGTTCATTCCCATGCGGCCAAGCCCGATCATACCAATCTGCATAATATTATTTCCCCGTTTATTTGTCTACGGTCCACCGCAGCGGCGGAAGCTCTCATTCAGCCCCCCCCGTGTCAGACCAAATTCAATAATACCCCAACATTATTTTTTATAGCACGTTCCATAATCTACACAAGTAAAACGAAAACATCGAGGCGCTATGCGCTATTCCCGGCAAGCAAATTAAGTGGGTAGAAAATAAAAGCACTTTTGGCATATTAACAGAATTTGTGTTGAAAAATTCGAAAAATCAACGTGCAAGGATCAATAAAATGCACCCAATATCTGTGTCGTAAAAATGCTAAAACAGGATATCCTGTCATTCTTGCAAAATCTCTATTTTTATATAATCCAAATAATATTTTACATCAATAAACACTCAGCTAAATAATTATTTTTTGTCGCAAACATTTGCCAGTCGCAAACATTTGCCTTGACACACAATCACTCTCATTCTATAATTTTACGGTTTTAAAAGTACAAAAAATATTATTCAACGTACATTAGAATATAACAAATTTGTTTTTCGCCCTCCAGTTTACCTGTTTTACCCTGCCTTCCAAGGAAGACAGCCGTCAGGTTTTGTTGTGGCGAAATATAATTTTAAAACTGAGGAATCATGACGCTTGGCTTAAGTCTGATTGGCACCGGGACCTTCATTGGGGTACTAATATGGTTCTGTTTGCGCAAGCCTTGTTTTGTGAAAGCAGGAGCAAAGGAAACTGCCCAGCGGCCCTACAATACAAAAGAAACAGCCCTCGCTGTGCTGATTCCCCTAACCGATGAGGCGCGTATGGCCTCTTCAAATAAACCCATCAAAATAGCCCGTTATCCTTTCCGCGTTGGGCGCGAATCCCGGGTGTGTGTAAAACCCTATAGCGGAAACATAAACGAGCGTCAAAAGAGCAACTCCGCTCCGAGCAATGATCTCTACCTTCTTGATACCTTCTCAAATAAACTGCATATCTCAAGAGCACATTTTCAGATCGAAACACTGCCTGAAGGAGGCTACGACCTTGTCGACCGGGAAAGCGCCTGCGGAACGCTCGTCGGTAAAAAAAATATCGGCGGTGGCGATAAAGGCGGACGCTGCACACTCATTTCTGGCGACATTATCACCATCGGAACGAAATTATCACCCTATATTTTCCGTTTCATGGTGGAAGAAAAATCAGTCGACGACTCAAACAGGTCTTGAAATCACGTCTTGACGTCGTGGACACCTACTTACGCGTACTTAATCCCCAGCAAACAGTATGGCCAAACAAAAATAGCCGTCTTGGATTTAGCAGAATATAAATCCTACTACTCATTTAATGAGTCGATCTCCGTGAACGCAGGTATGCAAATACGCTATTCCACTAAAATTAATAAAGCCATAGTGTGGGCTTCATACATAGCTCTATAATCGCTTGCAGTGGGTTGGATAGACTCATGAAACGTGTCCACCATTCTGGGATTTACGTTAGTGGACGCACATTGCAGGGTAATTCTGCGACAAAACTTAAAAAAAATTTACCCATAGCCCTCGACGTGCGTCTTAATTTAGCGTTAGGTGCGAACTATGTCCTCCTTCTGCAAATGTGAAACGCCTCCATTTCATCACATCAACTTCGTCAGAGAGGAACTTGGTGAAGACCAATATGGAACTGAGGTAGCGCTTGAACCTTACAAGGAATGTAATCGTGTGTGGCTTGTATATTTAATCGAGGAACCACATTACGCAAACTCAGGGCGTTGGTGGAGAGTTCTAATCACACCGTCAGAGCGCAAAAATTTTATATCTATGTTAGCTAGGCAATTCATAGGAAACAAAGATTGGTGCTATATTGGCGGGAGCTTTTATAATTCGCAATCTCAAAAAAAACCGGACAAATCGTTGTTCGTTGAAAAGGGTCTTACCTATAATTGATTCAGCCCATGCAGGGCGTACAATGCGCTTCTACTGATCATTTACAGCGACGCCTGCCCTTTACCATTCGCGTGCATTCCCACCTTAATTTTAAATGTCTGATAGTATCACTGCACAAATTCAGCAGGAAAACTTATGAACCGGTCGGAGTTTCTGTTTTGCAGTATCATCAGCCTCGCCCTGATTATCGGAAGTGTTTGTTGGGGAACCAAGAGATACAGTTTTTTTACAGCGCAGCCTGCATGCTCAGGGTACAGTCGTCGAACAACGCGAGAAAAAAGGTACCAAGTTCACCACATATTATTATCCTGTTGTCGAATTCAGAACAGAAAACGGCGAGAAAGTGCAATTTGTGGGCGGAGCTGGCAACAGCGGAGGTCCACAGATCCCGACCGGCTCGACGGTAGATGTTATTTATGACCCAACTGACCCTTCTGAGGCACCGATAAAAAGCTTTGTACAGTATTGGCTCGGACCAGCGGGCCTTGCTGCGATGGGCCTGATGATAATGACGATGGGAATTTTTTTCTTTTTAAAAGCGGGGATAGGGAAATAAATAGCGGCTAATCAGGCAGCAAACAGGGTGGTGATATGATTGACGAATCACACTTTCTCTTTACCACCCATGCCACTATATGTATATACAAACATCACACTCCCCTGCCCTCCACATGGCCGCGGTAATAATTTCACGCGTCCAGAAAAGTGGCTCCCATTTTTTGCCTGGTATTGCTACAAACCGCAGGAAGTTGCTACTTCCCGGCCTTCATGGCCTCCAGTTCTTCCTTTTTGATAATGTTTTTTTGTACTTTCCCGATGGATGTCCGCGGAAAATCGTCCCTGAATTTCACAAAACTCGGAACCTTGAACTTTGCCACCCGTTCTGCGCACCAGTCGATGATCTCCTGTTCAGTGCATTTTTCGCCGGGAACCACAATGACACATGCCATTACCGCCTCATCGCGTATGGCATCGGGCACACCGATAACTGCCACCTCCTGAACTTTGGGATAGAGGCTGATGACATATTCGACTTCTGAGGTTGCCACATTTTCTCCCGAACGCTTGATCATGTCCTTCTTTCTGTCCATGAAATGAAAATAGCCATCCTCATCCATGTGGGCATTGTCGCCCGTGTACAGCCACCCGTCTATGATCGTTTCGGCTGTAGCCTGAGGGTTATTGTAATAACCCTTCATGAGCGTTCTGCCCGGGACGCCCCTAACGACGATCTCTCCGACAGTGCCAGGAGGAACTTCATTGCCGCGCTCATCGATGATCTTCACCGCATTCTCCATGCGCGGCATGCCGATGCAGTTTCGCTTCAGCACGCCATCGATGGGATTAATGGTCGTTGCGCCAAGAGTTTCAGTCATGCCCCACAGGTCGCACAGGCGAACGTTAAAGCGCGCTTCAAACTCAATCCATTTTTCGTCGGGGATCGCAATGGCATACATTATCAGCCTAAAAACATTCCGTCTGTCGAACTCGGTTGAGGGTTGGTTTAATATCATTTTAACCGTTGCTGCGACGAGGCTCGACGTTGTTGCACCATGCCTGCGCGCCTGCTCCATATACTTTGAGGCGCTGAACACCTCCGCCATAATCAGGGTAGCACCTGCGGTGAGTGTGGGCATGACGGATATGAACTGACCATTCACATGAAACAGGGGCAGCACTATAAAATGCCGGTCCGCAGGAACAACCTTCCAAGCCTGCGCCCCGAATATGCCGGAAAATACCGCATTGGCATGGGTGAGCTGCACAGCCTTCGGCCGTGATGTCGTGCCCGATGTGAACAACCACAGCAGATCCTCTTCGTTATGGATCTCGACCGGCGAAAGCTCAGCCGGTGAGTCTTTCAAAAGGTCCGGAATCAGCACGTGCTCAACACGATTGCGGACAGCTTCCGGCATTTCCTTACGGTAAAGCTCGACAATCCGCTGGCCGGGATAACGTGGAGATGTTCTTGTTAGGAAGAGATGACCTATCTTCGGACATTTCTGCGCAAGGCCATTAAAGAGCTCAAAATAAACAGGCTCAGTGATGACTGCTATGGACTCAGAGAACTCAAGATAGTATTCAAGCTCAAACGCGCCCGATAAAGTATTTGTAGGGATCATCACTGCGCCGATTTTCGCAAGGGCAAACCATGTAAAAAGATATTCAGGCGAGTTCACCAGGTGCACAGTCACCTTGTCGCCTTTCTTTATGCCCTTGCTTAAAATGATGTTGGCGTATTTGTTGACAAGCTCATCAAGCTCTTTGTAGGTATAGCGAAGGACATTGCCGTCGCGGTCTTCAAAGACAATGGCCTCCTTAGCGGCAAACTCCCTGCACTTAAACTCTAAAACGTCCCTGAGGTTTTTTGTGCCGATAATATCCATACGCGTATCTCCCCTTCGTTAGGTTAATTTAGCATCATGTAACCCACATAGCGAAAATGCACTGACTGGAAGAGCTAATGTTAAATATGAACCGGAGAGATTTCAAAGTGGTCATTTCAGAATGAAAAACTAATGCAATCTATCTAAACAATAGATTGATATTTATTGAATGTCAATAGGCCTTTATGTTAATAAGACAAAACAGTTGTAACTAAAGCAGGTCACAAAAAATAATAGCCCTTATAAAACTGTGCTATATATATGAAGAATAAAAACACTATCCCTTGATGTGCGTACGCGCATAGCAGGGCTTTATTGGGGAGGAAACAATGCAAAAGACATGCAAGACAACACTGCTTGACAAGCTGTGGAAACGCGGCCAGGATTTGCTGGGCGTGCAATTTCCTATAATGTGCGGCGCCATGACTTGGGTGAGTGATCCGAATCTTGTATCAAAAGTCTGCAATGAGGGCGCCTTTGCAAGCCTTGCCTGCGGCAATATGGCAGGAGTTGAGCTTGAGCGTCAGATACAGTCGACGCGAAATCTCACTGATAAGCCTTTTGCCGTAAATCTTATAACCGTTTCCCCAAACTATAAAGCGCACCTTGATGTGGCGGTAAACGCTAACCTTAGGGTTATCATTTTTGCAGGAAGCCTGCCTAAGGAGCAGGAGATAGATAAAGCAAAGGCATCAGGAGCCAAAGTTCTTGTGTTTGCCTCTACCGACGCACTTGCAAAACGAATGATTAACCATGGTGTTGACGGGCTCATACTGGAAGGCATGGAGGCCGGCGGACATATCGGCCCTGTTGCCGGCCCAATTTTATGGCAGCAGATACTGTTTGAATACAGTGAGACCATCCCCATTTTTATAGCCGGCGGCATTGCACGCGGCAAAATGATGGCCCATCTGCTGCTCATGGGGGCAGCGGGCATTCAGATCGGCACCCGTTTTATCATGACTTCCGAGTGCGTGGTGCATGATGCCTTCAAAGCAGCATTCCAGAAAGCCCAGGCCCGGGATGCAGTGGCAACGCCGCAGTTTGACTCACGCCTGCCGGTCATAGCAGTGCGGGCGCTGAAAAACAAAGGGACTATTGAGTTCAGCAAGCTGCAGCTTGAAATACTCAGTGAGCTAGATGATGGTACGATAGACCGAGAGACAGCGCAGCGAAAGGTTGAGGAATTCTGGATCGGCGGTTTGTACCGGGCAGCCATACAGGGGAACGTAGAGTCTGGCTCTCTTATGGCCGGACAGGCTGTCGGCCTTGCCGATGAAATAAAGACTGTAAAGGAAGTGCTTGATGAGCTGGTTTGCGATGCTGAGCAGGAGCTGGAGCTTACACTGAAAAAGCTGTAGCTCTTATATAAAAAAAGGTTTACCTTGACCCCTGATTCTCTAGATTAATTAACAAGGAGGGATTATGAAAAAAGTTTTGATAGCCTATATCAGCCGGGCGGGACATACACAGCAGATGGCCGACTATATCGCCGAAGGAGTGCGCATGGCGGGCTTCGAAGCTGAGTTAAAAACTGCCGCCGCCATTAAAACAGAGAAGGATATTGCCGGGTACGACGCCTGCATTTTCGGCGCCCCCACCTATCACCGCACCATGCCGCCTATCATGGAGTCTTTTCTCTTTATCGCTCAGAAGGCTGGCCTTAACGGCAAGCCCGGAGGTGCATTCGGGTCATATACGCACAGCGGCGATGCTCCCCTGCATATCTTCGACACCATGGAGCATGTATTCAAAATGACAATGACCAGCCTCGGGCCTTTCAAACTGCTGGAGCATCTTGTTGATATGCAGGATGGCATGCGAGCCTGCCAGAACTATGGCAGGTCCGTGGCGCAAATGCTTGTAGATTAATTGCAAGATAATTGAGGTGCCGATCGCAGGTAAGGTTCGTCCCCCCATGTCTGTTTGAAGTAGGTGGAATCCGACCGACGTGGAGGACACACCCAACCTGCAAACTTATCTTGAAAAAAATTTTATCATACTCGATTAAAGATCATCTTCTGCACTTCAATTTCTTCAATCTTTGTAAGCTTATCAGCAAGCTCCAGACAAATTCGGTCCTCGCCAAAAAGCTCCAAAAGAAGCAGCCCGCCGACTGCACACGTTGTTGCGTCTACTTCATGTATGCCCAGACGGGTTTTAATATTGCAGCCGTACTCACTCAGCAGCTTCTGAACTTCAGGAACATGTTTTTGCC
>CAIWCT010000059.1 GCA_903911225.1 uncultured delta proteobacterium
GCTAAAGACAGAGTGTTATAAAAAAGCAGTGGCGCTCAACCCTGATTCAGAAGATGCGCATAATGCGCTTGGGAAGCTGTACGAGGGCGAACAGAAATTCAAACAGGCAATAACGGAATATGAAGCGGTGCTGCGCATCAAGCCGAATAACGTACGGGCCATGCAGTCGCTTCTTGAACTGTATAAAAAAACAGGCATTGAGGATAAACTGCTCGACATGTATGAAAAGCTGGCCAAGGCTGATCCGGGGCGGGCCGATGACTACATCTCTCGTGCAGGGTCAATCGCCGAAAAACAGGGCTCTGACGAAAAAGCTCTGGCAATCTACCAGACTCTGCTCGACAAAAACCGTGGGAATATTGATGCACGGCAGAAAATGATAAAGCTTTATGAAAAAAATAAAAAATGGGACAAGGTCATCGAGCATATCAAGGTCATTCTGGAGCTTGACCCCAAAAACGCCGACCTGTATCTGTATCTTTCCGATATCTGCTATAAGAAAAATGATATCAACGGTGCTCTTGCAGCTGTAGAAAAGGCGCAGAAATTGCGGCCCAACGACTCTTCCGTTTTTGTACAGCTTGCTGTGCTGTCAGAAAAAGCTCAAAAGAACGATCAGGCAATTGATTATTATCAGAAGGCTGTCAAATCAAACTCTAAAAAAAATCCAACCTTGTACAATAATCTCGGCATGCTTCTGGAAAAAAAAGGCAACAGAAAAGAAGCCATACAAAACTATGAAATTGCCGCGGCGCTTGATTCGAAAAATATAGCATTTGCAAAAAATCTGGCCGATGCCTACGAGAAGGAACAGCAGTGGAAAAAAGCAGCTGAGATGTATGAACGGATAGCCGTTCTTGACAAGGGCAGTAAGGATTCGCTTGAAGCTGCAGCCGTCCTCTGGTACAAAGCCGGGGACAAGGAGAAATCACTCCAGGCCTATAAAAGTCTTGCCAAGGCAGAGCCTAAAAAGGTGCTGTGGCATCAGAAGCTTGCCTATCTTTATGAGGATGCAAACAAAGTCGATGATGCCATGGGTGAGTACAAAATTATTCTTGAGCTTGACCCTGCCAATGCCGAAGCAAAACAAAAACGCGTAGAGCTGGCAAAACGGAAGATAAAAAACAAGGTAAAATAATTCTGGTTCTACAAAATATCTGCCGGTGTTTCGTACTGGTCTTTATATATGTTGAAAACTCTTTAGCTGTACTGTGTAACTTTATTTTATTTGAAATCATTTATAAAAAATCCGTCACTCACGCGAAAGCGGGAGTCGGGTTTTTTTTTCTTCATGCAGATTTTTGAATTCTAACGATTTATTTTTTTTAGAAACCTGACCACTTCATCTATTGTTTTTTTTGGTGTCGAGGCGCCTGAGGTAATACCAACAGTCGCGGCCCCTTCAAACCACGATAAATCGATATTTTTTTGTGATTGAATCCAGTAGCTGCGCGGATTCAAATTATGGGAAATTTCATACAGACGCCTTGTATTGGCGCTTGATTGAGAGCCGATTACCAGCACCACGTCATTCTCCAGCGGCAACGTTTTAATCTCCTGCTGCCGGGTTGCAGTGGCTTTGCAGATGGTATTGCAGACCTCAAGCTCCCTGATATGCGGTCGGAGCGCAGCAATTATGGCCTGCACATTTTCGACTTTCTGGGTAGACTGCACAACCACGCCAGCATGTTCAACGCCCTTCAAATTTTCCCAGGGGATATTCCCGGCTGAATCAATAATAATGACCGGCGCATCGATCTGTCCCTTGATCCCCTGTACCTCTTCATGATCGGCATCGCCGATGATGATGACCCGCAAGCCCCGTTTGTAAAAATCATCGACGATTGTATGAATCCCCTTAACCATTGGGCAGGTGGCATCCACGATATGATAGCCTCGCCGCTGGGCATCATCGACTATGTTTTTTGCAGCGCCATGGGCCCTGATGAGCAGTGTTTTGCCCGTGCCGTCACCAAGGCTTTCAACCTTGCTGACGCCTGCGGTTTCGACCTGTTGCACAACATCCTCATTGTGCACGATATCACCCAGCATTTCCACGCTGACGCCCTTGCGCGCCGTGTCAAGGGCTGTTTTTATAGCCCGCCGTACGCCGAAACAAAAACCAGCAGACTGCGCAACTGTAATTTTCATGATCCCTGTCCCTGTATAGATGCTTTATACTGCAAGCTTGTACTGCCGCTGGAGCTGTTGTCTGCAAACTGCTTGCGGTAAGCTCAAGTCCGTTAATAGCCTTCAGCACAAACAGTACAAGAGACTTTTAGCACATATGCTTTTGCCTGTCTTAAAAAAACCATGGCTGCAGCCTTGACTGCATTTCGAGCACGTTTAAAAAAAAGGCCCGATGCACATGCATCGGGCCTTTTGCCTACATCGTTTTACTGCTCTAGCAGTAAAAACAGCCGGTCAAAAACGAAGTGAGCTTACTTTACCTCTATCGTTCCGCATGCGGCACCGTCGTCGCCATAGGTGA
>CAIWCT010000060.1 GCA_903911225.1 uncultured delta proteobacterium
CCCCAAAATAGGGGCATGCTGGAGTTGCAAACAGATAAAATAAAAACACCGACAAAACTATTGGTCGAAATTTGATCAGCTTGTCCCACGGATTTTAGCTGTTCACTTGGATGTCAATTTTAAGTCCGACAGACTCCTAGGCCTTTTTTTATTCCCCCCAAAAGAGCTGGGAGGAAGCTCTTTAATCATCCTTGCTTGTCATAGTTCAAGACCTGTTTTTTGTTTTCCATCCCGCATGTGAAAATCGGCAATCCGCAATCAAAACATGCCCTCCTTCTTTTTATGCTCTTCCAGCAGCAGCAGCGGCCATTCCTTGCCCCGCAGCACGGTTGCGGCAGCGTCAAGTATGCCGCGTGAAATATAGGGCCGGTACCGGTCGCCGACCGGTGTGCCTGCAACAGTTATTTTAGTTTTTCCCGATTGCAGTTCGGTGCGGTACGGCTGGCTGAAATCCGGATACGGCACCTGTCCGGAATATTTAAAATTGAGCTTTTCAAAGGTCTCAAGGCGCATGGCAAATATCGTATCCGTGTTCTCGCTCAGGAAGTCCACGAGAATAAAGACGATATTATCGTAGCCGTCTGCAAGGCCCATTTCAAGGGCTTCAAAACTTGCAAGCTTCTTTTTGTTTTTGTCGTCCTTTTCACCTGCAAAATCCGTATCAGCATACACAACATGGACATTATTTCCGGCAATTGCCGTTTCAATTTCATTTTTCAGGTTTACATAAAACGTCTTGGCAATCACCGGATACGGATCGCCGGCAAGGTCGGGGAATCCATGGCGCGTCAGCACGATAAGCTTTCGGTTTTGTTTGGGAAGCTGTGCAATTTCATCCTGCGCCATGGCCACATAGGCCTTGCGGTAGGACTCATAGGCGCCGGGGAATGGCGCATAGATAATCTTGGCGCGCTCGGCTACGGCATCCTTGATCTCGGGGAACAGCCCGTTGAATTCCTCAAGGGCTGAATAGACATGAAAAAAATCAACAACAACTATTGTTTTTACTTTTTCCTTCTCTATGAGTTCATTGACAGCCGCTTCAATTGTTTCCGGGTACATGGCAAGGCCCCAGCGCATGGGCACCCCCGGAAATTCAGTTTTAAGCATGCTTTCAAGATCGGCAAATATCGCTCTATGCTGCTGCATATAGGGAATTTTTTTACCCGGCATGATGCCGTAATAGGTCACCAAAATTTTTATCGATACTTTTTCCACAAGATCGATATAGCCGTTTTTGTGTTCCTTCCAGAGAAAGTAGCCCGACGCGCCTTTATCGCGCGGTGGCATCCACTCGCGGGGCAGATCAACATAGGGTTCTCCTTCTTCATTGGCCTCATGGCCAAAACAGTCAATAAGCTTTGTTGGCTTAAACTCAGCCGCGGCGTTCATATTATTGGGATCCATGAGCACGACCCCTTTATCCGCGAGAATAATGAGCTTCAGTGCAGGCGGGAAGGCGGCATTAAAAATCTGCTGCAGGTAGCGGTCAAAAAAGGCAAAATCATAATTTTCCGGCTGGCCCAATGCCGTCAGCAGAACGCCGGGCTTTCCCTCAATGCCCTTTTTGTCCAGCATCTGAAGCAGGTAGCGGCGGTAGCCCGTATCATCCTGCTTGTTTGAAAATGCCGCTGAAACCGTGATAAACAAAACGACAGCGATGGCTATTTTATAGCGCGTCTTCATGTTCACGGCCTCCTTTCAGCAGCTAGAATTTTTCGCATGTCTTCTGCAATGTCCGGAAGGTCAAGCTTCTGCAGGCGCTCGGGCGTGGGGATGCCCGTGGCCCTGTCCCAGCCCCGCACGTCGTAGTACTCGTCCTTCATCTTTTCAAGCTGCTCTGCATTGACCACCATGCCCTTTGATGGGCCATCACGAATGGGTTCATCGAGAAACCGTTTGGGCAGCGAGTCCTGCGCACGGCGCAGGCCCTCGCGCACGGCAAAGGCGCGGATCACATTCCACATGCGCTCTGCCGTTTCATTGGCGTCCTGAACCGTCAGGCTCATACCCGTGACCACGTTGAGAATATCCACCACGCGCTGCTGTATATCGATGGGCCCCCACAGGGATTCGGCAAGATGGCAGACGATCATGGAATCGGTAAAAATATTGAGATGGTTCACTTTCACAATATAGGCGGCCTTGCCCTCAATGGTATCCCGGGGCACCAGGCCCGTACGCTCGCCCGTGGGACGGCCGTCGTGATGTGATCCGCCGCGCGGGCCCGTAGCGTACCCAAGGGCGAACCCGGGCATACCCCGCGCTGAATGGCCCGCAAAGGTCATACCCTTATTCTGCATGGCAAAATCCATTGATCCGCCACCGATTTTTTCGGCCGCGCGCTTGACGCTTTCAGCAAGCACATCGCCGATGCCTTCGCGCATGCCGATTTTAGCGATCATGGGCATGATGACAGCGGCATTGCCGAAGGTAAGGTCGAGACCGTCCACATCCTGGGCGGAAAGGATTCCTTTGGCGCGCGCTTCCATGGCAAAGGCGATGGCGACGCCGGTTTCTATGGCATCCATCCCCAAATCGTCGCACTCGCGCTCTGCAGCGGCGACTGTCTCTATGGAATCGTGACCGCACATGGATCCCAGAGCAAAAATATTCTCATACTCCGGCCCTTCGACTTTGTATCCGGCATAGGGGCCTTCGGTTATGACGCTGTATTTGCCGCAGCTTATGGGGCAGGCGAAACAGGATTTGTCGCGCACTACGATCTTTTTGCGCATGGTTTCCGCGCACAGGCCCTCGGCGTTTTCAAACATTTCGTCCTGCCAGTTATGGGCCCCAAAAACGCCCAGAGCATTGTTGGCATTGACAAGCACGGGCGTGCCGTAGCGCGGCAGTATCTGGCCTGTCGCGGGCGCGCTGCGCATGGCATTTAAAAGCTTATAGGACATATCAAGCGTTGCCCGCACATCGTGCACGGCAACGCTGCCCTTGCCGCGCACGGCAATTCCCTTGAACATCTTCGAGCCCAGCACCGCGCCGATACCGCCCCGGCCGAGGGCCCTGCCGCCCACGATGATTGCCCCGAACCGCACCATGCGCTCGCCTGCCGGGCCGATAACGGCAATCTGTGCAGACTCGTCGCCGACATCATTTTTCATAAGTTCATGGGCGCGGTACGTCTTTTCGCCCCAGAGATGGGTTGCATCCCGCAGTTCCACGCACGAATTGGATATGAAGAGATAGACGGGTTTTTCGCTTTTACCTTCGATGACAACACCATCAAAGCCTGCGAATTTCAGTTCCGCAGCAAAGCACCCGCCGGCCGATGAATGAAAAAAACCATTTGTCATGGGCGATTTTGTGTAGGCGCCCAGACGGCTGCCCGTTGGGGCCATGGTGCCGGCAAGCGGGCCTGCAAGGAAAATGACCTTGTTGCGATGCGAAAACGGATCGATGCCCGGCTCGAGCTCATCATAGAGCATGCGGCCGGCAAGGCCCGCGCCGCCGATATATTTCAGCAGCTGTCCGTTGAGCATCTCTTCGATTTGAACACGGCCCTCGGTGAGATTGGCCCGTATCAGTTTTCTTGTGTAGCCGTTATAAAATTTTGCACGGCTCATGCTGCATCTCCTTTCACTTCGGCGACCTGGATGGACGTATTGATATCACAGGTGGGGCATCCTGCCGGATAGGCCCCGCAGGGCGTCGGGCACGGGAGGGGCGATTTTTTAAACGGATTCATCTTTATCATCAGCCGTTTCACCATGCCGGGCCGCTTCGGGCCTATGCCTTTGCGAACCTCCTGCTTGTCCCAGATAATGACGCGGGCCGGGCATACCTTTATACACTTGGGGTCGCCATTGCAGCCGTCGCAGGTATCTTTAATTCTCGGCACGGGCAACTCGGGTGTTCCTTCCATTTCGATCTTGATATTAGCGCGCTCCGTGTCAAAAACTCCCAGCCTTTCGCCGGCGCAGGCAAGTTCGCACAGGCGGCACCCCACACAGCGCTCAGGTATGACATTGATGCGCTCGATTTTTTTCTTGAACACGCCATGGGGGCAGGTATCGCGGCATTCATAGCAAAGGTTACAGTTTGCCGGAACCTCACCGATGGATCGGATGGAGAGTTCCTCCTCGCCCTCGGGCACGGACTGGAACTCGAACCCCATGACGCACTTTTTTTCAGGCTCGCAGTCGGGGCAGACGCGGCACCGGTCGGTTACAAAAGGCACGCGGTACAGCGAGGGCTGACCAAGAGTGACGCGGTAGCCTATATACCAGCAGAAATACCGGCAGTAAACGCGGTAGGCAAATAGCATGGAGCCGATGAACATGCCGTTGGTGAGAACCTTGGTCCAAACCATGGGTTTCCACAGCGACGTCCAGTCCGGGTCGCGCAGCATCTCCGCTGATGAGGCAAGCTGGAATACCCGCTCAAAGCTATAGATCCCGATAATGAAAAGGACCATGGTTGCCGGCACATAAATGCGGTTTATCTGGGATTTAAATTTGTCAGAAATTTTAATAAGGCCCTTAAAATTATAATACCGCCAAATGCTGTCCTGAAACACGCCGACCGGACACATCCAGCCGCAGAACCACCGGCCGATAAAAAAAGGTAAAAAAAGCGATCCCAGCAGCATGGCAAGAAACCAGAAAAAAAGCTCCGGGTTTGATACAGGCCGCGAGGTCATGCCCGAAGCAAACAGGACCAGATACCAGCCAAACATGAGACTTTGGAAGAAGATACGCCATCTCTTGCTCGTGACGGTGCGCCGTGCGCGAGCGGCTGCATCAGGCGGCGTTTTAACAAGCCGCAGTGCAATATATAAGGTATAGAGCACCACGGGCAACGACATGAGAAGCCCTGCGCCCCGAAACAGGGGCATGCCCTGGCCACCGAATTCCCATGCTATAGTCTTGTTGGCCATGATTTTCCAAGCCTCGGCATCCAGTGGAAACTGAAAGGGCATAGGGTTTGAAAATCCCTGCACTGCCAGAAATATCCAGAAATACCCAGCTCCTTTGGTCCGGCCCCAGGAAAAATCGGAAAACTGCAGGGTCATGCCGCCCAGGGCTACCATGACGCATACCCAGTTGGTCACATAACCGGTCAGGATGCCCCAGACATATAAAATAAGACCCAGGCCAGCCATATTGCGCACATGGCGCATGAAATCGTCTTTTGTTGTAAAAGCGCCCATTGCAAGCTTCATATCAGTTTCCTCCGAAAAGATATGGCGCCCTGCTGACTATATAGTGGAACTCCGATGACGAAATGCCAAACCCCATGCGCAGATAAATCAGCAGAAACGTAAAATTCACCATCTGAAGCTTGAACCAGTATTTTCTGGGCACTTTATTGCGAATATAGAGTTTCCAGGCACAGAGAAAATAAAGAATGAACCAGGTGTACATAAATGCGATAGAACCATACCACCACCCCCGCGCACCTGACGGATTATGGGTCTTTACCGTACCGTAGGCGGCAAGCATGGGAGCGTTCTCCTGCGTGATTCTTGTGCCCTTTTCAAATCCGCCATAATCCTGCACAAGGCAGCGGCCGATCATTTCATCCGGCGGTTTCTGCTGCATCCGCAGCGACATGCCGATATTTTCGTTAAAAAAATCAGCCATAAAACCCGTGAGCAGCGCGATCAGAATGAAGGCAAGAGAGCCGATGCGAGCTGCCTTGGCATAGTCCCAATCCTTCATGACCCACTTATAAAAAACCCCCAGCAGCAGCGCCCAGATAATGCCGATCATGGCGCCGGACATAACGCCCAGGAACCTGCTCGTATAATAAAAATCATGCGGCGGCAGATCGCGGAAGAACCCCGTCATTTTGATAAATGCCTCGGGGTACATAAACTGATCCAAAGCGCGGTACTTGGCATCCGATGTGCCGAAGGTCTTTCCGAAAAAATACCCCGGTATGAGCATCTCGAGCCAGACGGCGCTTTTCGTCCAGAAATCAAGGCCTTGCATGGTTTTCATAGCTTGTCTCCCCTCGTAGGGTTTAAGTTGCCGTCACTGCCCGGCTGTGCGGCACAATCACTGTGAGGAAGCCGGCATATCATCCTGCGACGCACTCATCACGGCCTTTTGAAAAAGTCCGGCGGCGCACTCCAAAGCCTGCAGCACCTGCTTGCGCTCTGCCTCATCGAGCTGCTCCAGCAGCCTGTGCAGCGTTCCCAGCTGCCCGGCGCGAAACATATCAAACCCGTCGCGCCCCTTTTGCGTGAAGCAAATATCGGAAAGGCGCTTGTCCTGCTCATTTTGCGTGCGCTCCACATACCCCATTACCTCCATTCGCTTCACCAGATTGTTGACGCTCTGCATCGACATGTTGAGCTTACGGCTCACCTCGGATATATGCACCACATCGCTTTCATTAAAAAACGAGAGCACCTGCATCTGACGCACGGTCAGCATGGTCTTCCTGCCCCTCAGACCGCGGTCAAAGTCAAAGCAACGCAAAAGTTTCTGAAGATTGATAAACAGCTCAGCGGTGACTCTGTCGGAATAAATTTTTTTCTTTTTTGACTGCATATCCGTCCATCCCTTAATTTAGTATATATACATTTACTATACATAGGTATACTATTATCCATCCCCTGTCAAGACCATAAAAAATCACTCGAGCGGGTTGTTCAGCGAAAACCTCACCTTTGCAGGCCGGTAGCATAACTGGCTGGTATCAATCGAAGGTCGCCGGGGTAATTTAGTATTGAAGTTTCATGCGCTGCAGGCGCAAAAACGGGCATCGGCAGGGCCATTGCATGTATTCTTGCTGAAAATTGCTATGATGTGGTATGCGTTGACCGGATCAAGAACCGCCATTAAGCAGACCGCTGAAGCGTCCCGCGGTCGCATAAGCCCCTGTCAGACTGCGTAGAGCATGATCGCGAAAAAATGGCATACAGTGCCTGCAAGAACGAAAAGATGCCAGATCAGGTGGGCATAGGGAAGCCGCTTCATGACATAAAACACCACGCCGACCGTATAGGCCAGGCCCCCGACCGCCAGCAGGAGAATGCCACGCGCCTGCACATGTTCCAGAAGCTGCCCGGTGGCGATCACCACAAGCCATCCCATAACAAGGTACAAACCTACCGACAGCTTCCGGTGACGCACCAGGCCCAATACCTCGATACCGATCCCCGCGATGGCAATCGCCCATACAACGCCAAACAGGCTCCAGCCCCACGGCCCCCGCAGGGCGCCAAGGGCAAACGGCGTATAGGTGCCGGCAATCAGCAAAAAAATAGCGCTGTGATCGATGACCCGGAACTGTTGTTTGATTTTGCCCGGCCGCAAAGCGTGATAGAGCATGGATGAGCCATACAGAATCGCAACCGTCACAGCGAATATGCCTGCACACACGACGGCTAGAGCACCGCCCCGGTCAAAGGAGGCAGAAAGAAGAAACGGCGCAGCGGCAAGAATTAAAAGCAGGCCCAACCCGTGGCTTATCGCATTGGCGATATCCTCACCCAATGACTGAGATCGTGCAGCTAAAGATGTCATGGGGAGACATTTTACACATTTATATCTTCAAAAACCAGCGTTTAAAACCGGCTCATACAATCGAGCATTGACCTGTCAAAACAAATCCTGTGCACTTTGAAGTTGAATTCACCGCGGCAGAGGGCGTATAGTAGAAAGACATAACTGTTGTCCTTAATTTCTTGAAAGGAACCATAATGAAAACAAAAAGCAATGTGCAGGATCTTTCAAAGGAAGCTATTGAATCGTTTTTAAAAAAGAACCGGGTCGGGGTTTTATCGCTAGCTAACGGAGATGCTGCATACGGGATACCTCTGGCATATTTCTATGAAGCCGGGACAATCTACCTGACCATATCCCGCAAGGGAAAAAAAATGGATTTTATCGACAAAAACAAAAGGGTGTCTTTTGCGGTCTTTGAACTGCCCGAGGGATTCGGAACACCGGGCAAAACCAACTGGACCTCGGTTGTCTGCGATGGCGTGATGGAAAACATAACCGATCCGGATGCAATCACCCGGGCGGTACGGGCCGGTGAAAAGCATATGGGCATGCCTGCAGGCACATGGGACAAACTGCTGGAGATGGTGCTTCAGAAACCGGAGAACTCCAATTTCTGGAAGATCGGTGATGCCACCTTCGGCGGCCGTGGTGTGGAAGATGAAAAGATAGAATTTGAAGCGTAGCAAAAAAATCTGAAACGAGGGCTACGAACTCAAGGGCTCGAACAGAGCACCGATTGCTTGCAATTGAGATAAGCCCGAAACATAAAAATCGAATTCACAGGAAAAGAAAACACGCGGCACTTAAGATAAAGTAAAATAATGATGGGGCAGTGAAAGAAATAAATGACGTTGTCACGAATTAATGCTTAAAAAAAATTCAACTAATTCAACAACGAACACCAACCCCTTCTGACTTTTATTGTCCCGCCGCATGATAAAAAAAGAAATTTCGGATAGTTAGATAAAAAGGGGCCCCTTTTCCTTTACTGTAGCGACGGATATCAATTTCTTCAACCTCCTCCTCATATCGCTACAAAACCCCTTGTAATTATTTTTTCATATGCTACATTTGTAATTACAAGTTGTAGAAGTTATAATTTACAACAATAATAAAAGAAGCATCGTAAACCGCAAAGGGCAAGCTATTCCGTAAGGGTAGTACGCAAAGTTACCGGTCCTTAAAGGTAAGGACAGCGGGACTGCCGGAATAATATGATTATGATATTTAACGGCAGGCCTTTCCTTACCAACAGGAAAGGCCTTTTTTATTTTACACCCGCTGGTCGGGTATGTGCAGAAAATCCCACGCGGCAGAAAAAATCATCTCTCGCGGGGTTCAGGAGATAAGAAAATTATTTTTCAAGGAGGAATTGTGTAGAGTTTAGGGAATTAATATCCTTTTTGTATTTACAGCAATAACAAAAAAGCATCGCGAACCGCAAAAGGCAAGCTATCCCGTAAGGGTAGTACGCAAAGTTACCGGTCCTTAAAGGTAAGGACAGCGGGACTGCCGGGTTAAATGTGATATTTAACGGCAGGCCTTTCCTTACCAACAGGAAAGGCCTTTTTTATTGAACAAATGCATGAGCGTGAAAGAGGAAAAGAAAATGCGTAATCATTCAATGCAAATCTCAAAAAGACACAATCGGAAGCAGAATTCAATAAAAAATTTCCGCTCATTCTTTTTATTAAAAACATATTTTCCCAAATACCTGGGCTTAGTTTTTTTTGTGACAGCGCTTCTCTGCTCGGCCGATTGTCGAGCTGCCGATATAACACTTGCCTGGGATGCAAGCCCTGATCCTGTCACTAGTCTAGTGTATCTTAAATAACTAGACATAGTTGGGTGACTATGTTAGTTTGGGGGAATGAAAAAACCACTCGTGTTGAATGCCGCTGACAGAAGCCTGCTTGAAGAATGGACCAAAGCCTA
>CAIWCT010000061.1 GCA_903911225.1 uncultured delta proteobacterium
CTGGCAAAAAGGTATATCGACGAAAAAGGCAGCGCCCAGGTTGAAACCTTGCTGCAGAAGGCAGGCAGTCTGGGTGTTAGTATAATTTGCTATCCTGAAATAATTTCTGCTTTTTGCAGATTGAAACGTGAGCGATTGCTGTCACAAAAGCAATATGGCTCGGCCAAAGCAGCGCTCATGAGTGATCTGGCCGATGCCGCAATCTGCACTACTTCCCCTGCGGTTGTTAAACAGGCAGTTGATCTTCTTGAATCAAACTCCCTGCGGGCAATGGACTCGCTGCATATTGGCTGTGCGCTTGAGTGGAAGGCAGATCTTTTCGTAAGTGCTGATATTCGCCAAATTGCTGCGGCTAAACATGCCGGACTGCAAACAATGCTTATATGATGAGGCTAAGCGAAAAACCACAAGGATAAATCAGAGGCAGAACACGGGGTAAGATCAGGTTTACACATTTGGCAGATTAACCGGTGCGCACCGCGAACCGGCATGAATTGTTGAAATCCGGATTAATTGTTTACATGGAGGATTATATGAGCGGTAAACTTGAGAAAAAAATAATTTATTTTGATTCGCAGGGTGAGCATAATACGGATGAAGCGCTTGATAGTGCGGTTGCCTATTGCCGTGGCAGCGGCCTGCGAACGGTCGTGCTTGCATCATCTACTGGCGCCACGGCCCTGAAGCTGAAACAAAAAGCAGGTGCTGATATTGCCGTTATCGCCGTAACCTATGGCGCAGGCACCCGGTTTGCCGAAGAGGTGGCGGAGTTTAATAAAAACCAGGCTGCGCTGCTGGCGGCAGGCATTATAATCGTGCGCGGCGTACATGCGCTGAGCGGGGTCGAGCGCACGTTCGAGAATAAATACAAGACCGGCTTTATGCCTCTGAATCTCGTATCGGATACCCTGCGCCTGTTTTCACAGGGAATGAAGGTATGCGTTGAGGTGTCAATAATGGCTGCCGAGGCGGGCCGTATAGCGCCTGCTGAAGATGTGGTGGTTCTGGGCGGCAGCGGCGAGGGCGCGGATACGGCGGTTCTTATGAAGCCCGCCTATGCCGCAAGCCTGTTCAGCCTGAAGATAAAAGAAATACTCTGCATGCCGCGTGGCTGATACTATGCAAGGCTACCAGAAAAAAACATTCAATACTATTCATGCCCTTGTTCGACAGGATATAGCCGCAGCTTGTCCTGATGAGAGCTTGCGCAGTTTCTGCCAGTCGCTTTTTTCCGAGCCTACCGCCGACAATCTTATAAAAAAGGGCAGCTACAAAACCATCTTTCTGGCCGACATCACCACGCACGCCTGCGTGGTCAAGACCTATAAAAACAGGGGGCTTTTGGGGATGCTGAAATCAGCGGTAGTGGGCTCGCGCGCACGGCAGGAATTTAACGCTGCCGCCTATATTCATGCGCAGTCTATCCCGACGGCAGCGCCGCTCATGGTTGTTGAAAAAAAGAGCTTTGGCATGGTGAGCGACGCCGCTGTTGTCCTTGAGTTTATAGCAGGCGCGCAGGAGCTGCGGGATTTCTTTTTTTACGACCGAACCATGTCGCCGCAGGAGCGCTGGCAGGTGGCCGGCGATTTTGGCCGCCTTGCCGCCCGTATTTTTCAGAAAGGCGTGTATCAGTATGATTTAGCCCTGAATAATTTTTTAATTCGCCGCGAGTCAGGCGGGTTCGGGCTGTGCTTTATAGACTTTGAGCGCGTGAAGCTGCAAAGCAGTGTTTCGCGGAAGCGGAAGCAGGATGTGCTGGCGCGCCTTGGCCGGGCCGGGGCGGAGATATCGCTTAAAGACCGCCTGCGTTTTCTGCGGGGTTATCTGGCAGAGGAACCTGGTTTTGCGCCGAGCCTGCACGCTCTTGCGGCTGAGATGATCGGAGCGACCGTGGCCGCGATCCGGCATGATCTTGCCCGTGGCCGCACCACCAGCATCTACACGCATGCCCGTTACGACCGCATACAGCAGGATGGCCGGACTGGTTTGTGCCGCAAAGGCACTGATGTGCAGGTGCTCTTGAACGCCGTGTCGGCGCTCTCGGGCAGAGAGCCTGTCGGGCAGCTGGTTATCAGGCATGAGGGCAAATCACTTGTCATGCGGGCAGTGTATCAGGAGCCTCAGGAAGCCGAAGCCGACTGGGCAGCTCTTACGGCGCTTATCATTGCCGGCATGCCCATCGGGCTGCCGCACGCCCTTGTCTGCTCTGAAATAACGGGCTGCCTGCTGCTTGAGCCTTCAATGCGGGCTGCATGCGAGCGGTTTTTTGCCGCAGGCTCCCGCAGCGCACGCTTTGTAATACAGCAGCTCCCTGCCGAGGTTGAGGTGCTTAAAAGTTTGCTTGCCAAGATTTGATTTGCTGTTACAATAGCCCCAGCGCCCGCAGGAGGCGCATGGGTAATGGGACGGGGCTGTTTGTTTTATCTGGCGGAGGCTTTATGGATAGCAGTGAAGTGATCAGGAAAAAAGTTGACAATGACGATGGCACCCTTACGCTGGTTTTTTATCAGGGTAATGTTGAGGTTGCCCGAACGATTGTCGACAAAAATTATGAAATCATTAATCTTCAGGGCGCCATACCCGACGGCATTGTCAAACAGTACTACGATGGCGGCACCCTGTTTACCGAGGCGACCTATAAAAATAATCGTCGCGAAGGGCCCACGTTTATCTACCGGGAAAACGGCCCGCTCTGGATAGAGATTCCTTTTAAGGATGACAAGGCAGAAGGTATCAGCAAGGAGTTTTATCCTGACGGCAAACTGTTTAAGGCCACCAGCTTTAGAAACGGCAAGCTCGATGGAAGAAGCTGCGAGTTTTATGAAAGCGGCCCGCTCAAGGTTGAATGGAATGCTCTTGGTGGCAAGCTCGAAGGCAATTCCCGCGAATATTTTGAAAATGGCGCACTGAGAGAAGAATGGGAAAATGTCGACGGCAAGCCCGAAGGCCAGACAAAGGAGTATTTTGAAAATGGCCAGATCCGCGCCGTCGGAAACTGCATCAGCGGCCAGCGCGAAGGCCTGTACCGGGAATATTATGAGAGCGGCGTGATTAAGGGCGAGTGGAGCTTTCGAGACGGCAAAAAGGAAGGCATAGCACGGGAGTATTTTGAAAGCGGTGAAATAAAATATCTGGACACCTATCGCAGGGACCAGCGCGTCAACCGCAAGGCCTACCTGGAATATGAAGGCCATGAAAAAAGCAGCCAGGAGCTCAGCGACGTCAAGGAAATCAAGGAATTGCTGCTTTCCCAGACCGAGAGTTACATGCATTACCATAATCAGATTCTTGAGCGCATTCGTCTTGTTGAGAAGCGGATAAAAGGCCTCGAAACTGCAGTCGATGATTTAAAAACTCTTTTCAAAAACAGTAAGCCATGAGGATATATCTTGCCGGGCCGCTGTTCACCCAGGCAGAGCAGGACTGGCTCCGAAGGCTCAAAGCCCAGATCCTGGCACGCGCCCCGGCCGCTCCGGTCGAGGTTTGCTGGCCCCATGATCTGTTTTCGGCTCAGGAAATCGCAAACTGGGCCGACAGGGCCAAGCATGAGATCTTTGACCGCTGCCGTGAGCATCTCGACAGGGCTGACGCGGTGGTGGCGCTGCTTGACGGCACGCAGGTCGACGACGGTACGGCTTGGGAAATTGGCTATTTTTATGCCCGCCGTAAGCCCGGCAAGCCCATCATCGGCATTCGCACCGACTTCAGAAAAGCGGGCGACACTGACAATGCCCGCGTCAATCTCATGATCGACTGTGCCTGCGACGCTATCGTTACGACGGTCGACGACCTGCTCATCGAGATCGGAAAATTACCAGCGCAACTGGCAATGTAAACAAGGGGGGTGGTAGCGCCTTTTCAGGCCGGCTGAGTCACTGGCGCAAACCCGATGACCGGAATGCGCCGCGCTTGACTCCGCCTTGCAGGCGGGGAGCATAACCATGTATCATCGGTTGGCGGCTCAGCTTCACATGAGTTTAAATCATAGACTTCAATGAACATCGTCTGGATCATCCTAGTTTCAGTCAGCATCGTCGTTGCAGCCTGCACAGGCAGGCTCGACGCCCTCACCCGTGCCATGTTCGACGGCGCCAAAGCGGCTGTCGAGATATCGCTGTTTTTGCTCGGGATCGTCTCGCTGTGGCTTGGTATTACTAAAATACTTGAAGATGCGGGGATCATCACCCGCATCGCCCGTTTTTTCAAGCCCGTGATCACGCGGTTTTTCAAGGCGGTCCCGCCCGACCATCCGGCCATCACCTCAATCACGCTCAACCTGCTCGCGAACTTCTTCGGCCTGGGAAATGCCGCCACGCCCCTGGGCATCAAGGCCATGCAGGACCTCCAGTCGCTCAACGCCGACAAGGACACCGTCTCGTACGAGATGATGCTCTTCATTGTGCTCAATACGGCAAGCATCCAGCTGGTGCCGTTCACTGTAGTGGGCATTTTGTCGGCCTATGGCTCGACAAACCCCGCCGGCATCGTGCTCCCGACAATCTGCACCACGGTGCTGATGGCGGCGTGCGCCGTAACCGTGCTGCAGCTTTTCAGGAGGTTTAAGAAATGAAGACGATCTCCTTCATTTCGCAGCTTATCATTCCCGCCTTTATCCTGTTTGCGATTGTGTACGGCGCCTGCCGCAAGGTGCGTGTGTATGATTCCTTTGTTGCGGGAGCCAAGGGAGGGCTGCAGGTCATTTGCAATATTTTCCCCTACCTGCTTGCTATATTCGTGGCCGTGAAGGCTTTTCAGGCTTCGGGCCTTTTCGATATTATTAAATCATACCTTGCCGGCCCGCTTGGGCTTTTCGGCATACCGCCCGAAGTGCTTTCCGTTGCGCTCATAAAACCCCTTTCCGGCAGCGCCGCAACCGGCATGTTTACCGACATCGTCCAGACCTGCGGCCCCGACAGTCTTGCCGCCAGGCTTTCAGGCGTCATCGTCGGCAGCGTCGAGACCACGTTCTACGTGCTTGCAGTGTACCTGGGCTCCGTGGGCATCCGCCGCACAAAATACCTCGTCCCCGTCTGCCTCATTGCCGACGGACTTGGTATGCTCATCGCCGCCGCAGTTGTGAAGCTGATGTTTTAAGCTGCCCGCAAGCGGCGCTGCTGATTTACGTCAAATTGACAAAAGAAGCTTTAGATTGTATATAAAATAATAAACAGGGCGCATGTTGTCGGCATTGATGCAGCCGCAGCGTTTTGCTTGCGGCACACTTTTTTTATTCATAACCGCTAAACCCTGCATTCCTAGACTGTAAGGAGATTGAACGGATGAAACGAAATATTATTTTTACAGCTGCAGTTCTTTTGCTCTGGACTCTGTGCTCGCCTGTTGCGGCGGCTGATTCCCCGGACTATAACCGCAACGGCTATATGCTTGATGGCCGTTTAGCCAAAAAAGGATATGACTGGTGGTGGCATTCCCTTGTTGCTGAAAACAAGAAAACCTCTGAGCTGCGGCCTTTCTTTATCGAATATTATGTTGTCAATCCGGCGCTTGGCGGCGCCGAGCCTGTGCTTGGGCAATTGCCGGCCAATAAGCAGCAGGGGAAACGGCCTTCGTATGCCATGATTAAAGCGGGCACCTGGGGAGACAATAGCTCGGTCCAGATTCATAACTTTTACGGCATAGCCGATTTTAGTGCGGCAAAAGATACCATGAACGTGATCATTGATAATAATACGGCAACTGAGACCTCGCTGGTCGGCTCGGTGAAGGTCACGCCCGAAGAGGCAGCGGCGCACCCGGAATATATGTCCGATGCCGGTGAAATGAGCTGGAATCTTTCGGTGGATAAGCAGCTTTCATACAGCGTGGGCTATGGCACATCCGAGCTGTTTGTTAAGCTGAATGCCTTTCAGATGTTCTGGCATGTGCAGGGCATGCTGACGCGCTACAGCGGCACGATAATCTATAACGGCGAAGAGTATATTGTGCGGCCGGAATCTTCTTTCGGGTATCAGGATAAGAACTGGGGCAGCGACTTCACCAACCCCTGGGTTTGGCTTAACTGCAATAATTTTAAAAGCGATGTTACAGGCGCACAGCTCGACAACACCAGCCTTGATGTCGGCGGTGGCAAGCCGCTTGTGTTCGGTATGTCTCTGGGAGAAAGAGTGATCATAGCTTTTTATTATGAGGGTGATCTCTATGAGTTCAACTTTTCAAAATTCTGGACCAACACGCACGAGCAGGTCAACTGCGGAGTGCGCGAGAATGAGGTCTTCTGGAATATCGCTGCCTGGAACCCTGAGGCGGCAATAGAGATAAGCTTTACCTGTCCCAAAAGCCATATGCAGCTGTTTAACTATGAAAATCCTCTTGGCCAGAAGAATTATACCGAGCTGTGGAACGGCGGTTATGCTTCAGGCACCGTCAGATTTTATAAAAAACACGGCTTGAATTATTTGCTCATTGATAAGCTGGAAGGCAGTCTGGGCGGCTGTGAGTTTGGAAAATACTAAAGCAGCGCAGTATGATATGATGCATGCAAACGCCCTTTCTCCTGTGCTGAGACGGGGTGTTTTTTGTGGCGCCTAGTTCGGGCTTATCCCCGGGCTTTATCTGTCTGCCGTACAGGCTTTTTCCAACCATTGAAAGGGGGATTATATGAAAAAAATATTGGCAGGGATTGCCGGTTTTCTGCTGCTGCTGGCACTGGGCATAGGGCTTTTGTTTTTAAAAATGCCAAAGGCCGGACCCGCTCTGGTCGAGCTTCCCGGCGGGGTTCTGGGCGTTCTGTGCCGGTTTTCCTATAGCTGGATTATACCGTGTCAGGGCGGGGCGGTTCTTATCGACGCGGGCCTTGATGAAAAGGCCCCGGATATCATTGCCGCGCTTAAGAATAAGGGCTTGCAGCCCGAAGCGGTGCGGGCCATCCTTATTACGCATGGCCACGGCGATCATTTCGGCGGCGCTATAGCGTTTCCGAATGCACGCGTGCTGGCAGATAAAAACGATATTCCCCTCATCCTGGGCCTAAAGAAACGGGAGGGCATTATTCCGGGTATCTTCAGCAAAATGTCTCCACGCAAGACGCCGCCGAAAAAAATTGAAGCGCTGCCGGAGGGTGATTCCATAACCGTTGACGGGCTTACCTTTGGCATCATCCGCCTGCCCGGCCATTCCGCGGGCAGCGTGGCGTATCTGCTGGGCGATATTCTATTTTCCGGCGATGCTCTCATGGGTACAGCAGAGGGCGTCATGCCGCCGCCTTCGTTTGCCAGCGACGACCCGCAGCAGAGTAAAAAAATTCTGGCAACGCTTCTGAAAGCGCACTTCTCCACTATCGCCAATGGCCACACCGGCGCCGTATTTGACGGGCATAAAAAGCTTGAAGCATATCTTGCAAAAACAGCAGGTAGCGAGGACTAACCCGCTTAAGGAGGCGAGCCATGCAGTGGCGCGATACGATAGTGCTGATGGGAATTCCCATCGACAATCTGACCATCGAGGAAGCGGTTGAGAAGATTGCCCATCTTGCGATGCTGTATCGCCGCGACGGTAAGCCGCGGCATGTGGCAACGGTCAATGTCGACTTTATGGTCAACACGCTTTCGTGGAGCCCCACCGGGGTGCGGCACCCGGAGCTGCTGCATATTCTGCGTCAGGCCGATATGGTAACCGCCGACGGCATGCCACTTGTCTGGCTGAGCAGGCTGCTCGGGAGCCCGCTGCGGCAGCGTGTTGCCGGCGCCGACCTGGTGCCGCTTTTGGCAAAGGCATCGGCTGAGCGCGGGCTGTCTCTTTATTTCCTCGGGGGCCGCGGCGATGTGGCTGAGCGGGCTGCAGAGGTGCTGGCAGCGAAGTTTCCCGGCGTCAGGATAGTGGGCATCGATGCGCCGTTCGTCCATACGCAGGGCACGGAGCTTGCCGATTTTGAGGCCCAGGATCAGCCGGTGCTAGAGAAAATCAATGCGGCCAATCCCGACATTCTGCTGATAGGCTTCGGCAATCCCAAACAGGAAATATGGTTTGACCGGCACCGCAGCCGCATCCGGGCAGGGGTCAGCATCGGCATCGGAGGGACCTTCGAATTTATTACCGGACGCGTATCGCGGGCGCCCGTCTGGATGCAGAAGACGGGCCTTGAATGGATATACCGCATGCTTCAGGAACCCCGCAGACTTTTAAAGCGTTATTTTGTGGGACTTTTTAAATTCAGTTTTCTGGCGCTGCCGTCCATCGTGTATATTCTGTTCGCCCGCGCCTGGATCCGCCGCCGTCATGCCCCGCCAGCAGCACCGGCGCAGTCAGGGGCTGCCGTCGACACCGGTTCAGCAGCGGCATGTACTCCTGTTCGGATGCCCGAGGTTGTTGATGCGGCATTTGTTTCGGCCCAGGGGGCTGCCCAGCGCGAACGTATGTTGCATCAGCCGCTTATCGCTCTTGATCTGTCGGGAGTCGGATTTATCGATTCATCAGGCCTGGGCTTTCTGCTGAACCTCATGCGCGGGGCTGATGAGGCAGGTAAAAAGATGTTTTTTATTTGTATGACACCTGCGGCCAGGCATGTGTTTGAAGTTACCAAGACCTGGGATCTGATTAAACCACGGGTCTGCAAAGACATGCAGGAGCTGCAGCTTAAGCTGGGCTCGCGGGAAAAGGAGGTTTTTTCCTGGTCCGCCACGACGGATGCAGCATGTGCTGTGGTAAAATTTTCAGGCAATCTTGACGCTTATCAGGCGGGCAGAGTTTGTCTTGAGGATATTATTCAAGCTGCAGGCTCACGGCACACTATTGTAAACCTTGAAGGGCTTGACTTTTGCGACAGCTCCGGCATAGCGCTTTTTTTAAAATTGCACCGCGCCCTGGCCAGCGCCGGCAGTGTCTGTATTCTGTGCAGCCCAACCAGAACTGTGCAGCAGATGCTGCGGATTACGAAACTCGACCGGCTTATTATCTGTGTTGATACGCTGGCTGCGGCCCGTGAGATTGCGCTCAAAGCCGATTCGGGCACGGCCAAACAATAAATTTCTTAGTGTGTAGTCCTGACACTCTGCCCCCTGCAAGGTTTTGGATATTCCCTGCGGTGTTAGTATGGGCTATGGTTCCACGCCAGCCAGTAAAAACCGAAGATTTCCATCAGTTGATTGAACTGCGCGAAATTCACCGGCTTGACCAGATAAGAGTTGACGTGGTTGTTGCATGCTTTGGCTATGTCCGCCTCGGCTTGCGAGGTGGTCAGGATCACCACCGGAATGGCGGCAAGTTTGGGGTCTGTCTTGATGGCCTTCAGCACATCCAGCCCGTCGATCTTGGGCAGGCGCAGGTCGAGCAGGACGATGCCCGGTCGAGGTGACGTGGCAGGGTCGCTGAATTCATTGCGCTGGTACAGGTAGTTAAGCGCTGCCTCCCCGTCAGCCACGTGCATGAGTCGATTGGCTATACGGTTGGCCTTGAAGCTCCGCCGCACGATCTCGGCATGGGCCTCCTCATCCTCCACCAGCAGAATCACAATCGATTCGCCTTTCATACTATCTCTCCTTCTTTTTGATTATTGACCGCACCGGGCAGGGTGAAATAGAAACACGCGCCCTGCCCCTCTCCGGTTGACTCCACCCAGATTCGCCCCGCATACAGCTCCACGATCCGTTTGACGAGGGCCAGGCCAAGGCCCGTCCCTTCGGCTTTCGGATCGAATTTTTCAAACAGATCGAATATCTTTGTGCAGTAGCGCGGATCTATGCCGATGCCATTGTCGCGCACGAAAAACACCCGCTCTGCCCCGCGCTCCTCCACGCCGATCTCGATGCGCGGTTCTTTCTGGTTGCCCATGAACTTGCAGGCGTTCTCCACCAGGTTCTGCCAGATCTCCGCCAACCGGAGCCGGTCGCCGTGCAAAGCCGCGTCGTTGCCGCTCACCTTCACCGACACACCACGCTCGGCAATGCGCCCGGCAACCGCACTGAGTGTTTCGTCCGCCAATTCTCCGAGCGTGGCGCGCACCGGCTGGCTGATGACGCGACCGATGCGCGAATACTCCAGCAAATCGTCGAGCAACCGCGCCATTTTGTCCGTGGCGGCGTTCAAGAAGCGCACATCCTTCTCAATCGACTCGGCATCGGCTCCTGCCATGTCCTGCTCCAGGTAGGCCAAAAATGTCCTGATCGTCACAACCGGAGTCTTTAAGTCATGGGAGGCTGTGTAGAGGAAGCGCTCCAACTCGGCATTCCTTTTCTCCAAATCCAGCGCACTTTGCCGGGCCGACGTCTCCGCCTGCTGGCGTACGGTGATTTCCTGTGTCAGGTTGCGATGGGCCGTTTCCATGTTCTGGCGTGCCTTGACCTCTTCCTCCATCATGTTCATGATCGCGAGCCGCGAGGCCGCGAGGTCATTGGTGCGCGCCGCAATCCGCTTCTCCAGATCGTCGGACAGATGGAGCAGGTCGACTTCTCTTTTGCGCTCCACGGTGATGTCGGTCGCCACCGCGCAAAGCAAAGATTCCGCGCCCAACTGCAGTCGGCTCAACCCCAGGCGCAACAGGACCACGGTGCCGTCGGCGGTGCGGACGGACACATCTCCCGATACGCGTCCGTTCAAAGCCGCTTCGAGCAAATCCGCAAGGGCCGGGTGGTCTGCCGGGGCGATAAAGTCCCGCAGCACCGCGCCGATGACGCGGCCGGGCGGCATCTGGAGCATCGTGGCGAAAGGTTGATTGGCATAGAGGATGACTCCGTCCCGCGAGAGCGTCAGCGCGCCTTCGGTCATCTGCTCGATCAACAGGCGGTAAGGTTCTTGCGCGCCTTGCAGCGTGAAGACCTGCTGCCCCTCCGACCCGGCAACCACCAAGCCATCCACTTCGCCGTTGCGGATGGCGTTGAGCGTATCTTCCGCTTCGGCCAGACGCAACCGCGTGTCGTCGAGTTCGTGGCGCAGTTGGCTGGTGATGTCCGGAGCGTTCGGCATGGTTAATCCTTCCGGGGTTTAAGGTCCAACGCGATCAGCACCCGGTCGGTGTTGGTGAGGTCGCCGATCAACCGCCGCAACGGCAGGGGGAGTTCCTTGACCAGCGTGGGCGCGGCGATGATCTGGGCGACTTGTGCACGTTCGGGCTCCTCACACAGGTCCACGACCTCCAAATCATAGCGACCCTTCAGGTATTGCTCGCACAGGGTTTTGACGACTTGGACTGCCTTGAGCGATCGGCTCGTGTGGCCGGTCAGGTAAAGGCGCAGGACATAGTGGCCTTCGTCGATCTGCGCCAGCGTTTGCTCGAAAGCCGCCATGGAGTCCGGGCCGGCGGGGTTCGTTTTCATGAGGTCCTCCGATCGCTCGCAGGCTGGAGGTCAAGGCCGACCAGCACGCGCTCGGTGTTGGAAAGGTCGCCGATGATCTTGCGAATGGGGACAGGGAGTTTCCGCACCAGTGTGGGGATCGCCAGAATCTGGTCGTCCGCAGCCAGTTGGGGTGTTTTAATCAGGTCAATCACCTCGAGCACATAGCGTCCCTGCAGGCGTTCCTCACAGAGGCGCTTGAGGTTGCTAAACGCCGTCAGGGATTTGGGCGTCTGCCCCGCCACGTAGAGCCGCAACTTCCAAAACTCGAGGTCTTGCGATGAATCGGTTTTTGGTTTCATGATGGATGTCCTCAGTTGGGTTTCCGCGTTTTCCGCGTGGCCGTTACATTGGCTTGCCGTTGCCGGCCCATCTCGATGCGGTCACCGGCCAGCATCGCGGTGCGCGCATCGCCCTGCGCAATCCCTCGCTGGAGTTCCGCCTCCTCGACGCCATACTCGGCCCGCAGCGCAGCGATCTGCGCCTCCAGGGCAGCCCGCTTGCGCTCCAGCGCCCGCGTCCGGCCAGACGCTTCCTGTTCGCGCACGAGGGCCTGGGCCTGCTCCTGCGCCTCCAGCGCCCCGCGCGCGCTGCCGGTGAGAAGGATCCCGGACGGTCCGAGATAGACGTTTCGCAACTCCACCCCGCGGTCGGTCAGTAGGAACTCGCGCACCTGGTTGGAGTGGGCCATGCCGCGCGACTTCAGCAGGTGCAACACACGGTTCCGCTCCGCACCGCTTTCGACATCCCGCAGCAGCAGCCAGGTGTCCATCAAGGAGGAGACGCCGACCTCGGGCGCTTCCTCTGCTCGGCCACCCGAGTTCAGGCTGGTGAACAGCGCGGTGATTTGCTGCTGCTTGAAATAGTCAATCAGCCGCGTCAGCATCGCTTTGATCTCCAGGTCGCTCCCGAGCGCATTGAAGTTCGTGATCGGATCGATGATCACGACTTGCGGTTGAACCTCCTGCACCTGCTTGTGAATGGTCACCAGGTGCATTTCCAGACCGGACATCGTTGGCCGTTCCGCGTGAAACCGCAGCCGCCCCTGCCGGACCGGCCGCTCCAGGTCAAGGCCGATGGAGCGCATGTTGCGGGCAATCTGGTTGGCCGATTCCTCGAAGGCGAACCACAGGCAGCGCTCGCCGCGCGCGGCAGCGGCGGCGGCAAAATGCGCCGAAAGACTCGTCTTGCCCGAACCCGCCGTTCCCGACACCAACACACTGCTGCCGCGATAGTAGCCCCGACCGCCCATCATCGCATCCAGGTCCGGCAGGCCGGAGGACACCCGCTCCGTGCTGGCCGGGTGTTTCAGCCCCAGCGAGGTGATCGGCAGCAGGGAGATACCGGCCTCATCAATCAGGAACGGATACTCCCCTGTGCCGTGGCTGGAGCCGCGATACTTGACGATGCGCAAGCGCCGCGTGGACATGTTCTCGCTCACGCGGTGGTCGAGCATGATCACGCAGTCGGCCACGTATTCCTCCAGCCCGTAGCGGGTCAGCGTGGCTTCGCCGCGCTCGCCCGTGATGATGGCGGTGACGCCTTTGTCCTTGAGCCAGCGAAACAGGCGGCGCAGTTCGGCGCGCAGGATGGCGGCGTTGGTCAGCCCGGAGAAGAGCGTCTCGATGGTATCGAGCACCACGCGCTTGGCGCCGATCTTGTCGATCAAGTGCCCCAAGCGGATGAACAAGCCTTCGAGGTCATAGTCGCCGGCCTCTTCGATTTCGCTGCGCTCGACGCGGACAAAATCCAGCGCCAGTTTCTTCTGCGCGACCAGGGCGTTGAGATCGTGGCCGAGCGAGGCAAAATTTTGCGCCAGTTCCTCGATGCGTTCCTCGAACGCCATGAAGACACCCGGCTCGCCGAACTGCGTGGCGCCGCGAACGAGGAATTCCATCGCGATGAGGGTTTTGCCGCAGCCAGCGCTGCCGCACAACAGCGTGGGCCGCCCCTGGGGCAAGCCGCCGCCGGTGAGTTGGTCCAGGCCCTGGATGCCGGTGGGCGCTTTGGGAAGGACCGGAGTCTGTTTTCTGATTTGTTTCTTCATCGCGGTTATCCTTTCGTTCGTTCAACGGTCAATGGTCCGATTGGCGCTGTCCCGGACTCGGGTTCGTCGTGTTTGGGCGTGGTGCGGAGGATCTCCGCCGCGGCCGCATTCATGAAAGCCAGCAAATACGGCTGCGGCTGACCGAGCTGAGCGGCCAGATCGTTGACTTGTTGTTTCAGCTCGATCATGCGCAGTTCGCGGCCCGTCATGAGGCGGTTGAGCTGCGAGAGTTCCTCGTTGCGCACCTGCAATTTCTCGGTCTGTTGCTGCAATTGTTCCTGCGCCCGCACCCGCTCGGAAATTTCGCGGATATTGCACTGAATCACCTTAACGTCGTTCGCCAGATAGGTGTTGCTGATAAACTCCACCTCGTGCCGCTTGCCGTCGTGGCCTTCCAGCGCCATGTCTTCGTAGCGGACGTATCCTGTCTTCTGCAACTTCGCAAAGTTGTCCTCGTTGGCGATAACGTCCTTGAAGAATCCCAGTTCCCATACGTGCCTCTCAAGAAACACCTCGCGCGAGACTCCCAGGAGCTCGATCAGGAACGGATTCACATCCAACACCATCCCGGTCTCGGCATTGAGGATCAAGATGCCGTCTCGCGCCGCCTCGAAGAGCCGGCGATAGCTCAACTCCGATTCGACCAGCAACTTCTCCTCCCGCTTGCGCGCCGTGATGTCGCGCTCGGTGGAGACAATGCAAACAGGGCTTCCGGCCTCGTCTGTCAGTTCTGTCACTGTCATCCAGATATCAAGAATGCGTCCGTCTTTGGAGACCCGCTGGGTTTCAAACGAAAGGGCCTCTTTATTCTCTAACAGTCGGCGGATAAAATCATTTTCTTCGGCAAACTTGCCGGGGATCGAGAGTAACTCAACGTTGGCCAAAAGGGCCTCTGCCTCGCTATAGCCATACATCAGTGCAGCGCGGCGGTTCCAGGCTGAAATGCGGCCATCAAAGTCATGAATTATAATCGCATCGTTGGAGTCACGCACAAACGAAGCCATGCGACTGGCATTTGAAGCCTGGTCCTTTAAGAACCGGATGCTTTGCCGCTGCATAAGTATCCACAGAAAGAACCCAGTACCTGAAACAAGAATGACGATAGAAACAATCATAATCCACAACCACGTTTGCAATGGCGCATAAATTTCCTCAGAATTAACGCGGGCGACCAAGAACCACTCCGAGCCGGGAACTTTGTGCAGGGACGCGAGCACCTGCGAACCCTTATAGTCAATGCCCTCTACAATGCCCTGCTTGCCCAGCACGGCCTGCACCGCAGGCATGCCGACGCGATCCAAAGGCGTGCGCAGTCTCAGCGCTGTGTTCGTCTGAAACCGGAGTTCATTCAGGAATACGGCTTCGCTGCCTTCCTTGCGGACAAGCAGCGTTTCCGCCGTTTTGCTTGACGTAGGCCAACGGTTTAATAACGGGTATAAATACAACTCCGGGTCAATGCGAAGCGTCAGCACGCCCAGAACCCGGCTGGTGTCTTGCATATCAAGAATGGGCACAAGAACGGCAAGATATATGCGCTGATCCGTGTCGTGGCGGTAAAAATCCTGAAAAATTATTTTTTTCGTGTGCAACGCCTCGGGAACATCCTGCAGAAAAACAGCCGATGGCGAAGCCGCTGCGTCGTCGGGCAGTGTCATGCGGCGAATGCCCTGTCCATCAAACAGGCTGATCCGGCTGTACTGGAAATACTCAATAAATTTTCCCATCCATGCTTGCAGTTGGTCCCGGGCGTCCGTGTCAAGCGGGTTATCAAAATACCGGCGCACAAGCAGGGCAAAAGTGGGATTTTTGAAGAATGTGTTCCCGTCACCCAATCGTTCGCTGCGCCAATGTACTAATTCTTGCGTTTTTAAATTTCCGATGGCCTCGATCTGTTTTTCTATCTCGGTGCGGTAGTTTCGTGAGTAGTCCAGATATAAATAGGAGCCGATAGAGATGATGCCTGCGGTAAACAGAAAAAACGCCAGCAAAAACAAAAACCACGTGCGCGATTTTAATGCTTCATCGGTTTTCATGATATGCCCTTCGTCTGGTCCGCCGGGTCCTCTCAACCCGGCGCAGTTCTACGCTTAAAGCACGTTCTGAGAGCGCACGCCGCTACGCTGCAAGGGCGTTAAATTGACAAGCCGGTTTTCTTTGTAAAAGTTGGTACACTATTTATATTTATTAAATATAGGATGGATTTAACGAGAATGCAATAGGGAAAAAGGTTCGGGTTGCGTTTTGCAGTCGTTATTAAAGCATAGGTCTACATCAACCCGGAGATGTTTAAATGACACCATGTACCAATGCCCCATCACGGGGATTGATGCATTAGGGCAAATAACGCTGTTGAATTTTTTAATCTGGTTATCTCCAAAGCTGAAGTTGACTGTGGTAGCAATTCTCCTGATCTCTCTGGATTCCGGCTTTCGAGGAATGACAAGTTTTTTCAGTATATTTTCTCTCTAGCCGTCATCCCCGCGAAGACGGGGATCCAGATTTTGGGGTTACTTCAGCTTTGGAGATAACCATCTTTTTTAATTAAGTTGATAAAAAAGGATTCCGGACAAGCCAGAATGACGATGGAGCTTGGAATTAAAAAAGGGGGGAGCAAGGGGCAATACCTGTGAATTAAGGACTCCTTCTCCCCTTGCGGGAGAAGGTCGGGA
>CAIWCT010000062.1 GCA_903911225.1 uncultured delta proteobacterium
AGCCCTGCGCCTGCTTCGTCGTAAATGCCGAACAGATCAAGCTCTTTGCCGAGCCTGCGATGATCGCGCTTTTTAGCCTCTTCGATGCGGGCAAGATGCTCTTTCAGCGCCTTTTTATCGGCAAAAGCCGTACCGTAAATGCGCTGCAGCATCTTGTTGTGCTCGTCGCCCCGCCAGTAGGCCCCGGCAGTGCTCGTGAGCTTGAATGCTTTAACCATGCCGGTAGAGGGCACATGCGGGCCGCGGCACAGGTCGGTGAAACCACCCTGTTCATAGAGCGAAACGGTCTCTGCGGCTATTTCGGTTATAATCTCTACCTTGTAATCCTCACCGCGCTTTTTGAAGAAATCAATTGCTTCCTGCTTTGGGAGCACTTTGCGCACAAACGGCAGGTTGCTACCGGCGATTTCACCCATTTTCTTTTCTATTTTTTCGATATCTTCCGGGCCGAAGGCGCCCTCATAGTCAAAATCATAGTAAAAGCCGTCTTCAATGGAGGGCCCGATGGTGACTTTTACCCCCGGATACAGCTCCTGCACGGCCTGGGCCATGACATGGGAGGTGCTGTGCCGGACAATATCCAGCCCCTGTTCGGAGTCCGGTCGAATAAAGCTCGCGCAGCAGTTTTTTTCGATCTGAGTGCTCAGATCGATGCCGATACCGTCCATCTCGACAGCCACAGGCTTGAAGGGCAGCTTGAGCTCTCCGGCAAAGGCCTGAAAGGTCGTGCCGTGCGTGGCGGTTTTTTGGGTACCGTTAGGTAGTGTGATGGTTACATCTGCCATGGCGCTAATTCATGAAAAATTAAAAAGGCACCACAATTACTTTATGATGCCGTCAATACTTTTAGAGCTTTGTGGTTGAGGCATTGATGTATTGGTTGGTAGGCGTGGGCGGTTTCGAACCGCCGACTTCTACCGTGTCAGGGTAGCGCTCTCCCGCTGAGCTACACGCCTACTGAATTTAAGATATAAGTAAATACCAACCAAAATAAAATATGTCAAGGAAATTATCAAGTTAGACAATTTTCCATGAAACAGAAACATAAAAAAAACGGGGCGGCAAGTGCTTTGATGACCCGTTGTTTTTTCTACGTCCCCGACACGATTCGAACGTGCGACCTATTCCTTAGGAGGGAATCGCTCTATCCAACTGAGCTACGGGGACTCTTTGCTTTAAACGGTCTCATGTCATAGCTTTTTCAGCATGATTTTGCAAGTGATTTATGGGGCGTAACCGGCCGTCAGCACCAAGCCATGCAGATTCCCCTTGCCTTTGTAACCTCCGGCCACCGGCTGCTGGAAACAGCCCACGGGTCGGGTTTCAAGACAGAGTTCTGGTTGAATGATAAAAGCAAACCAAAATTATTTCAAGTTTCAGACTACCTCAATCACAAGGCAGACCTGATTTTTCTGTGCTAATCAAGACGCGGCGCAATCCAACTTCAAAAACAAATCAATTGACAAATAAAGCTACAAATACTATATACTATTTGTAAATAATATTGAAAATCAAATACTTAAAAGGCTAAAAAAATGACAGAAATATCAACATATAAGCATATAGCATTTACAAAACGCTGGGAGTTGGCGTCTGAAACGGCCTATATGCTCGGCCAGTGTTCGGCTATTATTCAGGCAATTGCCATAATGCCTTTAAAACCGCAATACCGGCAGGAACTTCTAAAGCTATCTCTCAGAAAGGGGGCGCAAGCTACCACCGCTATTGAAGGCAACACATTGTCCGAGGATGATATTTGCAGAATTGACGAAGGCGAAAAACTGCCGCCGAGCAAGCAGTATATGCAGACTGAGGTTGAAAACATTCTTGCGGCATTCAACGCCATACGAAAAGAGGTTGTGCTTGACGGCAAGTCAACGGTCATCACCCCTGAGCTCATCGAGCGTTTCAATGCCTATGTCGGTAAAAATCTCGGTGATCATTTTCAATCCGTTCCCGGTAAGTTCAGAGTATCGGGGCATAATGTCGTGGTCGGCACATACCGCCCGCCGGATGGCGCTGCTGTGCGTGAGCTCATGGTCCGACTGTGCGACTGGATGAAAAAAGAATTTCAGTATGCGGCAGGCAAACAGTCTTTTGCCGAACAGGTGCTGCAGGCCATTGTGTTTCATGTGTATATCGCCTGGATACATCCTTTCGGCGACGGCAACGGTCGCACCGCACGGCTGATCGAGTTTTATATACTGCTTCGAGCGGGGCTGCCGGATATTGCATCACATATTCTTTCCAATTTTTATAATGAAACACGGGAAGAGTATTATCGCCAGCTTGACACGGCTACACGGGAAAATTCTCTGTCTTCGTTTATAAAATACGCTGTTACCGGATTCAGAGATGGGTTGGTAGATGTGCTCAATATCGTTCAGGCAAATCTGCTTGAAACCTCCTGGCATAATTTTATCTATGAAATGATCGACAGCAAAAAAGCCGCCGGTAAGAGCAAAGCGATTGTAAAGCGCAGACGTTCTCTTGCCCTTAATTTCCCGACGGACAAATTTTACACGCTCGATGAAGTCATGAATACGGTGGCGCCTATCACACGGGAGTATGCACGGCATTCGCCCGTAACGCTGCGGCGCGATATAGCCGAGCTTGAGCGGCTTGAAATTATCGTCAGCTCCGGGCCAAAGTTCAAAGGCAATATGGAAATTCTCAAGGGACTGATGCCAATGAGGAAGGGATAGTGAATTTTAGACCTTGCAGCAGCATAAGCGCCCCCAAACATTCAAAAGCAACAGCTTTTGTAAAACAAGGTCTTTTCAAAAACCTTCAATCCTTCCGTGAATTCGAATCACGCAATGTAGCACTTCCCACCACCAAAGACCGGGGCGATGCTTTTGAAGTTTTTGCCGAGGCATACCTTGCCACCAAGCCGATTGATCAGGCACAAAGCTAATAAAACGGTTCTAATGTTTGTTATATACATCTCAACACTCCCTAGAATAAAGATTGCTGAATTTGCCAAAGGGGCATAAAATAGAAGGATAGACAAAATTAAACCAGTCAGCGTTCAATTTTATTGTCCCCCTCGGGGAATGGGAGAAAAACCCTCGCCTTTAGGCGAAGACTTTAGTAGGCTTGCGGTATGGAGAACTACCGCAAATCAAGCCACACAGTTTATGATATCAAGTATCATATAGTTTGGATAACTAAAT
>CAIWCT010000063.1 GCA_903911225.1 uncultured delta proteobacterium
GAGGTGCAGGGCGGTCTCATGTGCGGCTATCATGCAGCAGGCGCTGTTGCCGACGAACTTGAAGGCCGCGGCGGCTTTGCCCGCTACACGCAGTGGTGGCAAAAGTCCTTTGAGTTCAACAGCGAGCAGGCCCTGCGGGTTGCGCAAGGCTATGCACTGGTTCCCGCCTATGAGGACGACGAAATCGATTACCTGTTCGGCCTTGTGGAAGACCGCGTGCTTGACGGCGCCTATGGCCAGTACAAAGCCCCGCGGCTTATGTGGGACGCCATATTTGAACACCGAGACCGCATCGCCCGTGAACGGCCTGCTCTGCATGAAAAAATAAACGGTATTTCCCAGCTTACCCTGGCTGATTCTTTCAAATCATAAAATGGAAAAGAAAGGTTTTTATGAAACTTGATGTTTACGCTTTCGGCAGTGCGCTGGTTGATGTGCAGCTGTCGGTGACCGACAAAGTACTTGAAGATATTGGCGCGGTAAAAGGCAATATGGCCCTCACTGAGCGCTCGCGACAGGAGGATGTGCTCAGGCGCCTTATGGGCGCGGACCTCTCCTGCCTTGACAGCCTTGCAGCAAAAGCCAATATGGCAGCAGGCGGCAGCGCGGCAAATACGGTTTTCGGCGTGGCGCAGCTTGGCGGCTCGGCAGGCCTGTGCGGCAAGGTGGCCGATGATGCTTTCGGTAATTTTTACATTAAAAACATGCTGCAAAGCGGCGTCGTCTTCACCGGGCGCAGAGTCACAGGCATGACCGGCACCTGCATTATTCTCATTTCCGATGATGCCCAGCGCACCATGCTTACCTGTTTGGGCGTATCAAGTGAAATCGACTATTACGACATCGATGTAGCACAGCTGAAAAACAGCCGCTACCTGTATCTGGAAGGCTATCTTTTCGACAGCCCCGTGGCAACACAGACCATGCTGCATGCCATCGACACGGCAAAAAAGCATGGCGTAAAAATCGCTTTCACTGCATCTGATGCCTTCTGCATCGCCCGGCACAAAGACACGTTCCTCAAGCTGCTGCCTCAGATTGATCTGCTGTTTTGCAATGCCCAGGAAGCATGCGCATTAAGCGATACTGGCACAAATAACGAAGCGCTCAAAGCTCTTGCCGCCATGTGCCCGGCCATTGCGCTCACCGATGGCTGCAACGGCTCGCTTTTGCACTTTGGCGGAGAGCCCCTTCATGTGAAGCCCTGCACCGTGTCAGCCGTTGACACGACCGGCGCTGGCGACTCCTATGCCGCAGGCCTGCTCTATGGCCTCACCAACGGCTGCTCCCTTGCCGAAAGCGGCGCCATTGCAAGCCTGTTCTCCTCGCGGGTGGTGGCCCAGCTCGGACCCCGGTTCAACGGCGACATCCGCAGCGAGATTGTTCCGCTGAAAAAACAATAAACAATTTTACAATCATCATTGCGACACCACCACTGCGCCTATGGGAGCAGGAAATGTTTCAGGCCATAAAAAAGGCACCGGCAAGACAGGTTTATGTGTCTTGCCGGCGCCTTTAAAATAGCTGGATTGGGAAAGCGCTACCGGTTTTTTTTATCAAGCTCGGGATTCTGCGCAAGCACATTATCAAGTACGCCATTGATGAAGGCGCCTGACTTTTCCGTGCCGAACTTCTTGCCCAGTTCTATGGCTTCGTTAAGGGTTACTTTATAGGGAATATCAGTGCAGTGGATAATCTCAAAGACCGCCGCGCGCAGAATGCAGCGATCAACCGGCGTGATACGGGTAAGCGACCAGTTTTTTGCGGTCTTGCTGATCAGCTTGTCAATTTCCGCGCGCTGCTCGCAGACGCCCCTGACAAGCTTATCGGCAAAAGCGCGAAGTTCACCAGGGGGGTTAAAATTATTCATGTACAGCTCTTGCGCCTCCTCAGGCTTGTACCCGGTCATTTCAACCTGGTAGAGCATCTGAACGGCCAGTTCGCGCGATTTTCTTCGTGACAAAGTCGTCACCCTTTCTGAATGTAAAAGAACAGTATGCGGTAAATCCCGCTAGAAAGCCTTCAGCAAACTCACCATCTCGATAGCAGAGGCTGCTGCGTCCCAGCCCTTATTGCCGGACTTGCTGCCTGCACGCTCGATGGCCTGTTCGATATTGTCAGTCGTGAGAACGCCAAACGTAATGGGTATCTCTGTCTCAAGGCCCACGGTTGCTATGCCTTTTGATACCTCTGCCGCAACATAGTCGAAATGGGGCGTTGCGCCACGGATAACTGCGCCAAGGCAAATCACGGCGTCATACTTGCCTGATTTGGCGGCTTTTTTCGCAATCAGCGGTATCTCGAATGCACCGGGCACTTTAATGATTGAGATATTTTTTTCATCGCCGCCGTGCCGTACTATGGCGTCTATGGCGCCGTCCTGCAGACGGCCGACGATAAAATCATTGAACCGGCTCACGATCAGTGCAAACCGGAGCCCGGCGGCGGATAACTTTCCTTCAAGAATTTTGGCCATGGCAATCCCTTTCCTGTATGGGGGTTATTCAGGCTTTTTGTCGGTCATGTTAAGCATATGCCCGAAACGCGCTTTCTTGGTTGAGAGATACCGAATATTCTGCGGTTTGGGAGGCACTTCTATGGAAACCCGCTCCACGATCTCAAGGCCATAGGCTTCAAGGCCGATTATTTTTTTGGGGTTATTTGTCAAAAGCTTTATTTTTGCAATGCCCAGATCCCGCAAAATCTGTGCACCGATGCCGTAATCGCGAAGATCTGCGGCAAACCCGAGATCTTCATTTGCTTCAACCGTATCGCGTCCTTTGTCCTGCAGGGCATAGGCGCGCATCTTATTGAGAAAGCCGATGCCCCTGCCTTCCTGCCGCATATACACAATGACACCCTTACCGACTTGCTGGATCATGCGCATGGCATTCTCAAGCTGCTCGCCGCAGTCGCAGCGGGCCGACCCGAGGGCATCGCCGGTCAGGCACTCCGAATGGGCCCGCACAAGCACAGCCTCCTCCGGATCCCAGTCGCCCTTGACCAATGCGATATGGTGATGCACATCCATGATATTCTCGTAAATGATCATCTTGAAATCGCCGCCGAAACGGGTCGGCAGATTGGTCTCGACGACGCGGCGCACAAGGGACTCCTTGGAAAGGCGGTATTTGATTATATCGGCAACCGTTACGATATGAATATTGTGCTCGGCTGCAAACTTTTCAAGCTCCGGCATGCGCGACATGGTGCCGTCTTCATTCATGATCTCGCAGATCACACCCGCGGGCTTCAGCCCTGCCATACGGCACAGGTCTGCAGAGCCTTCCGTCTGCCCGGCGCGGCGCAGCACGCCGCCCTTCATGGCCTGCAGCGGAAAAATATGGCCGGGGCGGCACAGATCTTCCGGCTGTGCGGCATCATCGACGCACACCTGTATGGTATTGGCGCGGTCGGATGCCGATATGCCCGTTGTTGCGCCCTTACGCGCGTCAACCGAGACGGTGAAGGCGGTTTGAAACTGGGCTGTATTGTCAGTGACCATCAGCGGCAGATTAAGCTGCTTGCACCGCTCTTCGGTAAGTGATACGCAGATCAGGCCGCGGCCATACTTGGCCATAAAATTAATGGTCTCAGGGGTCGCCTTCTCGGCTGCCATGGTCAGATCGCCTTCGTTTTCCCGGTTCTCATCATCGGTTAAGATGACCATTCTGCCGCTTCTGATCTCTTCGATAGCCTTTTTCACTCGTTCAATTTGTACCGACATCTTTTGTCCTTCAGGTAAAATTATGTTTTGCCAGAAAATCCAGCGTTATGCCGCCATCGGCGTTACGCTTTCCCATAAGTTTTTCAACGTATTTTCCGATCAGGTCATTTTCGATATTCACCTGGTCGCCAGGGCCCTTGCCGGCAAGGGTTGTTTTCTCAAGCGTATGCGGAATGATCATGACGCTGAAATCACGCCCCGTAACCGTATTAACCGTGAGGCTGATGCCGTCGACGGCAACAGAGCCCTTTTCAATAATATATTTAAGCAGCTGTTCGGGGGCGCTGAACACCAGCCTGATAAATTCGCCCGATTTTTCCCGTGCGCTGAGCACGCCGAGGCCGTCAATATGGCCCGATACCAAATGCCCGCCGAGCCGGTCGCACAGCCGCAGCGCCCGTTCGAGATTTACCCGGTCGCCTGCGCGTTTCTTGCCGAGCGTGCTGCGCTGCAGGCTTTCGGGAGATACGTCAACACTGAAACCCTGCGGCTGAATACCGGTGACCGTGAGGCATGCGCCATCTACGGCTATGCTGTCACCAAGCTTTATCTCCGCCGTGGGCAGGCCGCTCCCGATAAAAAGTTCCATGCCGCTACGGCGGGGAGCAATTCTTTGTATGTGGCCAATATCTTCGACAAGACCGGTAAACACTTTTTTGCGGCTTTTCTCTGCTGTGAAAAAGATTTAAAGGAGTAGAAGTATAGGCCCAAAGCA
>CAIWCT010000064.1 GCA_903911225.1 uncultured delta proteobacterium
CCTCGCCCCCGCGAGGGGGAGAGGATTAGAGGTGAGGGGGCATTTTATATCACCCCTCATCCCGACCTTCTCCCGCAAGGGGAGAAGGAGCTCTTAATTCACATGTATGGGGGATAAACCCCTCCTCTACATTTTTTAGTTGCCGGAGGAATTTGTTGCTCCCGGCAATAATGTTGTCAGACCAATGATATGAGCGCTTAAGCAATGACAGGCAACGACAAGCAGCTGTTCAGCCTTAACTATCTTGATGTTATTTCCCGTCAGGACACGGCTCTGCACCGCCTGGATCCGCGGGCAAAGGTGCTAACCGCCTGTGCCTTCATCGTAGTCATAATGTCGTTCGGGAAATATGAAGTCTCTGCGCTTCTGCCGTTTTTTCTGTTTCCGGCTGTCATGATCGGTCGAGGCAATCTGCCGGCGGCATATCTTGCGCGCAAGCTTCTCTTCATACTCCCCTTTGCCCTGCTCATCGGCCTTGCAAACCCGGTGTTCGACCGCGAGGCGCTGCTCAGAGTGGGCTCCGTATCCATTTCCGGCGGGTGGGTTTCCTGCTGCTCCATTGTGGTGAGATTTGTTTTAACGGCCCTGGCCGCCCTGATTCTGATTGCAACCACGGGATTTATGGGCGTCTGCGCCGTGCTTGAACGCCTCGGCCTTCCGCGGGTTTTCACCGTGCAGCTGCTGTTTATCCACCGCTATCTTTTTGTCCTCACCGATGAGGCGGCCCGCATGTCACGGGCGCGGGCAATGCGCTCTTTCGGCATCCGGGGCATGACGCTTAAAACATTCTGCCCCCTTGTGGGGCACCTGCTGCTGCGCACCATTGACAGGGCGCAGCGGATATATCTTGCCATGGTGTCGCGCGGTTTCAGCGGAAGCTTTAAAATCAGCAGCACGCTGCGCTTCGGCCGCAGGGAGCTTTTCTTTACCGCGGGCTGGACCGCGGCATTTCTTCTGATGCGTATGGTGAACCTGCCCCAGATTTTGGGGCGTGCTGTGGAGGGTCTTGTCAGATGAGCCATCATATTATTGAAGTTGCCGGCCTGTGCTACAGCTATCCCGACGGCACGCAAGCGCTGCGCGGCGTGTCATTCAGGGCTGTGCATGGCGAATCGGTGGCAGTTATCGGCGCCAATGGCGCCGGCAAGTCGACACTGCTTGTGCACCTGAACGGCTATCTCATGCCGTCGCAGGGCAAAATCCGCATCGGCGATCTGCCGCTTACAAAAGGCACGCTGCAGGATATCCGGCGCACGGTCGGCATGATCTTTCAGGACCCCGATGACCAGCTCTTCATGCCCACGGTCTATGATGATGTGGCATTTGGCCCCATCAACCTGGGGCTGCCGCCCGACGAGGTCGATGCGCGGGTGAACAAGGCCCTTGATCTGGTCGAGGTTCCGCACCTAAAGAACAAGCCGCCCTACCGGCTGTCCGGGGGCGAAAAGCGGCGCGTGGCCATAGCAACGGTCATATCGATGTCGCCGGATATTCTTGTGCTTGATGAACCAACGACCGGCCTTGATCCGCTGGCCCGGCGGCAGCTTATCGGGCTGCTCGGAAACTTTCACCACACAAAGATCATTGCAAGCCATGATCTTGATATGGTTGCCGACCTGTGCGAGCGCACCATCGTTTTGCATGAGGGGGCAATACGGGCCGACGGCCCCACGGCGGATATTTTCAGGGACGATGCCCTGCTTGCGGCCTGCCGGCTGGAAAAGCCGTTGTCCATGCAGGGCTGCCCGGTCTGCGGTGCCCAGCAAGCAAAAGAGCCTTCTTGCGCGAAGTAATCTATAGGCTGCCATGGATTGACAGAGCGGCGCCGCTGTGTTACGTTTAAAAATATTGTAACATCATAGGGCAAGGAGGGCAATGACGACACTAATCCGGTTCGGCGTATCGCTGGAAAAAGCGCTGCTGAACAAATTCGATGCGCTCATACGCGAAAAACAGTATACCAACCGCTCCGAGGCCATACGGGACCTCATCCGGGAGAACCTTGTCAAAAAGGAATGGGAAAGCAATAAGGAAGTTACCGGCGCGATCACCCTTGTCTATGATCATCACAAGCGCGAACTGGTCAACCAGCTTATGAATGTCCAGCACGACTATCATGACACAATCGTTTCAACGCAGCATATTCATCTGGATCATCACAACTGCCTTGAAGTGGTGGTGGTCAAAGGGAAATCTCAGAATGCTGAAATGCTTTTCCATAAGTTAAAATCCGCCAAGGGCGTTAAGCATGCCGGATTCACCATCACCACAACGGGTAAAAATTTACACTGATAGCAGAAAAATTTTTTTATGCAGCAATGGCACGATTATAAATTTAGTAGCACTAATCAA
>CAIWCT010000065.1 GCA_903911225.1 uncultured delta proteobacterium
ATAACCGATCCGGTCGATATCAAGCACCCAGCTCTCACACTTTTCCATACTGCTCCCTGTCCATTATTCCCCAGGCTCCATATTCCCTTAATTTTTTACTATAACAATGATTGCCTTTTTGCTCAAGGCTGTTTTCCCGAGCTGTTTTCCCGAGTCAGGGGGGATTCTTTGCATTGATTGCTTGACCTTTAATGTAATTAATTTTATGTTTATTGAAATTTTAAACAATTTTTACTGCACCATCAATCAAAGAGGAGCACCAACATGAATCTTCAAAGAATTTTTATCTGCCTGTTGGCTGTTTGCGCGATTCAGGGATGCGCGTTTATTTCAATACCGCTTTCATCAAGAACACAGCCCTTGGAAGAAAAGGTGCTTGAAGGCGAAGGCCGAAACAAGATACTGCTGATAGATATTTCAGGCGTAATTTCTTCTGAAAAAAAACGTTCATTCGCCGACCTTGATACAGGACCTGATATGGTTTCGCGTGTCAAAGAGGAGCTTAACCAGGCAGCTGAAGACGAAAAAGTAAAGGCCGTGATCCTCAAAATCAACAGCCCCGGCGGCACTGTCACGGCTAGCGATATCATCTATAAGGAAATTCTGAAATTTAAGAAAAAAACCGGCGCCTACGTTACCGCCTCGCTTATGGATATAGCCGCTTCGGGCGGCTACTATATCGCCTGCGCGTCCGACACGATAGTTGCCCACCCCACGACAGTTACGGGCAGCATCGGCGTTATTGCCATGAAATTCAATGTTAAAGGTCTTATGGACAAACTGGGAGTGCAGGAGGATTCAATTAAATCAGGAGATATGAAAGACATACTTTCGCCTTTCAGGCCCATGACCGCAGATGAACACAAGGTCATACAAAACATTATCGATTCTTTGCAGATGCAGTTCATGGAGGCTGTTGTGCACGGACGCAAAGAGCTGTCTCTTGACAAGTTGAAACCTCTGGCCGACGGTCGGGTCTTTACGGCACAGCAGGCCCTTGATGCTCAGCTCATCGACGACATCGGCTATCTTGACGATGCAATTGAAATAACCAAAAAGGTGAAAGACCTTAAAGAAGCGCGAATCATCACCTATCGCCGTCCACCGGCATATAAAAATAATATCTATTCACAGACAAGCTTCAGCATCTTCAACTTCGGCGACAGCGAATTTGTCTCATACCTGCCCGTGCGGTTCATGTATTTGTGGAATCCCTGAGACTAAAACTAATACAATGACCGACAAAATATCGTTTCAAAGCATAAACCAAACCATCATTCTTGCCTAAATCACGATGCCGACTATTGCCATTGACAACTGTACAATACACTACCGCATGTCCAAGTGGGCATCGGCTGACACTCCTGCCGCCATCTGCCTTCACGGCTCAGGAGCAGACAGCGTAGTCTGGGGCTATCAGGTAAGCAGGCTCAGTAAACAGATCCGCATCATTGCCCCCGATCTTCCCGGCCATGGCCAAAGCGAAGGCGAGGCTCTCGACAGCGCGGAAGCATATGCGCTATGGTTTAACCGCTTTGCACAGGCGCTGGAGCTGGATACGTTCTTTTTGATGGGACACTCCTTCGGGGGGGCAATCGTGCAGGAATACGCGCGCCTGCATCCGGAAAAACTGAAAGGGATAATTCTTATTGCCACCGGCACTGTATTCAAACTTTCAAACGTTTACCGTGAGCTGCATGCAAACGGAATCGATGTCGAAAATCTTCATAGCGCAGAAATTCCGCACTCCATCCGGCAGGGCTATGCGATCCTGAAAAAAGTGAGTGGCCCACTGCTGCATGCCGACCTTATGGCCGCAGGCTGCTTTGACAGCACGCCATGGATAGCATCGGTGCAGGTGCCCGCGCTGGTGCTGTGGGGCAACGCCGACTTCATCACCCCGCGAGAACTTCCGGAAGCGCTGGCTCAAGCGCTTCCGCAGGCTTCTTTCCAAATAATTGAGGGCTCAGGTCATGTTCTCATGGTGGAGGCGCCGAAGCCGTTCAACACTGCCGTAGCTGAGTTCATCTCATCATGGCAATCCTGAGGCCGCAGTTAAATCCTTTTTATATGTGCGAGTGCTGCTGCGACCGACTGCAGCAGAATTAAAAAGGGCCCGGTGCAGACACCGAACCTCTCATACTGTCGATGGGTGAGGTGCGTAAATTTCGACATCCGCAATCAGAAGTACAACAGCCAGTTACGGCTTGATGCGGATGTAATAAATCATGCCTCTATAATCACCTCCACATCTAACCGGAATAAGCAGCATCTGCCCTATGCTGCCTTCAAAAAGCGTGGTCTCAACAAAAGCTTCTTTGCCAAGCTTCACCGCACGGATGAAAACAGCCTGCGCATCGTCCCGGGTTAGATCAAAGCGGTAATTCTGCAAGCTGTTTTCAGCAGGAAACCCGAAGCGCGTGGTAACAGTCTCATCAACCCACTGCACGCAGTACAGGCCGGGATTGTTGCTGTAAAACTCCTCGAGCAGCGACAGCAGGTGGAGTTTGTCTTCGGCTTCAATGGCGCCGCACATTTCTTCAAGGGCCACAAACTCGCGAAAGGCCTGATTCATCTCTTTCAGGCCAAGCTCCTCTAGCGTTTTTTTGCCGTTGACACCCTCTTTCTCAGCCTTGGTCAGAACTATCCGCCATGGTGTTCCATTAAACGTCACAGTATCCCAGTATGCATATTTCTTTACGCTTTCCTTAAGTCCCTTGTCTAAAAAATCGTAAGTCGTCATTCCCTGGGGCGCACTTGCGATGGCCTGTGCTGCAGCAAGAAGGCTCGGGAACGGCTTATACAGCTCATCATGAAAAATATTTCGACCAATCTCTTCCATATCAGGGTCATAGATGATTTTTCCCGCAGGCTCCATTACCCAGAGATCGACGGGGACTCCTGCAATCCTGGGTTCAATGATGTTTTTCAACAATGATTCGGGCCGCAGCAGCATGCTCAGCGACCCAAGATATACGTCATCGTCGTCAAGCACCGGATACTGCACTGAAACGGCGCAGTATCCCTCCACGGTCTGAAACTCCCAGGACATGGACGGTCTTTTCTCATCAAACATTTTTTTAATATGCTCCTGCCAGGAAATATCCGTGCCCTGCAATTTCTTGTAATAGGCTGGTTCAACCACCTGCATAATGCCGTTTGGATTGATAAATGCCACATCAATGGCATACGGATGTTTTCTGCAGAGCTTTTTCAGAATCCTGCTGATCTTTGCCGTATCAGAACCGGCATCAGCAATCTCATCTGTACCGTTGTCCATATCATTTTGAATGCTTTTAAAAACGGCATCAATGGCCTGCACCGCATCGTTGAGAGCGACAGGTTCGCTGCTGGGGACGGCCTTTAATTGTACCATGCATCCCTGAGCAAAAAACAAAAGGCACAGCGGCAAAAACATTTTTTTCATTGTGCGTATCCTTTCAGCGGTTATGTGCGACAGATCGCTTCACTGCTACATGACCTAGCATAGTGGACATCGTCAGTCAAAAAATAAATGCTTTTAAACAAACAGTTTTTGAGCTATAACAATTATCGTTACGGGAACCGGAAACGGTTTAATAGGGAAGACGGTGAAAGTCCGTCGCGGACCCGCCGCTGTAACCGGGAACAAAAGCCGCACAACTGATGCCACTGTTCGACAGAATGGGAAGGCGCGGCTGGAGAATGATCCGGAAGCCAGAAGACCTGCCCGAAACATACATGGCGCATAACCCGTGGTAGGGCTGCACCGCCTGTTATGGGACGGATGAAAAACGGCATCCCCCTGTCTGGCAATGACCAGGCCGGGGGATTTTTTTATGACAAACAAGGAACCTGTGATGAAAAAAAGCGCCTTTATAGCCGCCGCATTTTCACTAATAATTCTATTACTGGCACTGCCCAACCCTGCATATGCCATGCATATCATGGAGGGTTTTCTGCCACCTGCATGGTGCCTTTTCTGGTGGCTTGCGTCTGCGCCTTTTTTGATTGCAGGGTTCCTCAAAATAAAAAAAATTATACGTGATCGGCCTGAAGCAAAAATGCTGCTTGCTTTTGCCGGAGCATTCATATTCGTGCTCTCTGCCCTAAAACTGCCATCGGTTACGGGCAGCTGTTCTCACCCGACAGGCACAGGGCTGGGGGCCATACTGTTCGGCGCGCTGCCCATGTCGGTCATGGGTTCCATAGCTTTGCTGTTTCAGGCCCTGCTGCTTGCCCACGGCGGCATTACAACGCTCGGGGCAAATACTTTTTCCATGGCAGTTTGCGGCCCCATGGTTGCAGCAGGCATCCATTGCTTGACGCGCAGGTTGCGTATCAAGCAATGGATATGCGTATTCTTAAGCGCCTGCCTTGCCGATCTCTGCACTTATGTCGTCACATCGCTCCAGCTTGCTGCAGCTTTTCCGGCAGAACATGGCGGCATGATCCTATCATTTTTTAAATTTGCCGGCATTTTTGCCGTAACACAGCTGCCGCTGGCCATTAGCGAAGGATTGCTCACGGTTGTGGTTTTCAATGTACTATCAGTTTATAGCGCAGATGACCTTTGCACCCTTTCTGTTTTTAGCCGGAGGGAGGCCTGAAATGAATGCTCGTCGAACAGGGATACAGAATATTGTGTTTCTTTTTTTTGCAGTGGCACTTGCGATTGCACCATTTATTATTAAATCAGGAGCTGAATTTACAGGCGCCGATAAACTTGCCGAACAGGCAATAACTCAATTAAGGCCCGATTACAAGCCCTGGATAAAATCGCTCTGGAAACCGCCAAGCAGTGAAATCGAAAGCCTGCTTTTCACCCTCCAGGCAGCTCTTGGTGCAGGGTTTATCGGATACTATCTCGGCTCCCGCAGAAGCCGCAAAAAGAAGTCACACAATGATCGCTCCTGACACCTTGGCCTATACAAACCGACTTGTTAAAACGCACCCGGCTGAGAAATGCCTTCTTGCGGCAAGCATGCTCTGCCTGAACCTCGCAACGCCTGCGGTCATGCCGGTATGCTGCATGATTTTTTGTTTCATGTGCTGCCTGACCATATTTAAAGCTCGGATACCTGCGGTGGTCTACGCTAAACTGCTGTTAACGCCTCTTTTTTTTCTATGCGTTGGAGCAGGAACTGTCATGATTGATCTATCTGCCGATCATTTTGCTTTTATATCTATAAGCTCTCAGGGTCTTCACACGGCCATCATTATTGTCTGCCGCGGATTGGGTGCGGTGTCATGTCTGCTTTTTCTATGTTTAACCACCCCTGTTGCCGATATTACCTGGTTGCTAGCCAAACTCCGGGTGCCGGGGCTCCTGATTGAACTTCTTGATCTGACCTACCGCTGCATCTTCATACTTGCTGATTCTGCTGCAACAATAACTACGGCGCAGGCATCACGCCTGGGATATGCTACCATGAATGCAACCAACCGCTCTCTGGGAACCCTTTCAGCAGCTTGCATCATACGTTCGTTTGTGAACGCTCGTCTGATGCAGCAGGCCTTTGACAGTCGCTGCGGCGAGGGTCCGATGCGTGTGATGCATACGCCGTGTCCGATTTCAAAAAAAAATATTATCGCCGTAATGATGGCTTCAATTATCATTGCTGCATGCAGCTTTATCGGGTGACCTGACCATGTCTCGGCCATACATTATTGAAGCCCAAAACGTCAGCTATACATACCCTGACGGCACCACCGCGCTCAGTACTGTTTCAACCGGCATCAAGCAGGGAGAAAAAATTGCCGTTCTCGGCGAAAATGGCGCAGGTAAGACAACCTTGTTTCTTCATTTTAACGGCATTTTGAGACCTGCCAGCGGCACAATCCTTTTTAACGATAAAACGGTTTTGTATGATCGCCGTTCCCTTCGTGAACTGCGGAGCAAAATTCAGATTGTTTTCCAGGATCCAGACACTCAACTTTTTTCCGCGCGTGTATACCAGGACATATCATTTGGAGCATTGAACCTGGGACTGCCACAGGACGAGGTGAAGAGGCGGGTAGATGCTGCGCTGCTAACCGTTGATATTGAACATTTGCGTGATAAAGTAACGCACTCTCTCAGTCATGGCGAAAAAAAACGTGTTGCTATTGCCGGAGCTCTGGTCATGAACCCAGAGGTATTGATCATAGATGAACCCACAGCATGTGTCGATCCGCGTCATCAGCAGAATCTGCTGGATCTTTTCGACAAGCTTAACAGTAAGGGAACAACCATCCTGCTCTCGACCCATGACGTTGAACTGGCTTGGCAATGGGCAGATAGACTCATTGTCATGCATAAAGGTACAATTGCGCGTGAAGGAGACCCTTATACGATTTTCTCAAATGAGCATCTTACGCAAAAAACCGGCCTGTGCAAACCACTGGCACTGGAAGTGTTCGATGCTTTGCGGCAACAAACAAGCATCCCCTCTGATGCTGCCCCACCCAGAAACAAACAAACATTACTGGCGATGCTTAATAAAAAACTTTGATAAAACTAAATTCAACTTGCTTCCCATAAAAAAAAATGTATGCTAACTATTATAATTTCAGATATATTAAATTTACAGCAAATACAAGGAATGGTTTTTTTAACCGTTCAGGATTGAATTATCCATATGAACTGCAAATTAATTGCAGATAGAAGTGTTCGGGACGAAAACCTTTTTTAAAAATCGTTCTGAGATTCGCAGGTTTTGGTAATCCACCGTGTCAGAGAAACCGACAAATCAAGAAGTCCTGTTTTTTTTGTTTAAACACTACTTGATTTCAGCAACAAGAGATTTCATTAATTGAATTATATTTGACGATAAACTAATGAGCCATTTTATTGCCATCATGATGTACTATAAAAATTTCTTATTAAATATGCTTTTCAAAGGGCTCGAAATCCAAAAAAAATGTTGCTAATTAAAAGCTTTAGTGTACTATCTAATTGCACACAAATCAAAGATTGGGTAACGACATGAAAAAATTCTGCAAATCGATCATAAGCATAGTTGCCTTCCTTGTTTGCTTTATCAGCACAAACGACACAGTATGCTTTTCTCTGCAACCGTTGAATGATAATACAACGTCGATTGAACAATCACTTGCAATCAAGAATAACCGGGTTGAAATGCCACTGCAAAGCGTTATTTTACTGGGGCTGAAAAACAACCTGAATATAAACTTTGCAAGCTATACGCCTCAAATCTCACAGACCAATATTCAAAATGAAGAGGGCAAATTCGACACACTGCTCAAAACACAGTACCAAAAGACCCGCAGTGTTTCACAAATAAGCAGCGCACTTGGCGGCACTTCCAGCCCGGTTTTAAAAGAGGAACGACACAACTGGGATGGTTCACTGCAAAAAAAATTCGTGACCGGTACCCAGGCTGAGTTGAAAGCGACGCAGGAAGAATATTTGACTGACTCTGCAGTTCAAGGCTTGAAACCGCAGTTCAAAAATACTATCGCCATGTCGCTTACCCAGCCGCTGCTGAAGGATTTCGGCATTGGTATCAATGAAACTTTTATCAAGATAGCTAATCTCAATTACGAGGTTTCGGAGCTTGATTTCCGCAATCAGGTCATGAATGTCATCTACCAGATTGAGTCTTTTTACTGGGATCTTTATTACCGGATTCAGGACCTGAAAGCCAAAGAAGATTCTCTCAAGCAGGCTGAGGAACTGCAGCGCGAATTTAAAATCCGCATCGATGCAGGAGCTCTTGCACCAATAGAAATCTATCAGGCAGATGCCAATGTTGCACAGCGCAAGCAGGAGGTTATCGTGGCACAGTCGCAGGTACAGGCTGCGCAGGACTATTTGAAAGCAGCTCTCAACCTCTATGATAAAAAAGAATACTGGGATGTTGACATTGTTCCTTCCGACCAGCCCAATATTATCGACATGAAGCCGTCGGTTGATGATTGCGTCAAAACAGCTTTTGAAAACCGCCCCGACATCAAGCAGGCGCAATTAGGCATCAAATCATCAGACCTGCAGGTAAAATATGCAAAAAATCAGAAACTTGCGCGGTTTGATGTTTTTGGCTCCCTGGGCTCTAGCGGCATCGCAGGAACTCCTGCATCTACAGCAGGCGTCTTTGGACCTTTTTACCAGGGCACCAAAAGCCCTTATAGCGGGCAGTGGGATACGGCACGCAACACCATGGCCAACGGCGATTACTACAACTACACACTTGGCGTTAAGATTGAATTTCCCCTCGAAAACAATATGGCTAAAAGCCAGTATCAAAAAGCAAAGGTTCAGTCCTATCAAGCAGCTACAAACCTGCAAAGCGTAGAAAATACTGCTATAAATGAAGTTCGTGAAGCGCTTCGCCGGATTGAAACAAGCTATAAGGTTGTCGATTCAGCAACAGCAAACCTGAAATTTACAAAAGAAAAGCTCTGGGCTGAGCAAAAAAAGTATGATGTGGGCATGTCTACGGCCCGTGATGTGTTTGACTTTCAGAGAGACGTTGCCCAGGCGCAAAGCACCTTGGCCCTTGCAAAATCTGAACACAGCAAATCTATTGTAAATCTTGGGAGGGTTACCGGCGTACTGATCGAACAAAAGGGTTTGCAGTATAAGTAAAATAATTCCGGTGAGGCATATTTAACAGCAGCAAAATAAATTACTATAAAGAGAAACAGCTATGGAAGAACACGTAACATTTAAAAACGTAAATGAACTTATCGGCGTAATTCATCGCTACATGCGACGCTTTCTTGAATCGAACATGAAAAAATTCGACATTACACCGCCGCAGTTTGAAGTTCTCATGACCCTATGGAATGAAGACGGCGTTGTCTTGAGCGAACTCGGACGCCGTCTATCACGGGATGGTCCAACTATAACAGGCATTATCGACCGTATGGAAAAGAAAAAACTTCTGGTGCGCAAACGCAGTCTGCGTGACCGCCGTGTGATACAAGTTTACCTGACTCCCCTTGCATGGGAGATAAAAGAAAATTTGATGAAAATGCAGGCAGAAGCCGGGCGGGACGTAGCTGGTGATTTTACAGAACAGGATGTGGCGACGCTTGAAGACCTGTTGCGCAAAGTGCTTACCAATGTCGAGGAAAAAATAGTACCTCGCATTGATCAGTAAACATAATTATTTGTAATATCTTCATTTTATTTTAATACCGTCTCGAAGGCCAAAAAGTATTTTCAAGTTACCTGAAAATATGTTATGCTTAAATAGTTTTACGCTAAGTAAATAATTCTTAAGTATTCTGTCAGGCAAAAACCAAAGTTTCAGAAAGGAGAAGCAACTGATGGCATTAGAAAAAGTTGAATACGATGCGGGGCATTGCCAGAGATGCTCAACCTGCAAATGGTCGCATCTGTGGGAGATCAAGAGCCATAGATTTGCCCGCAACTGTCCGTCTGTCTGGTATGGAAAATACGATGCCTATGCAGCCCAGGGAAAAAATGATATCACCACAGGACTCCTCAAGGGTGAGCTCAACTGGGAACAGGACAATGAAAAGCTCCTTGAAGTCATTTACCGCTGCCCGGTCTGTGCCGCCTGCGACATCAATTGTAAGCGCATTATGGACCTTGACATCATCGGCGTACTTGATGCACTTCGAGAAGAGGCATGCGAAAAGGGTTACGGACCCCTTCCCGCTCACAAGGAGTTTATCCAGAGCATCATGAACTATGACAATGTCTGGAAGCAGCCGCGCACGCGCCGCTCCAACTGGGCAAAGAAACTTGATGTAAAGGATCTGTCAAAGGCAGGCGAAAAGGCTGACGTGCTCTACTATGTCGGCTGCACCTATGCCTACAAGCCCGGTTTTGAGAAAGTTCCCCAGGCAACTGCAAAAATCCTTAAAGCTGCAGGCGTCGATTTCGGGATTCTCGGAGCCAAGGAAGTATGCTGCGGTGGTATTGCAGACAATGTCGGCGACAAGAAAAGCTTTGAAGAAATCGCCATGAAAAACATAAAAATGTTCGAGGAAATTGGTGCAAAAACCATTGTGACCAACTGCCCCGGCTGCTTCATGACTTTTTCAGAGAAGTATGCACATCTGCAAAAGAAGGACACCAAGGATTTGCCCTATGTGGTGAAGCACTCAACCCAGTTCATCGCAGAGCTTATCGAGGCAGGAAAACTCAAGTTCAAAAAGCCTCTTGACCTGCAGGTAACCTGGCATGATCCCTGCCATCTTGGCCGCCGCGGCGAACCCTACACGCACTGGGAAGGCAAGCGCATTGCCTACGGTCTGACCGAGCCCCCGCGTGAAATGAACCGCGGTGTCAACGGCGTGTATGATGCACCGAGAAATATCCTGAAGGCAATCCCCGGCGTGAAGCTTGTTGAGATGGAGCGCATAAAAGAATATTCATGGTGTTGCGGGTCAGGCGGCGGCGCAAAGTCGGCCTATCCCGATTTCGCCCTTGCAACAGCCAAGGAGCGCGTTGAAGAAGCCGAAGCAACAGGCGCCGGCACCATTTCAACGGCCTGCCCCTGGTGCGAAGCAAACCTTACGGACGGTATCGATGCCACCGGCTCAAAAATGAAGGTCCGGGATATTATTGATATCATTTCAGAGGCACTGTAAAATTTTTTAGATAAACATCTGAAGTATACAAAACCGGGATTCAACAGTGTTGAATCCCGGTTTTGTTTCATAAATTCGCTATCGCTGCTGTTAAAACCGGACAGTGGGCGGCAGCATATGAATTATAAAACTTTCCGCCGGAACGCCAAGCTGCACGCCGCCCTTGAAAAACCTGTTTTCCATAAAAACAAATTTAACCATCTCGCTTCGGTAGGTCTGCATCTCTGCGGCCTGCTGCTGTGTAAACGCAGTATCTTTGCGTCTGTCAACAATCTGGAAATAGCCTGTAAAAATAGCACGGGCAGCCTCGAAATAAAAATCCTGGTTGGTTTCCTGCCCTGAAAGGGCAAGACCGATGCCGTAGCCCACGCCCATGCCGGGCTCAGATACCTGATACATTTTCATATAGCTCTCCGGGAGATCAGGGTAGGTTCGGCCATATTTTTTGGAGACTGCGCCGATATGCTTGTGAAGATCGAGCCGGTCTTCCTGGTAAGAAACAACCGGAAAAACGTCAAAAAAACCAGGGCAGCGTAATTCGCCCTGCTCCTGAACCTGTTCAAACACTGCAGTCAGCATCGGCACCAGGGGATTTGAAGGAAATATCTGAACGCCCAGCCACTGAATGCTGGTTTCATAGTTGCGCTTCGGCAGTGTTACCGTTGCGGTTATCTCAGAGACGCATGCTTTTTCAAAAATCGTACCCCGAAGAGACTGAACCGAAACTCTGCCGCTATGAGTAGAAAACTCCCATTTGTGCTGCTTAAAATCATGCCCCGGCTCATAGTGAAGTAGCTTGTCTGAAAACTCTTTTTTTAATGCAAGAAGTGTCTGGTTTTGAAGCATGGGAAGTTTCCTTTACATAAAATCCTCAAAAACAGGCGACTGCTGCTTATACTCTTCAGCCAACTCCGTTATGACAATCAATCGTGAAAAACTGCTGCAAGCCGCTCACACGCATCTTCGACAGTAAGACCGTTGATCTGCAAAACCTTATGACGTGAAGCAGCGCCTCTTGCTATTTGGATTTGTGATTTTGCGATGCCCAGCACTTTTGCCATGAACCGGCAGCATTCGGCATTCGCCTCGCCATCAACGGGCGGTTTTGTGAGTTTGATTTTCAATGCTCCGTCATGCATACCGACAATCGAGCATTTGGAAGAGCGTGGCAAAACGATAACACAGATACCAAGCCCATCAGGATTTTCATGAAAAACACCAGCAAACTCAAGACTCTTCATGGTCATTTTCAAGCAGCTTGCTATGTGAATCAATAAGAGATTTCAATGATGACTGAAACTGAATCTTTCTTTGATTAAGCTCGTTGATCTCATCATAAGCCTTCGCCCTTTCGCGCTCAAACTCCGACTTCATAATGGAGACCTCAGTGCGGGCGTCATCCAGCAACCTCTGTGCCTCAAACTGCGCAACGTCTTTCTGCTGCGAAGCTTGTGCGAAGAATTCGGAGGTTTTCATCTGGGCTTCTGAAATGATACGAGCGGATTCTTGCTGGGCCTCCTCCAGGACTTTCAACGCTTCTGCCTGAGCGGTTTCCCTGGCATTTAAGGAGCAATCATTATTTTCATTAATTCTGCTCTGCTCATCTGAGATTATACGCGCTGCTTCCTGGCGGGCATCATCAAGGAGCTTTTTAGCCTCAACCTGGGCGCTTTCTTTCTCTTGAACGGAGCATTCATAGACTTCACTGGCATTTTTTTGAGCATCACCTAAAATTCTGTCAGCCTCATCACGAGCATCATCCATAATCTTGATGGCCTGCTGAATGGCTTTATCCTTTGTAGCGGCGGCATCATCAAAATGAGCAGCTGCCCGCTGCTGTGCGTCATCGAGAATCCGTTCGGCTTCTTCCCGCGCATCTTTTACTAAAGCGCTTGTATCGCTCTCTGTTTTTGCTTTCAGTGCGCTTACTTCTTCTTGCTGTATAGTCAAAAGCGCGCGGTTCTCGCTAAGTATGAGCTCAGCTTCAGAACGTGCATCGGCAAGTACGCGCTCTGCATCCTTTGCAGCCCTGTCTTTCAAATCCTCGATCATCTTCTGAACGGCCATCAGGGCAGAGTTGAGACCATCTTCTTTTTTTCGGTGCTGTTCAACCTCACGGCGCAGAAGCATGAGTTCGTCATACAGCCGTGCATTTTCATGCATCTGGCGACCCATCTCCAGGGCAACAACATCGAGAAAGGAGTTAACAGCCTCAATGTCATAGCCCCTAAACCTGATCAGGAACTTCTGCTGAAGAACATCAGTGGCTGTAAGTGAAACACTGTTGGCTTCCGTGTCGGGTTTGATACTAACAGCATGTTTTTTTTTCATGGCATCTGCAACCTGAGTGCAATCTGTTGAAGCGTCCCAACAAGAAAATTATCAAGAAAACTTATAATCAGAAAAACAATGATTGGTGAAAAATCGAAACCACCAAAAAAAAGGGGTAAATAGCTCCGTAGACGGTTCAGGACAGGGTCTGTGGCAGCTTGTAAAAAACGAACAATAGGATTATAGGGATCCGGATTCACCCACGAAATGACTGCGCGTGCAATGACTATCCACAGGTAGATGGTCAGCACATAATGGAGTAAAACAGCTATTGCGTTTAAAAAATTTGCCAATACAAACATAGGCACCTCATTTTTATATTATCGTCCAATTATACAGCGATCATAAATAATTTTAAGACCGCGAAGGGTTAACTGCCCGTCAACCTCATCAATAACCTGTGTATGGGGCATAATCAGCGGGGCAAGACCGCCTGTAGCAATCACGCGAGGGTTTTCACCCCTTTCAGTTTTCATCTGCGAAACAATGCCCTCAACAAGGCAGACATAGCCGATTACAATCCCCGATTGCATGCTCTCAATGGTTGTTCGGCCGATTACATGTTCAGGATAGGCAAAATCTATGCGCGGCAGTTTTGCAGCCTTAGCAAAAAGGGCCTCGCCTGCTGTCATAATGCCCGGCGCAATCGCGCCGCCAAGATAGCGCCCGTCGGCGTCCACATAATCAAAAGTTGTTGCCGTGCCCAGATCGATTACGATTAGCGAGCATCGGCACTTATCATAGGCTGCAACAGCGTTAACAATACGATCCGCACCTAATGTAAGTGGCGTGTCATAACAGAGTATTATCCCCGTATCAGTGCTTGTGTTAACAATCAGCGGTATTTTATTAAAATACTTAGTGCAAACATCTGTAAATGCAGCTTCAACCTGCGGAACAACCGATAGCATGACGATGGCTTCAACAACAGTAAATGACGAGCCCTGTGCAGCAAAAAGCCCATGCAGCAGGATTCCGTACTCGTCGGCAGTGCGGCGTCCATCGGTTACAAGCCTCCATTGGTAAACTAAATCATTACCAGAAAACAGTCCAAAAACGATATTTGTGTTGCCGATATCAATGGCAAGAAGCATAAACTGCCTTTTTTTAAAAAAAGCACTATCTATGGTTATTTAATTTTTTGTTTTTAATCTTGAATCTTAAACCCGCTCTATTAGCATGCTCATATCAACTGCTCGCGCCGAATGCGTAATAGCTCCCGATGAAATAAAATCAACTCCCGTTGCTGCAATTGCTGCAATTGTATCAAGCGTCACATTGCCGGAAGCTTCAAGGGGCACACGGCCTGCAGCTATCGCAACAGCTCTCTTCATGTCCGCAAGGCTCATATTATCAAGCATAATGACATCTGGCAGGGCATTAAGCGCCTCCTGCAATTCGGCAAGGTCGCGCACCTCGACTTCAACCGATAGCAGTGGGCTCAGCTGACTGCGGGCTTTTGCAATAGCCGCCGTTATGCCGCCGCAGGCTGCGATATGATTTTCCTTAATAAGCAGAGCGTCAAACAGTCCCATGCGATGATTGGTGCCACCGCCGCAGCGCACCGCCTCTTTTTCTAGCATGCGCCATCCTGGCGTGGTCTTGCGGGTGTCAAGCAGCACGGTCTTGTAAGGCTTGAGCTTTTCAACATACTGCCGTGTAAGTGTCGCAATGGCACACATATGCTGCATAAAGTTAAGGGCCGTTCGCTCGCCGGTCAGCAGCGTGGCAAAAGGGCCCTCAAGCTCAGCAATGGGTTCCCCTATATGAACGACAGAGCCTTCATCCTTCAAAAAATGGCAGGTAACAGCCGCGGATAAAAAAGCGAAAACTCTCTCAAACGGAGCAAATCCTGCGGCAACAAGTTCTTCCTTTGCAATGACGCGAGCCCGGCCGCGTGCATCTCCGGCAATGAGAAGCCTGGTTGTTTTATCTCCACTACCGATGTCTTCGGCAAGGGCAAGACGGATAAGCGTATCAATAGACAAATCAAATGATTTCATACAGCTACTTGCAAAGCTTAATTATGCGATCAAGGTTGTCGCGAAGCTTTTCCTCTATTTCCCGATAGCCAGCAATCTTCTCTTTTTCCTTAGCAACAACGGCTTCAGGCGCCCGGCTCATAAAACTTTCATTGCCCAGTTTATTGGCCACAAATGAAATATCTGCAAGAACCTTGTCCAATTCTTTCTGCAACCGCCTGCGCTCTTCATCAAAATCTATAACTCCTTCAATGTCCAGATAAATTTCAAGCGGTCCCACCACGGCAGTGGCTGCTGTTTCGGGCTTGGTAAACTGTCGGTGAACGGCTACGTCTTTAAGCCCCGCCAAACTGCACAACAGTGCTGAAAGCTCAGTAATCCTTTGAGCTGACTCTTCATCATGGGCCAGTATATCAACATGAGGCCTGCCCCTGGGGGGCACGCCTATTTCGCTGCGCATATTTCTGATAGCGCTTACTACTTGTATCAACATGTCTATTTCGTCTTCAGCTGCTGTATCGACTTCACCGGCATTAAACTCAGGAAACTTTGTTGTAACAATGCTCTCACCAGCGCCGGGCAGCTTCTGCCAGATCTCCTCAGTCACAAAAGGCATAATGGGATGAAGCAGCTCCAGAGAGCTCTTCAGCACATGCAGCATTACCTGCTGTGTTATTTCTCTCCTGCGGGGATTTTCCTTCTGGTACAGATCATTTTTTGCCATCTCCAGATACCAGTCGCAGAACTCATGCCAGACGAAATGATAGAGATTGTTTGCCGATTCATTGAACCGGTACTCATCATAGCTCTCAGATACTTTTTTGATAGTATCATTGAGCTTGCTGAGTATCCAGCGGTCTTTCAGATCAAGTTCATCACGGCCCGGCCTGCCTGCAGAATAGCCATCAAGGGTCATCATGGCAAATCGCGAGGCATTCCATATTTTGTTCACAAAATGCCGGTAACCCTCAATGCGTTCTTCTGCTAGCTTCACATCCCGGCCCTGAGCTGCCATGGCAGTGAGTGTGAAACGGAAACTGTCCGTGCCGTATTTCTCAATTATTTCAAGCGGATCGATGACATTGCCCTTTGATTTACTCATCTTCTGTCCTTCGCTGTCGCGAACCAGAGCATGAATATAGACATCTCGAAATGGCACATCGCCCATGAATTTCAGCCCCATCATCATCATGCGGGCCACCCAGAAGAAAAGAATGTCAAAGCCCGTCACCAGGCATGAGGTCGGGTAGAATGTGGCAAGATAGCCGGTTCTCTCAGGCCACCCGAGCGTTGAGAAAGGCCACAGAGCGGAGCTGAACCAGGTATCAAGAACATCAGATTCCTGCTCGATATCGGCGCTTGCGCAGAAGGCACAGGCCGTTGGGTCAACCTTGGCGACGGTTATTTCACCACAGGCTTTGCAGTACCAGGCAGGTATCCGGTGGCCCCACCATATCTGACGGGATATGCACCAGTCCCTGATATTATTCATCCACTCAAAATAGGTCTTTTCCCAACTTGCCGGTATGATGCGCGTGCGACCATCCTTTACCGCCTCTATGGCCTGCTCGGCAAGTGGGCCGACCTTCACAAACCACTGCAGAGACAGATTCGGCTCAACAATATTCTTGCACCGATAGCAGTGGCCAACGGAATGCATATGCGTTTCAGTCTTTTCAAGCAGGCCCTGAGCTTCAAGATCAGCAAGAACTTTTTTGCGCGCCTCAAAACGGTCAAGCCCGGAATAGACGCCGGCCTCAGGCGTCATACAGCCATCCTGGCCGATAACCTTTATAATATCGAGCTTGTATTTCAGGCCGATTTCAAAGTCATTGGGATCATGGGCAGGCGTAATTTTCAGCGCGCCCGTGCCGAACTCAAGGTCGACATAGCTGTCGCCGATAACCGGTATTGTTCGGTTGGTGAGGGGCAGCGCCACCTCCTTGCCGATCCAGTCTTTATGTCGCGGGTCTTCAGGATTTACGGCAATGGCAGTATCGCCAAGCATGGTTTCAGGCCGCGTGGTTGCAACTGTCAGAAATGAGCTACCGTCGGTTAAAGGATATTTGATATAATAAAGCCCGCCCTGAATATCTTCATGCTCAACCTCAAGATCCGAGAGCGCCGTTTGGCAGCGCGGGCACCAGTTAATGAGCTTATTACCGCGATAAATGAGGCCTTCATTGTACAGGGTGACAAAAACCTCGCGCACGGCCCGCGAGCAGCCTTCATCCATGGTGAACCGCTCGCGGCTCCAGTCACATGATGCCCCGAGTTTCATAAGCTGCTTAACGATTGTGCCGCCCGATTGTTTTTTCCACTCCCACACCCGCTCCACAAATTGCTCGCGGCCAACATCAAAGCGCGATTTTCCCTCCAGGGCTATCTGCCGCTCCACCACATTCTGTGTGGCGATGCCCGCATGATCCATGCCGCACTGCCAGAGGGAGGCATACCCCTGCATGCGCTTGTAGCGGATCAGGATATCCTGCAAAGTATTGTTGAGGGCATGGCCCATGTGCAACGAGCCGGTCACATTGGGCGGAGGAATAACGATGCAGTAGGGCTTAAGGCCCTTTGTTATATCGGCCTTGAAATAGCCTTTTTCATTCCACAACTCATACCATTTCAGCTCAACACTGTGTGGATCATAGGTCTTATCCAGAAGCTGCTCACTCATTATGCTGTCCTTGAAATATATGCGTTAAATTCCTGTCGACAAATTAAAACAGAATTATCATGCACACTGTCCAAAGTCAAGAACCCTCTGAAAATCCTTGTTTTAAAGGTAAAAATAATTCAAAGATGCAGCCTTTATTCAACCTTTGGAAACCCAAATCGAGACATTGTTAAGAACAGATAAGGCATTTGTGAATTGTAAAACGCATACTGCAATGACATGAGATCTAATTTTCAGAAGGTTAAAACAGGTACAAATACGCAAACATACTAAATGCCGCCACATTTTATATTCATTATCTACTTTATTTTACTCAAGAAATTGTCTATAAAAATATAAACAATAAAAATTTTTGCCATTGCAATGAGTTCTGTCTTACTAAAAAAACAGCCCGTAATCGCCTGCAGAACCGGCTTCCGCTACTGTGAAAAGCAGGAGCAGTACATTGCTGCCGACGTTTGTAAAAAGCGCAGCGAAGAAAAAACCAAATGCTACCGCTGCTATGAAAAGTGGCACCGCACAAAAAACCAACTCGCCCTGCCCTTTCAAAAAAAATAGTCCCCTCCTGTTAAAAGAACAGTCAAAAATTCCTTTTGAAGAAAAAACGCCCATATCCTATACTTGTAAGTTGAAGGCATGCCATTGGGGCGGAGCCTCACCACACTTACCAGGAAAGGGGGATAACTATGGCAATCTACATAACCTTATGGAAATATACCCGCGACGGACTTCTCGACATTAAGCATACGCCTGATCGGTTCGAGGCAGTAAAGGAGATTTATAAAAAAAATGGAGGAAAGCTGATTGAAGCCTATGGCCTCATCGGTTGCCATGATGTCATGACGGTTGGAGAGCTTCCCGATGAAAAGGCCCTCACCACGGCCATACTGCAAATATGCGGTAAGGGGAGGGTGACTGCACAGACCATGACAGCACTACCTATGGCGGATTTTCTTGATGCAATCCAAAAAGCATAGGCCGCATGTCGGAACGCTGAAGCTCTAGGCTGCTCCAACACGTGCTGAAGTTCTTTTTATTCAGAGCATCTTATAAGTTATGTTTACTGATAGATTCCAATCGTTCAATGCTTTATCATACTGCCTGTTGATCGTTTTATTTGCAATATAAGCTTTCGTTTTTTTAGAACGATGATCAGGTGAAAAACATACTATGCACATCACCTGACCGTACCGTTCTCAAGCCGTTTCCAAAAGGATGGCCGATGAAACAGGATTCCTATAGGTTCCATGCAAAACTATATGATCGTTTCTATGAACCTGCGGCGCACAGATTGAGAACTGTTGGACTGAATCTCTACCCGCCTCGTGAGAACCTTTCGATCCTTGACGTTGGGTGTGGTACCGGAACGCAATTGGCTCTGTATCAAAAAGCCGGATGCAAGCTGGTTGGTATTGACCTCTCTCCCGCCATGCTCACAATCGCTCAACAAAAACTAGGCCCTTCAGCTGAGCTCCATCTACTGGATGCCTCACATATGCCTTTTGACGATGCGCTATTTGATCTTGTGACCATGGTACTGGTGCTTCATGAGATGCCTGTCTTGCTCCGGTCTGCTGTTTTACTGGAGTGCAAGCGCGTGGTTAAAGCACATGGCAGAATCATGCTCATGGATTATCATTTCGGGCCTTATCCGCTACCCCGGGGTTGGTTATGGAAAGTATTGGTCACCCTTATGGAAGTGAGCGCAGGGTGGGAGCATTTCATGAATTATCGTGACTTCATCGCACGGCAGGGTCTTGATGGGCTCATTAAACAACACCATCTTTCAATATATAAAAGCTTCATATTTGAAAGCGGTGTCGCAGCTGTTTATTTAGTTAAAACTTGGCAGGAAAGATAAAACCGCATGTCCTGTAGAGGATGAAGCGGGTCTTGAGCCAGACCAGTTAAATGGCGTTTTAGCGAGCAAAACCCTGGGGATGGCCTTCATACCATTTCTGAAGACTTCTAATGCTTGACTCAAGGTCTTTTTCGGTCTTCCAATTAAGGGTTATATTGGCTTTTTCAGGTTGTGCGTAGATGCTGGCATATTCTCCCTTGCGAGTCTCACCCTTGACCATGGGAATGGTGGCACCACAAACTTCACCAACTTTAGATACAATTTGTCGAACGCTATAGCCCGTTCCATTGCCTAGATTAAAAATATCGCTTAAGCCACCTGCATCAAGATACTGCAAAGCCGCAGCATGGGCATTTACAAGATCCTCGACATCGATATAGTCACGAACCGGTGTTCCGTCAGGGGTATCAACCTGCGGGCAGGTCAGATAAAAAGGTTCGATATTCATGGCGCCGCGCACCGCGTTCTGCATAAGAAGCTGGGAAGGCCGCTTGCTGTCGCCGATACAGCCGTCCGAACTTGCACCACAGACATTGAAATAGCGCAAAATGGCATATGAAAATCCGTGAATATCGCCATACCAGCGAATCATCTTTTCGGACAAAAGCTTACTTTCGCCATAGGGATTCATAGGCTGCACTGGATGCAACTCATCAACCGGTAAATACTGGGACTCACCATACACTGCACAGGTTGATGAAAATATAAGTTTTTTTAAATCATTTTTACGCATAGCTTCAAGTAAATTATATGTTCCGATGGTATTGTTATGGAAGTACAGTTCAGGCTGTTCCATGGATTCATTCACCAGACACAAAGCCGCAAAATGCATGACAGCATCAATTGAGCGATCATTCAAAAGAGCCTCTATATCATCAGGATTGCGCATATCACCTTTGACAAAACCGAGCTTCCCATAGGACTTCAAAACATCCACGGCATCACTATAGCCGCGTGAAAGGTTATCAAACACTATGACTTCAAAACCTTTTTCAAGGAGTAATTTAACCGCATGACTGCCTATGTAGCCGGCGCCGCCGGTAACCACTATTTTTTTCATTACACACCTTTTTTACGACTTGATTTTTTATTTCTAAAATGCTCAGCATCAGCGATAAAATTCCGCAGCATCTCTTTACCGCAGCTTGTCAGCACTGATTCAGGATGAAACTGAATTCCTTCAACCGGATATGAGCGATGGCGTATTCCCATAATTTCATCATGATCGGTCCAGGCGCTCACCGTGAAACAGTCGGGCAGGGTTTCGTTTTTAACGATGAGCGAATGATAGCGCGTAGCGTCAAACGGGTTTGGAAGTCCCTTGAACAAGGTTTTACCATCATGAAAAACAGCTGAGGTTTTCCCATGCATGATGCGCTGCGACCGTACTACTTCTGCGCCAAAAACTTCACCAATGCATTGATGCCCCAGACATACTCCCAGTATGGGGTAAACTCCCTTAAAGCGGTCAATCAGCTCTTTGGATATACCTGCATCAGCCGGTCTGCCGGGGCCGGGGGAAATAACAATCATTTCAGGCTTGAGCTTATCAACCCGGGCAAACGTTATGGCATCATTACGAAAAACACACACTTTTTGCCCGAGCTCACCAAAATACTGAACGAGATTGTAAGTGAATGAATCATAATTATCGATCATCAACAGCATTTACAGTCCCTCATGAGCCATGGCAATGGCCCGCACCATAGCTTTGGCTTTATTGACTGTCTCGACATACTCTCGCTCGGGCTTTGAATCCATAACAATTCCGGCGCCCGCCTGGAAGTATATCTTCCCATTTTTTACAAACATGGTTCGAATGGTAATACATAGGTCCATATTGCCTGAAAAACTGAAATAACCAACAGCACCAGCATATGGGCCTCTTTTTTGCTGTTCAAGCTCTTCAATAATCTCCATAGCCCTTATTTTGGGTGCACCCGATACCGTACCTGCAGGAAAGGTCGCAGCAAACAGATCGAAGGCATCGCTGCCTTTCATAAGCTGCCCCCTGACACTTGATACAAGATGCATAACATGTGAATAACGCTCAACAACCATGAAATCCTCAACACACACGGAGCCCATTTCAGCCACTCGTCCTACGTCATTGCGGCCAAGATCAACAAGCATGATATGCTCAGCGACTTCTTTGGGGTCCCGACGAAGATCATCTTCAAGCTGCCTGTCCTCTGAATCGTCTTTGCCGCGACGGCGGGTTCCTGCGATAGGACGAACGACAATATCTTTTTTTTCAAGCCGCACAAGAACTTCCGGAGATGATCCTATGATATAATCCTTGTCCATCCGAATGAAATACATATACGGTGAAGGATTGACAATGCGCAGCGCCCGGTAGAGATTTATAGGGTCAGTTTCCATATCGGTTTCGAAACGCTGCGAGAGGACAACCTGTATAATGTCGCCTGAGCGGATATAGGATTTAGCCTTTTCTACAATCTGTTTAAAATAATCCTTATTAACATTAGAACTGACAGTGCCAGGAAGGGCCGAAACAGGCTGCGCTTTTTTTCTGATCGGTTTTTGCAGCAGCGCAATGACCTGTTCTATCGTTGCAACAGCTGATTGATACGCCGCCGCAATATCTCTGTTCTCATCAACATGCACATTGCAGACTACCTTCATGGTATGCTGAAGGTTATCAAAAATCAGCAGCGTATCGGTAATCATCATGCATGCATCGTTCCATCCAAGATCATCCCGGGTAGCATCCGGTAGTCGCTCAAAAAACCTGACCATGTCATAGCCTATATAGCCTACCGCCCCACCATAAAAACGAGGCAATCCTTTTACCTCAACAGGATGGTAACGGCGCATAAGCCTGCGTAGTTCATCCAAGGGTTGATCGCATTCTTTCTGTTCAACGACGGCACCCTTACGAATAGTTACCTGGCGCCCCTTGCTTTGAAAAATAATTGAGGGGTTGATGCCGATGAAGCTGTAACGGGCCCATTTCTCTCCACCCTCAATGCTTTCCAAAAGAAAGCAATATCTAGATGCGCTTAGCTTCATAAATGCAGACACAGGAGTATCTGTATCAGCAATTATTTCACGGTACACAGGGATTAGATTGCCCCGATTAGTTTTTTTTAAAAATTCAGTATAATCAGGAAAGTATATCTGTTTTGGTGACATGGTGCGCATTTAATTTATTGTAAGTTATGTGTAATTGTGTTCCCGTTCATTACCCGACAATCTGTTGAAAGCCATAGGCGGAATGGGTGAATAATTACACAAGGTTCCGAATGCTTTGTTGTTTTTTTAATTACCTAATCGGTCTTAATATTTCAATTTATCTATTTACCTTCTCCATCCCCTTCAGCAAAATCCATCAAGTGAGGATATGAATGCATAGCAACCCTCTCCATTTGGTGAGGACAGCGATTCGCTGTGGCAAGGTTGTTTTGCGGGTATTTGCAAATTAAAAAAGATGCACTATTAGCAGCCGGAAAACGAAAAAATATATAATAAAAATCCAGCCACCCGTACAACTGTAACAAATATTTTTATTTTATGTATCATTAATAAAATGATCTGTAAAGATTGATAGTATTAAAAAATTACGCTTTGAATATTTTTATTTTAATTACCGACAGTTATGGTAAAGTGTAACTTCTGCAATCACAGCAAAAATAAACTTAGAAAAGGAGTACCACTATGCGCGTACTGGGTTTCCTAGGCAGTCCCCATGTTAATGGAAAATCAGCAAAGCTTCTAAAAAAAGCTCTTGAAGGCGCTGCAAGCGCTGGGGCAGAAGTCAAGGAATTCGACTTGATAAAAATGAATATAAAATACTGCTCGGGCTGCGGCGTATGCTTTACCACAAAACCCGAACTGAGAATCGGCAAATGCAGCCTCAAGGACGATGCGCCGGGAATTTTTGAAGAATATATTGAAGCTGACGGATATATCTATGCCTCACCAGTATACGATGTATTTGTACCAGCACTCATGAAAACTTTTCTTGAGCGCAAAATAATGCTCACATACCGACCGAAGGAATTATCAGGTAAACTTCCTGAATCGCGCGGGCCGGCAATGTTTCAAAAAAAAGCATCTATTATTGTTACGGGCAACTGCATTGATGAATACCGGGAAGTTATGGGAGATCCCTGCTTTGAAGCATATGAGGGACATTTGATGATTGAGCAGATTGAAACCGTTGATAAGATGTACTGCGGCGGCGTTGAGATATTAACAGAAGAGGAATGGAATAAAAAGTTTGATGAGGCGTTTCAAATGGGCGTTAGAATTGTCCAGGAAATTGAAAAATCTCGCCAATAAACAGAGTGTAACCCATAAACAATACCTCAACAGGGTGTTAGGCAAACAGAGCCCAACACCCTGTTTTTTATGTGTATTTGATAATCATCTAAAAAAAAAGCACCCCCCTGAAAGGGAGTGCTTTTTTATAGGCTGGTTAAGCTCAGTTGGACTTGCTTTTCACCTTTACCGCCTGAAGGCCTTTGTTGCCCTGTTCGACATCAAAAGTGACCTCGTCTCCTTCGCTCAGAGAACGGAAGCCACTGCCATCAATGGCGGTGAAGTGAACAAAAACATCACCATGCTCCTGCGACTCGATAAAACCAAACCCCTTTTTGTCATTGAACCATTTTACTCGACCTTCTGACATTTGTAAAACCTCCTAAAAAAATTTAAAAACTCCGCAGGAGCTGCAGCATGAATTTTTCGGGATGCTGAAACATTACAAAAAATCCTGCACATGCCGCTTCTGCTTGCCACAAGACATCATTGAAGCTCGTGATGTCTTATCTCACTCTTTAATTCTTCTTTCATCTTTTGTCAAATAATTTAATTTAAGCATTTTTATTTTTTTTCATCCCCAAAATTATTTACCAAAAATGAAAAATGCCCCCGAATGAGTTAATCAATCTGCTACAGATACCCAAGGTTTCCATTTCGCTTGAAGTCAACAGCCACCCGCATAGCGGGTGGCTTGATTTCGTCCTGAAAGGGCGGAGCAAAAAACACACAGTGTTGAAGTTGCCTTCTTCAGGGAGCCATCGCCATAGGTGATGGTTTTCATGAAGACAATACACTCTTATCGCAAGGCTTGATCGGCAAGAGAGCGTAATATTGGCGCGACATTCTTTACAAGTGGCTCGCCATGGCCGAAAAGGCAGGCATCAACATCCAACTCTGCAAGACGTCGCACCGATCGGAGTGCCTGCCCGTAATTGGAACATCCAGCCCGCATGGGAAGCCCTGGCGCTGGCATGCCAGTTAATGCATCGCCGGTAAATGCAACCTTTTTTTTGGGGAAATAAAAACTGAGGCTGCCCAATGAATGACCAGGGGTTGAAATAATCTCAATGCTACCAATTTTTCTGACACCGCTTTCATCGCAATACGGGTTATCGAGATGTACCGGTGCGTATTTCTGAATAAATTTTTCCATTATAAAAAGAATACACCTAAAAATATTTCCTCCCAGTCCTTCGCGGGGTATGCTGCACAGCATTTTATTGCCCTCAATATGCTCTTTTTCATCCGTGCTTGCAACCACCAACGCGCCGGTTGCAGCCTTTACAGCAGCAAGAGCACCTACATGGTCAAGGTGCGCATGAGTAATGAAAATTGTGCGCAGATCCCGTGACTGATACCCCAGATCATTTAGAGCCTGGAGTATGACAATTTCGTCGCCAGGCATGCCGGTATCGATAAGCACGGGCCCGGAATCATCAACAAGATATATGTTTGATCTACTGCCTCTGACTCTAAAAACACCCTCAACAACCTTCTGGCATGAATTCATACATATATCCCTTCTCGGATTTATAAATAATAAATTTTATACCTTACTCCTGTAAAATTTTTTAAAATTGCCTATACTGTAAAATACAAGACACAGTCATAGTGAGGGAGACATGGAAAAAAAACAACGTATAAACACCCGAGTTTCAGCAATGATTGATACGCGAATTATTATCGACAGGCAGGAAATCCCTGTAAAAACGTGGAACCTAAGCCTACGGGGCATGGAATGCGCAACAGACAGCAGCTTTAAAGAAGGCAAAACATGTCAGGTGAAGTTCATTCTCAGCCCCAAGCTAAACTTTATTGTACAGGGGAAACTTTTGCGGGTTAGCCCGCGGGAAACCGGTATTTATTTTAAAATGATGGATGAAGACAGTTTTTTTCATCTCAAACGCCTGGTCCAGTACAATGCCGATGATCCCGACAAAATAGACGATGAATGCGCAGCGGCGTTTCACCGGCAGGATCCCTGATAACATCCAGGATTTGCCAGTATCTGAGGGCCTTATGCTGTTTTTGCAAGCTCCCGCTCAATCATCTGCATGTCAGCCCATGTCTCACGCTTCTTATCTTCACGAACTCGAAGAAATGCAAGGTCATGGGTGGGCATAACAAGCATGTCTCCGGCACGATAAAAACGACCACGCAGTTCGTCAAGCGGACTATCCGAACCCAGCAATGCCTGCGCCGCAACCTGCCCCAAAGCGCAGACAATAGACGGCCTGATTGCAGCAAGTTGCCTTCGCAAAAAAGGAATACAGGCAAGTATTTCATCAGTGTCAGGTATTCTGCCGTCCGGTGGAGAGCATTTCACAATATTACTAAGGTAAACATCGCAGCGGGAGCTTTTGATAACCCGTGTAATAATATTGGTAAGCATGTCCCCTTCAGCTCCGCTAAAAGCCTGGCCTTCAGAATCATCAGCCAGTGTGGGAGCCTGACCGACAAAAACTAGACGGGCACGTGGATTGCCCTGTCCAAAAATAATAGTTGTTCTGTGCCGGCACAGTCCGCAGCGGCTGCATATGCCCAGATCATCACGAACAGCTTCAAGAGTTTCGGCATCATTTTGCTGTTCCTTGGCTACGCACGATTGTATGCGTTGATACGGGCTCAATACCCTGATGCCCGAAAGCCGGACAGAGTCAAGATAAGCTTTCATGCCTGCCAAAAGCCTCTGTAGTTCAGGCTGGATATTTTCAGGCTGGTTCATCGGGAATATCGCCCTGTTTTTTTCTAATTCCTGCCACGCAGTCAAGAATGCGGTGTGCAAGATCCTGCTTGTTCATGGCTGGCACGTCCACACAGTCCCCGCCTGGAAGCAGCAGGGTCACCTTGTTCATATCGGAGCCGAAGACGCTTTCACTACCGCCCACATCATTGGCTACGATCAGGTCAAGATTTTTTTGCTCAAGTTTGACTCTGGCATTGGCAAGCATATCCTGCGTTTCGGCTGCAAAACCTACTAGAATCCGCGAACCCTTCTTCTTGCCAAGATCGGCTAGAATATCAGTCGTGCTCTCAAGATCCAGACTTGTGGGGGTTCCGTCTCGTTTCTTCACCTTATGCATGGCGACAACACGCGGCCGGTAATCGGCAACAGCGGCTGACTTAATAATGACATCTGCAGCAGGAAAATGCTTATCCACAGCAGCAGCCATTTCCTGAGCGCTGAGCACCTGCACCACTTGGACGCCCCGTGGTGCGGTAAGTGTTGTCGGACCGGACACAAGAACGACTTCAGCGCCACGGTGCCGTAAAGCACGCGCTATGGCATAACCCATCTTTCCGCTTGACGGATTAGAAATAAAACGAACGGGATCAATAAACTCCTGAGTTGGACCGGCCGTCACAAGTGCTGTTGTACCCATAAAATCGGTAGGTGACAGCATCCCCTCGATCTCATCAACAATATCAGATATATCTGCAAGTCTGCCCATGCCGTGATCGCCGCAGGCAAGGTCACCGCACCCCGGATCAACAAAATGCCGCCCAATGGCCTTTAGTGAGCTTACATTGCGTTGCGTGACGGGGTTATCCCACATACCTTCATTCATGGCCGGTGCAAACAGCACAGGCCTGCGCGTGGCAAGCAGCACGGTTGAAAGCATATCGTCTGCGATGCCGTTAGCTGCCTTGCCGATAATATTAGCAGTGGCTGGCGCAACAACCAGAAGGTCACCGCGCTGAGCCATCGTGATATGGCCAATTGTACGCTCTTCATAAAGCTTGAAAAGTTCAGTAATGACAGGGTTTCCCGTTAAGGTCTGAAACGTAAGCGGCGCCATAAACTGCAGGGCGCTTTCAGTCATCACAATATGGACATCGGCTCCAAGCTTTACAAGCTGGCGAACTAACTCTGCGGCCTTGTAGACGGCGATGCAGCCCGTCACGCCAAGTACGATTTTCTTACCCTGCAGCATTGACATGCTTACACCTCACTTTTTGGTTCACTGATGATTCTCAGGCCCCGAACTATATATTGCAGTCCCGATGCGACGGTCAAAACACCTGTCGCCCAATACAAATATGGCAAAGCATCAAAATGACGGCCCAGTACGTCAAGCAGCAAACGCCCGCCGATCGTCGTTAGTTGAAACACGGTGGTGCATTTGCTTAAGACACTCGGCCTGATATCAACACGAATCGATACAAGCTGCAGAATCACAATACCCGTAGAAATAATCACATCGCGGCTCACAACAAGAATGGTGAGCCATTTGGGAATAAGCCCCAGCAGGGCAAAGGCAATAAAGGAACTGGTCAGCAGCAGCTTGTCTGCTATGGGGTCCAAATAGGCTCCAACCATGGTTTTTTGTTTGAACCGGCGAGCAATAAAACCGTCGAGACCGTCGGTAATTGCCGCACAGATAAATACGGTGAACGCGCCTTCATGTTCGTCATAGCAAAGCAGAATTATGAGAAGCGGAATTGAAATAATCCGCAGCATTGAAAGAAAATTAGGAATATTAATGTACATTGTCATAGGACATCATCTTTTAATCGGTGTCACGCGCAGTTCCAACACATTATCATGCACCGATGTTATTTTGGTTATATAGCCCCCCACGCCCGACCCGAACATTTTCTGCAGAGCCGTGGCATCATCAGCGGGGCTTGTTACACGGGCAGTCCAGCGCTCTTTGCCATCTTCGGTAGAAACATCCACAAGCTCAAGTCCCGACAGAACCTGTTTGAATGCGGTTATACAGTCGCGGACATCAGCATCTGAGACGGACTTATTGAAGCGAAGCTTAAACACATAGTCCCGTACCTGTCGCAGTTGCTGATACAGGCGCTCGGTAATTTGATCTGCAAGCTGACGTGCAGCCTTCTGAATAGCCTCCCGGCATGCTGCGGCCTCATCCACATGCATGCCAAGCCCACAGGTCACGGCCGAAGCAACAATATCATGGCTGCGAACATCTATTAAGCGTGCAGTAATGTCGCACTGCACGTTCTGAACGCTCACTAGTCGCGCATCTTTCACGCGCTTGAGGCTAGACTTGACAAGTACCACCATCCTGGCGTCAGTCTGCACAGTAAGCTTGCAAATTGCTTCAACTGCGGGATCTGAATTGAGTCCGATAGAGCTGAACGTCTCCTTCAGAGATGGCTCAAAAGGCGATACAATGCGCGTTTCCTTGTCGGCAAAAGCAGCCTCTAAAGCCTGCTGCATGGGGAATTCGGAAAGCGTTGTTCCTGCGGTCACAGACCACCAGAACGTCTCCGGCGCTGAGTCAAGACCCGTTTCTGATGCCATAACAAGAAGCGCAACCGATTTATTCTCAGCCGACTTCACAAGCCCCATAGCGACAAGCTCCTGGCGCACCACATCTAACTGTACCGCAGCCTGCAGAGTAACCTGATACTGATCAGGAAGTGCATTTTCGGAAACTATCTTAAAGCTCTGCAGATATCGCTCCGGCTTTGCAGCAAAACGAGTTAGTATGCGGGAGCTGTAAGCCGCAAAAGTATCGGCGGGCAGCATGGAATTTACTGCATCAATAATCACCTTGCGCTGAGCGTCTGCAAGCGCGCTCTGTCGCGCTTCAGGAATATTGCCGCCAGATATACGTGCAATGCCGCGTCCTATGAAACCGTCCACAGCTTTACTTTCCTGTGCACTGGCTCCGCACCACAAGCACAAGCTCAAACATATTGCTGCAATACTGTATCCCGCTGACCGCATATTTGTTCCTCTAGTTATCTCCGAGGCGAAAAGCCGGTACGGCAAACCGCCTGAAATTGTGTGCGATATTCTGATCAATGCGCACTTCAATCAGCACATCACCCTCTTCACAGGCGCTATAAAAAACAGCTCCGCTCTTCATAATACAATCAATTGCGCTCTTTTCCGAAGCAGGAAGGCGGAAATACATATGTCGCACGCGCTGCGAAAGCCACCTGTCAAGAAGACTGCGCAGTTTGTCGATTCCCTGGCCGGTCCTGGCCGACACTGCCGCGGCAGGCTCAAACCGTCTGGAAAGCTGCCTGACAATGCCCTGATCTACAACAGCGTCTATCTTATTGAGTACAAAAATCGTCTCCGTGTCGCTAACCCCTATTTCTTCGAGCACACGGTCGACAGAAGCAGCCTGCTCCTCTGCACAGGGGCTTGTGCAATCGATGACATGCAGAAGCAGATGAGCCTCTCGAACTTCTTCAAGCGTTGCCTTGAATGCAGCCACAAGCTGATGCGGTAGACCACGTATGAACCCGACAGTGTCGGACAGTAAAATGGCGCCACCATCTCCAAGGCTGACCTTGCGAATTGTCGGGTCAAGGGTTGAAAAAAGTCTGTTTTCAGCCTTAACGCATGAGCCGGCAAGCAGGTTCAGTAGCGTTGACTTTCCCGCATTGGTATAGCCGACCAACGTAGCGCACTGAACTCCCTGCCGGATGCGGTTCTGTCGCTGCACCATACGGGTTGTTTCCACATGATCCAGCTCCCGACCAATCCGCTGCATTCGCTGCTTCACCTTACGGCGGTCTACCTCGAGCTGGGTTTCACCAGGCCCCCGTGTCCCGATGCCGCCCCCGAGGCGCGACATCTGCAAGCCCCTTCCTTTGAGCCGGGGCATCAGATAGTCAAGCTGCGCAAGCTCAATTTGTAATTTACCTTCCCGCGACCGGGCGCGCTGGGCAAAAATGTCAAGGATCAGGGCTGTGCGGTCTATGACCTTCATTTCTAAAAAATCCTCAAGATTGCGCTGCTGCGCAGGGGTCAGGTCTGCATCGAAAATGACAAAGTCAGCTCCTTCCTGCAGCACCTGCATCTTGAGGGCTTCTCGCCTGCCCTGTGTAATAAAAAAAGCAGGGTCACAGCCTTTCCACTCATGTACAACACTGCCCGCTATATCAGCACCTGCCGAGCTTGCAAGATGTGCAAGTTCCTCAATTGGCGCGCAGAACCCGGCACTGCCTGCAGCCTTATGTGTGAAAACGACCAACAGGGCTTTCTCTTTTACTACATGCCGGTGCTTCAAATGTTAGCCTTACCTCCCTTGCTTCTATATTGGCGTTTGCAGCCGGACATGACACAATAATTAATAAGCAACTTTCAGTCAAGATTCAAGAACTTTTTGGCATAATGCTCAACATCAGCCGCCATTGCAGGCAGCTCAACCCAGATATTGTCAGTATCATGGCGCAGCCAGGTGAATTGCCTCTTGGCAAAACGGCGTGTTTCCTGCTGTATAAGGCTGACGGCCTCAGCAAGGGAAAGTTTTCCTTCGAGATATAATGCTATCTGTTTATATCCGATGCTTTGGAGCGGACGGTGTGTCGTGCAATAGCCCAGAGAAAAAAGTGACTCGACCTCCCCTACAAGACCATCATCAAGCATACGCTTAGTGCGCGCTTCGATCAGATTATACAGCTCATCCCGGGGCCTTGTCAGACAAAACTTCAGACAGGCATAAGGCTCGTCCTTAAAGCCGTGCCGCCGATTATGCTGCGACAGGGGTTCACCGGTAAGCCGAAACACCTCCAGCGCCCTCACCAGGCGCACTAAGTCATTGGGTCTGATACGCTGCGCAGATTCGGGGTCAACAGACTGCAATTCACTAAAAAGCTTTTCTTTCCCCATGCTAAGCAGCTCCTGGCGTAACCGCTCATCGCCTGCCGGTGCGCTTGAAAGGCCCTTTGTAAGCGAGCGGACATAAAGCCCTGTACCTCCCACCACAAGTGGAACATTGCCACGCCTGGCAATACCCGCAATTATGCTGTGCGCTTCATGCATAAAGCGTGCAGCATTAAAATTTTCATCCGGGTTCACCACAGAAAAGAGATGGTGCGGTATTTCAGATTGTTCCTGGAGAGTTGGCTTTGAAGTACCGATATCCATAAAGCGGTAAAATTGCATGGAATCGGCATTGATAATCTCGGCGGAAATTGCCCGTGCAAGCGAAATTGCCACCCCGGACTTTCCGACACATGTCGGGCCCTGCAAGATAATAATCTTCTGCCTTGTCAAACTGACCGATGTTTCAAATTTACTGTTCGGAATGTCCATGGACCGCCAGAGGGAAATTCATTTCAACAGGGATCCCGCGTCGCCCAGGTACAGACACAGGAGCATCATTGTAGAAGGCTGATAACCCGCCGGGATTGCCTATTGTCAACGGTCTTTTCAAACTGAGCCATTTTCGGTCGTGAAAAGTGAGCCACCCAGTCCTCATGACGGGCTCATTTCCACACCCTCCTTTCCGACTTTTCCACGAAGCCTGTAGCTGTTGCCTTTGATGTTCACAACCACG
>CAIWCT010000066.1 GCA_903911225.1 uncultured delta proteobacterium
AAACCAGTTGCTGTCGTCGGTCTGCTGCATGGCAGTCTTTTTTTTCTGTACCGGAATTTCGCCTCGTTTGAGAGCCGCTATCTTTTCCTGAAGGGTGTTCGGGCCGGATGTTTTTTCCACATCCTTGACCGTTATCCTGACGGATTTTTTGTCCGCATCTTTTGTCTCGTCTGCCCTATCGGGCACAGTTGCTTTCTGTGCAGATTGTGCTTCATCGACCCGGTCATCGTCGAGAGCAGCCACAATCATAACTGTCGTGCCTTCTTTATGTTCATAGTCACGCGCTGCCGCGACTGCCGCAGCACGGCTGGCGTATTTACCGCTCCGGAGCTTGTAGATTACTTTGCCCGTCTGTGTCGAATATTCGTAAAGGTAGGCTTTGTAGCCGCGTTTACGTACTTTCTGCAGCTCTTCGTCAGCCTTGGCCTTTTCAAGAATGGTCATGATCTGCAGGCTATAGGTTGGAGCGGTAACGGTCGGCTGTGGCTGCTGAGCATATACCGTGTCTGCAATCAGTATGGCCCACAAAGCGGTGCATACAAAAAAACAGAGGGAAAAGAAAAGTTTTTTCATATCAACAGAGTATCCTTTTTTTATGATGGCGCAATGGCGCTTCAGCTTAATGTATGTTAAATTTTTATACTTTTTAACGGCGCCTTACAAGCATTTTTATCTCTTTGTCCGTTCCCGCGAAGGAATGTCAGCATGAATTAAAAACTCTTTCTTTACAATATAGTTATATCTTGTTAAGTTATCTAAAACAGACTGGGCTCAAATGCGTTTCTGATCCGTGCAATTTCCAACTCGATAACAGAATATGCAAAAGGTTTTCGCCAAACACCATGAACAGTAAAAAGGATAGTGCCCGAATTATAGTTCAGGGGATACTCAAGGAGATCGAAGAAAGGTCGGCCGCAGAAAAGCCCGATCCTGACATCACCAGCGGTTTCCAAGCTTATTTGCGCAAAATCCAGGACTCGGTCTCCCTTGACTGCTCGCGTTCCATCCCGCAGAAATATTTTCCCCGCATCAGGGAAATTCTTGGTGAAGAGATCATTGAGGTTCTTGACCCGGGCAAACTCGGCTCTCTTGTTTTTAAAAACCGCAACCGAATCCATCAGGTACATAAAAAACTGGCCACCTTTACTGAGCTGTACCGCCATGCCCACAAAGTTGCCCACGACAGTCTCGATCAGGTCTCCCGGCTTCGGCATGTGATCCAGGAGATGGTTGAGTCGCAGATAGCCCATGTGCAGGAAGTGGAAATATTTGAGCAGCGTATGCTCCGGAGCCAGCTGCTTGTAGATATTATGCTTGAGCCTTTTGAGGATGGAATCCGCAGGATTATCGGCTTTCTCGGCGCCAAGCAGTTTGACGTCTATCTTTTTGACGATGACCGGTTTCTGACCAATGAGCTTAAAACCGACGGCAAAGTTTTCACCTACAACAAGCAGCAGGAAGACGCCCCCGACCTTCCCGAAGCCGTCAGTGCCCCGACGTTTCAGGAAGTTCAGGAAACAATCTATGAAATTCCGCTGATAGTTGAGGGCAAACAGATCGGACACTACCGCATATGTCGCCAGATAAAAGACGATTTCGACAGGGAGCGCTGGATACAGGATGTTGCTTTCATCACGCCGGTTGCAGCCCGCATCATTGAAGCAAATCACAACCGGCTTCATGCCATGAAGGTCTATACCGACGACCTCACCCAGCTCTACAACAAGCGCAAGCTTAATGAACAGATGGGCCGCTTGTTCAAACAATTTAAAACAGGCCAAAAAAAGCTGTTCGTGGCAATGATCGATATCGATAAATTCAAGATATTCAATGACACACACGGGCACCCCGTTGGCGACGATGTGCTCAAGCAGACTGCTCTGCTTATCCGTGACGGGGTTCCGTATGCCTACCGCTATGGCGGCGAGGAATTTTGCGCAGTTTTTTACGGCCTTGAAAAGCAGGAAGTCATTGACGCCATGGAGAATCTACGCAAACGCATTGAAACGACTCCCTTCACGATTGCGGACCAGGAGCATCATATAACCATTTCAGCCGGAATCGCCGAGTTTGAAACCAGCATGAATGCCGTTATGGACGCCATCGACCTTGCTGACCAGGCACTGTATGTCAGCAAGGAAGACGGGCGGAACCGCTGCACCTACTATGATGATGTCAAGGGGCGTCGTGCAATGGAAAACAGCCGGCTGCTCCAAAAATATACCCTGCTTGAGGAAGAAGTCGAACGGCTGCGCCAAGTGGTTGCTGGCAAAAAGGCCGCCAAAAGCCGCTAATCACACGGCCCATGCCTTTGTTACAGCAATTCGCGGGAATCAATTACACTCCTATGGATACAGGCACTGCTCAATCTCATTACAAAGAAAAGATCAGCATAGCGCGGGCCTCGGTTTTAGCCGCCGTGCTGCTCACGGGCTTGAAGCTTGCGGTGGGCCTCTGGACGGGCAGCCTCGGCATACTGTCGGAAGCGGCCCATTCAGGCCTCGACCTGATGGCTGCGGCCATGACATGGTTTTCCGTTTCAGTTTCCGACCGTCCGGCCGATGCCAAGCACCCTTACGGCCACAGCAAAATAGACAATCTCTCCGCGCTTATTGAAACCTTGCTGCTGCTGCTCACCTGCATCTGGATTATGTACGAAGCCGTTCAGCGCCTTTTTTTCAAACAGGTCGAAGTTCAGGTCAATCTGTACAGCTTTGGCGTTATTATCATCGCCATTATAATCGATTATTCCCGTGGCACGGCGCTTGCCCGTACGGCTAAAAAGACAAAAAGCGCGGCGCTTGAGGCCGATGCGATGCATTTCCTGAGTGATATCGCAAGCTCGCTTATGGTGCTTGCGGGCCTGGCATTAACCAAGTGGGGCTACCCCAAGGCCGATGCGTTCTGCTCGCTTGCCGTTGCCGCGCTGGTAATATGGGTCAGTTTCAGGCTCGGGAAAAAAGCTGTCGATGCACTGACCGACAGCGCACCCCTTGGGCAGGTGGAGCAGGTGCGACAGGCGACGCTAGCCGTGCCGGGTGTGAGGAAGGTTTATGACATACGGATGCGGCTTGCCGGGGCTAAACAGTTTATCGATCTCAAAGTATGCCTGCAGCCGAACCTTCCGCTGGGCGCTGTGCATGAACGCACGGAAGCCATCGAGCACGCGCTTCAAGCCCTGTTTGAAGATGCCGATATACTCGTGCATGCCGAACCCGATGAACCGGGCTCGTTAGGTATGGCTGAAACAGCGTTTCAGTTGGCGCAAATGCAGGGCATCAATATTCACGACCTGCAGGTGCACCGTTTCGACCGTGGCCTGCAAATGGACATGCATCTAGAATGGCCTTTTGAGACATCACTGGGAGATGCGCACCGGGAAGCCAGCACACTTGAAGAAAAGCTGCAGAAGCTGTTTCCCGAGCTGTCTGTCGTTCATTCGCATTTGGAAAGCAGCTCTACCGAATATGGCAAGAGCAGGCAGGATGTTACCGGCAGATATCCCGAAGAGTCAGCGGGCATAGCCAGAGAAGCCGGGATGGTTGAAGGTGTAGATGCCGTTAAGCAGCTGCTGATTCTTGAAAGCGATAAGCGCTGGCATGTCAGCCTTACCTGTATGGCGAATCCTGAAATGCCGCTTCGCGAGGCCCACAGCCTTGCAACCGAGGTGGAATCGCGCATAAATGCTTTTTCAAAGCGCATCTGTTCGGTGAGCGTGCATACCGAACCGATGCCGTAACATTCCTCCATCCAGTGCGCTGTTATATTACATGGAAGGAATTACCTCTGCACATGACCCATCACAATTCCCTGCTGCAAAAGCTAATTAGTACACTGCAGGCCGTTCCTGACGCTGCCATGCGCTCGCATATCCTTGCGGAAAAGGTGCAGGCCCTGCCCGCTTTGCAGGCCGCTAAACTGCTGCAGGCGGTCATCGTGGGTGCCTCACGGCACAAGGGCCCATACTGCCTGCTTCTTGATGCGTTTAGTGTGCCGCTTCTCACCCAGCGCATGGGTAATGGCTTTATGAGTGCTCTGTATACCGCAGCTCAGGATCAGGGGTTCGAGGAGCTTGTGAGCCTGCTGTCACGACCAGATGCGAGCCGGGCTGCAGATGATCAGGAGCCTGCTCCGCAGGACGATCTGCCGGCAGGCGTTCGCATGTCGCGGGCAAAGACCTTAAATCGCAATGAGCTGACGCGCATGCTTGCGGATACCGACCCTCGGGTCATTCGCACACTTTTACAGAACCCTGCCCTCACGGAATCAGATGTGCTGAAGCTGTGCTCGCGCAGGCCGGCTGCAGCTGCTGTGCAACGCGAGGTTTTCAGCAACAAAAAATGGTCCTCACGCTACCGCGTTAAAAAAGCCCTTGCTTATAACCCCTATACGCCAACCGATCTTGGTCTCAAAATCATACATTTTCTGATGGCGCAGGATGTTCTGTATGTAGCTCAGTCACTTGACCTGCATCCTGCGCTGCGTGAAATGGCGCAGCAGCGGCTGCTGGAAAACCTCTCCGATGGTTTTGATTCTGATGACAGCATGCCGCCTGATGCTGAATAAACAATATGCCTGCCGGCTAAAATTTGCAGGGCAAACAAACCAGATGCCAGAATTTATAGTTCTGGAGCCGGAGCTCAGAAATCGGATAAAAAAACTGGCCTGCAGTATAAAATTGAAAAATAAAGTGTTTAACCTGTAGAGAAGAAAATACGATAACCTACGGATAATGAAGCGCGAACTGTTGCACGAAGACACTGATGAGACGCTTATGAATGCAGTTGCCTGCAAAGATACGGGCGCTTTGCGTGAGCTAATGCGCAGGCATGAAACGCGTGTGCGCCGCGTGGCCTACAGGTATACCGGCAGCGATGATGCAGCCTGTGAACTGGTGCAGGATATCTTTTTTAAAATTTACACTGCTGCAGGTTCCTATAGTCCTCAAGCCCGCTTCACGACCTGGCTGTACCGCATAACGGCAAATCATTGCCTTAATTATATTCGCGACAGCAGGCAGAATCCTGTGCAGCATCTCACGCAGCCGATTGATGAATCAGGACATGCTCTGGCTGATCATGCCGCAACAGCCGGCCAGCTTGAAAGCCTCGAAAAACAAGAGCGGGCTGTGCGGGTCAGACAAGCAGTAGACAGCCTTCCGGAGCGGCAGCGCATGGCCATACTGCTGCTGCGGTTCGAGGAGCTGAGCTATCGGGATGCAGCAGTTGCGCTTGATTGTTCAGTATCGGCCCTCGAGGCGCTTGTGCACAGGGGTCTCGAAACACTTAAAAAAGAACTTTCAGACAGCAGGTGAAGGGGAATACCATGGGATGCATGAAGATACGCAAAAGACTGCCGCAATTTGTGCAGGGGCTGCTTCCGGCTGCTGATGCCAGAGACATAGCCGATCACCTGCATGCATGCACCCAATGCCATGAACAAATGGCAGATATTCAAAAAGTGTGGGCGGCGCTTAGTGAACTTCCAACTCCCGAAGTGTCTTCAAATATGTTTTCCCGTGTGCTGGAACAAATTGATGCATATGAGCAGAAGAGCGCAGGGGTGCGTTGGGAATGGCTTTCATTGTTCAGGCCGACATTTGCCGCTGCCGCGGTTACAATCATGCTGATCGGGTTTGTTTCAGGAGCGTTTATTTCATCATTGTACACCGCTGACAGCGCACGGGATCAAGCGGCCGATGACCCGGCCTACAGCGAAATACTGCCGGACGCGCCGCAGGCCTCTTTTTTTGACATCTATCTTCAAACCTATGGTGAAAACAACAGGGAGAACTCCTTATGAAATTTGCATGGTTGAAAGCATTAATCATCGTATCCCTCGGGCTTAACTGCATGATTGCAGGTGCTGTGGCATACAGATATCTCTGGGGAGGCCCTTTTGGCCGGCCTCACGGCCCCGGATATTTTTTAGGTGAAACCTCGCCGCAAAACCAGGCTGCACATGCTGCGGTTCGTGAAAAAATGGCGGCATCGCGCGAAAAAATCCATGCTGCCCGCACCAGAATCATAGAATCGGTGGGTGCGCAAACGCCGGATCGTACGCTTATCAGCGGCGAGCTTGACAATATCAATAAACTCCAGGCTGACATGGAGCGGACGGCTGTCGAGCAGATGCTGCAGGATGTGCAGGCGCTGCCCCCGGATAAACGGGGTGCATTTCTGGCTGATATACAGCGCAGCATGTTTTGCAGAATGGGTGATGGACCCGGCATGGGAAAAGGCCGGCATTGGCAGAAAAATTTTCTACCCTGATAAGCACAGGTATTTATATCCAGGAAGTGTTAAACAATGTGAATCAGATAAACCGTAGTACGAAAGGAGAAAAACATGGTGAAAAGTAAACTTGTGGTAATGATGTGCATGGCTCTTATGCTGGCGGCTTTGCCTGCTTTTGAAGGAGCATATGCCCAACAGGGGCAGGGCAAAAGCAAACCAGGCGCACCTTCAGGCGACGGGCTCTTTCCGGGCTGCCCCTTGAATCTTAATCTTACGCAGGAGCAGACGACCAAGCTGCAGGAACTGCGTAATTCTTTTTTCAAGGACACGGCCGGCCTGCGGTCAGATATCTTCAAAAAAGAGCAGGATATGGATGTGTTGATGCTTGAGAAGTCCATAGATACGGAAAAGGCAAAAAAACTCCAGGATGAAATTTCAGGACTGCATGCTCAAATTGCACAAAAGCGTCTTCAGGCACAGTTGGATGCACGCAAACTGCTCACGCCCGAACAGATTGCACAACTGCCTCCAGGCTGCAATATGGGTTTTGGGCCCGGCGGCAAGGGCTGCGGTTTCGGACCTGGTGGCGGAAAAGGAGCTGGCGGCAGGGGGCAGGGTCCGGTTATGCGGTAAGATCAGGCGATTCGTGCATGCGCATGAACTGCTGAGTAAAGAGCCCACACTTGCATACAGTGTGGGCTCTTTTGATGATTGACAGTTACCGCTGATTTTATTACGCTGGATATTCTTAACGTTTTTTAATTAAGGAGCACGTCATGAAGGTGTATGGTTTTGTCGGGAGCCCCCGCAAGCAAGGCAATTCGGATATTCTTGTTGATAGATTTCTTGAAGGCGCTGCAGCTTCGCAGGCAGAGACAAAAAAAATTTTCCTGGATGATCTTGTCATCAATCAATGCAGGGGATGTTATACTAGCTGCATGCTGCAGCCCGGCTACCGGTGCGCGGTATTCCGCGATGACATGGATATGCTTATGGACGGGATAGCAGGCGGAGATCTTTTTATATTCGCCTCTCCCCTGTACTGCTCATGCTACAGCGCAATCATGGCAAGGTTCTTCGAGCGCCTGCTGCCGTTCTGGCAGGTTGAAGCCGGAGACGGTGAGCCAGGCACTCCAGGAGCCTTCCATTTCCTAAATAATCCTGCCAGAGGCAAAAAAGCCGTAATTGCCCTCGTGCAAGACCTGAAAGAGCCCGCCGTCGGAAAACTTGCCCTTGATATATTCGAGCACAATGTGGCCAAAACCTACATGATGGATATCGTGGGCAGACTGCAGGTTACAGATGTGCGAAGCCGCGGCGATATTCTAAAAAAGACCGCCGTTCTTAAGGATGTTTTTGAAATGGGCAAAAAGCTTGCAGCGGGAAAGTAGGCTTTAAATCAGCCGTAAACAACCGGGGTGATATCCATAAATAATCCGCAGCAGGTATTCTCTTGTTTGCTGCATTTATTTTCTCATCAGTGCATCGTGATCTTTAACAGCCTTTTTATCATCGGGTGGCGCGGCGAGCGCTTTTTGGGCGCGCACACCAAGCCCAAGCCGTAACATTCTGGTCTGGGTATGGTAAGCCTCGTTGATTTTTTCTTCAATAAGGTCCGGATTTGCCGCAGCGATGATCCGCAGATGCTGTAATGCCGCCGGAATTTGCCCTGATGTTGCCAACACTTCTGCAAAAGAAAACCGCGCCTTTAAATAAACAAACGCTACGGTGGCAAGCTCTGGATCGACCCCGTCCGGCATCCGCAAGCCCGATTCAGTATGCTGGTCCCAGAAAGCTTTCGTCCCGGCAATGCGCTGCTCAAAAGTAATAGGCTTACCGGGGCTGTCCAGACAATACAGGACTCCATCGGGCACGTTATGCCAGTAGGGCAAAAACTCTGACAGCTTAAGCCCCTGTAATATTGCCCCGGGAGAATCCAGCATGCAGAATGTGTGTTTGTCGATATTGCTGCGGATCAGAGTTTTAAGCCAGGATTCACCCTTTTGTACCTGCTCATCCCGCAGATAATAATCAGAGCTTTGCGAAGGCCAGCTCACTTGCGGATATTTCCGCCGCTCCAGGGCAGCATACCAATCTTCAGGCGGATAATCGCCTGTCAAAACTATACTGACATCCGGCCGCAAGCCATTTATAGACTGCTGATATAAAAGAATATTGGTGTCTGTAGTGCCCAGTGTAAGAATGACAGCACCAGGTTTTGCCAGAGTCAAGAGGTCTTTGCCGTACTGCTCCCCTAACCGGACACTGCTGAGATCAACACTGCGGTACTGCAGCGGCAGATTTACAAGCCCCAGCAGAACCGCAAGCCAGACAACGTGACGCGGCAGCAGGTCAAAACCACAGGCTGCGGCAAGTGCCAGCATTGTCAGCGCCGGAAGAAAATAAACCGATATATCGGGTATAGTATATTTTGAACAAAATGCGATACAACAGATCGCGATATATACAAGCCCTCCCGCCAGCAGCCAGCCGCTCCGCCGGAAAAGCACCCAGCATCCAACCGGTGCGGCAAGGGCAGCCACGCCCAGATTGGCCGGAAGCATGGTAAAAAAACCGCCGGCCCGCTTCAGCTCCTCAAGAAACGGGGAAGCGCTGAAAAGTTCCTGATAGGATTTTGCCGTTATGACATCCCAAAATTGCGCAATGGTTTTAGTATCCCCGTAATTAATCGGCGGGTTAAAGTAGCTGGCAACAGGCAAATATAAAAACACAGTGCCCGAAACTGCTATTCCGATAAGCGCAAACAGAAAAACCGAAAGCGGCTGGCCGGACCGCTTCCGTGCCGCTTCCATAAAAACAATTATCACGGGAACAATATACACAAGGTTCAAAACCCTGTGCCCGACCATACACCCTGCAAACAGGCCGCATAAAAAATAATTCCTGCGGGTTTGCCGCTCCAGCAGTCGAAAAACAAAAAACACCGACAGCAGTATCAGTAAAATATCAGTACAGTAGACTTCGGCAATAACCGCCTGGTTCCAGAAGGTTGCGCCGGTGCCGAAACACACTGCCGCAGCAATTCCCGCCGGACGGCAGGCACAGATCCTTCGACATAATAAAAAAAGCAGCCCGATTGCCAGACTGCCACAAAGGGCTGAAAATAAATTTGTGCGCCAGGCGATCTCTCCAATCGGCAGCAGCCGGATAAATAATCCGTTCAGCAGGCTGTAGAGCGGGTAGCCCGGAGGATGCGAAACACCCCAGCAGGCGGCCACTGCTGAAAATTCCGCTGAATCACCGACATAAATGGTTGGGCAGAGCGTAAAAAGATATAAACTCAAAAACCCGAAAAACAGGATGCCCGCAATGCCCCAATCAACACGGAGAAGGGCGGTTAGCGGTGGCAATGCATTCATGCTTTTCGCAATACCGGTGCTGCAGGCTGAAGGCTTGCTGCACTGATGATCCTGTGGCTGCTTTGCTTTTTTCTTTTTCATGATGCATTCAAAATAATCTTTACTGCTTGTCGGGTAAGCATCACCAGATACCATTTACATAAAGAGGAGTATACCTTCCCAACGGCGCAGGGCAAGGGAAAAATTATTCTTTTTCCGCTGAACTCGGACGGCGTGATATTGTGCCGCATGAACAATGAGAGGCATAATGGGGGCACAAAGACTCGCACTGAGAGCAGGGATATCGGATTGATCAAGGGGAGCTATAAAGAACATCCTGAAGTAAATCAATACCTCACTAGTCAATTATATATTTATAGACCTCATGTAATATACTATACTACATTCAACAGTACCAAAAACATTTTCATCCCTGTTCCAATATGCACAGTTCATGAAGGCATGTATGAAAAAACTATTTTTGTATGTAGCGCTCATCTTTGCAGCATCACCTGTATCTGCCCGAGAGATAAGCATTCCCGTCCGCTTTGACCTCAGCCTCATCCGCTATACATTTATTGAACAGTTTTTCAACGAGACGGGTGAAAAAGCCGTTCTTCTTGATGATGGCCGCCAGTGCCAGTGGTTTTATCTTGTACAACCGCAGGTTAGCACAGTCAATGGCAAATTGCGAATTATCAGCCGTGCTGATGCGCGTCTGGGGCTCATGGTAAATGATGCATGCATTGGTCCCAAGCCCTGGAAAGGATATCTTGATCTCTATGACGATGTGCAGTTCGACAATCAGACTTGTTCCATAGTTTTAAAGCTCGTCGATTCACATATTTATGATGATCTTCACAAAAAGCAGCTCGCATCGGGTAAGCTCTGGGATATTGTCAAGGGCAGAGTGCATGAGAGGCTTGGTGTGGTGAAGATCGATTTCTCGGATCTTTATCGAAACATGCAGGAGCTGCTGCCTCTGGTGCTGTCACTTGGCGGACCTGAGACGCAGAATATGCTGCAATCCATGAAATTTCGAGATATCCGGATTATCGATGAGAAACTTGAACTGCGCATTTCCTTTGAAGTAAATCGACCGCCACCGCAAGCAGCCGGCGCCCCGACTGCGCCCGAGCCGGCACTGACTGCACAGGAACAACAAAAATGGAATCAAAATCTGCAGCGCTTTGATGCCTTTCTTACATTTGTAGTAAAGCGGCTTGCACGAACAAAGCGAGATGATGTTAAAAAAGCCTTTCTCGAAGTGCTGCTTGATGTTCGCTATGAACTTGCCCAGGCCGTTATACCGACCCAACCGGGGGAGCCCGATCCGATGCTGCCGCTTTTTATTAAGACATGGGAGCGCCTTGCTCCACTTATCAGGCAGCTTGTTGGCGATATGCCGCAAGCTTCAGCAATGCAGTATCTCAGCTTTATAGCCGCAGGTGATGCAATTGCTGCTCTCAATGCCATTGGCCCCGAAGCAGGATTTGACCTTTCCGCCGATGGTCTACGCCGTTTTGCACGCATGATTGATCCCTCAGAGGTTATCGACCCGCTTCTCTACAGCACTGATGTTGATCCCGAGTTGAGAAAGCTTTTTGGTTTAGGCCCTCCCCTGCCACCGCCTAATGTTCTGCCTGAAATCGATCTGAACGGAATGCAACAACCCCAGCCTGGTCAAAGGCAGAGTGCCAGCTATGGCGGTGCAGTGCACAATGCTCTGGCGCGTCTTGATGATATTCTTATAGCCAGCGCCTGGGCCGGCTTTGATCCGGAGGATCTCTACCGGCTCAATTCATGGGTGCCGGATAAAAGCGATGTGCCTGTTTATCTGCCTATGATGCAGAAGCTGCTTGAATATGCAACAGACAAAGCCCTGACAAACGGCAAACTCGAAAGCTCATATAATCAGCTCTTCGGCCAGATGGTTATGGCTGTGGCATGGCAGGAAAGTTGCTGGCATCAGTTTGTGAAAAACGGCGATAAGCTCGTTCCCCTGCGTTCTACTATCGGCTCTGTAGGGCTCATGCAAATAAATGAACGCGTCTGGCGAGGTGTGTATGACCCGAAGGGGCTGCTTGGCGATACGCTCTATAATGCCCGGGCAGGATGCGAAATTCTGCTGCACTATTTGATCGACTATAGCCTTGCAAAGTCCGAGCATAAGCTGCCCGGTGGCATCGACAATCTCCCCAAAGCAACCTATGCCATTTATAATGGAGGCCCTGGCCAGCTCGCGCGCTATCGTTTGGCAGATACCAAGCCATCACTTAAAAAAATCGATGACCTCTACTGGATGAAATTCACTTCAGTGCGCGAGGCAAAGCTCGGTGAAGCTGCGGATTGTTTTTAATTTCACCGGGGTCAACGCTTCTAAACCATAGAAAGACAAAACACAGATGATCATTGCAGCTTTTGCTGATATTCACGGTGATGTGTCATGCATCCACCGGGTATTCTGCCAGGAACAACCCGATGTCGTGCTGCTGCTGGGCGACATCACCAATTTCGGTAATCAGGAGAATGCTGAAAAAGTTATTGCTGCAATCGAACAGCATGGCACTACAGTGCTTGGTGTGCATGGCAACTGCGACTACGGCGGTGTGGCTGATTATTTAAGACTGCGGAACATGATCCTGCATGGCCGCTGCGTTGTGCGAAACGGCGTGGCTTTTTTTGGCACAGGGTATTCACTGCCCTGTCCGGGCAGAACGCCCGGCGAGGTTACAGATGAGCAATTTGCCGACTACCTTGATGGTGCTGCGGCAGAAATTCCCGATGGACTGCCCGCTGTCATGGTCACTCATGAGCCGCCATTTGACACCTGCGTAGATCTGGCTTTCACCGATGAGCATGTCGGGAGCCGAACGATCAGGTCATTTATTGAGCAGCGCCAACCGCTTGTGTGTTTCTGCGGCCATATCCATGAAGGTGCGGGACTTGACCGTATAGGTGATACCTTAATACTCAATCCAGGTCCGCTACGTAGAGGAAGTTATGGCTGGGCATATATTGAAGCAGGAATAATTGAGGCTGATATACGAAATTTTTGAAACTGTTGCAGCATTAAAACAGAAATAATATTTGTTTAAAAAATAATTTTAATTTAAATTTTCAATATTAGTAATAATATCATTAATCAACTTATCAGGCATTAAATTTTTACGGGCGTACTCCATATTATTCATTCCAATTTTATTCCACTCTATTTCACCTTTTTCGGAAAAAGAAATCAATTCTTTCACTAAAAGATCCACCTCACCATGCTGCACTAAAATATTACCCTTAATATTATTCAAGATATCTGCTATATGGCTTTGAGAAGGGCCAACATATAAAATCGGTTTTCCAATAAACATAGCACCATATATTTTATTTGGATGTGTGAACCCGGTACAACCGTTGCCATGAATTACAATATGAATATCAGCCGCGCCTAAGGATAAATGAATAGTATCTCTATCTTGATATGGAAGGCTAAGAATATTGTTTAATTTATTTTCTTCATTAAATTTTACAACATCTTTTTTTCTAACACCACCACCTATAAAAACAAATAAAAATTTATCATCATATTTTAATTTTTTTGCGGCTTCTAATATTGTATTTAATGGATGAACAACTGCATGATTGCCTGAGTACATAACTACTACTTTATTATTAAAATTATTATACTTTCTAAATTGATTATCCATTCTTTTACCATTATATACTTCATTCATTACCGGCCAAACTGGAATTATTTTAACATTTTGCTTATTACCACCTTTTTTTAAAATATATTCTGCCATATATCTATCTAAAGTAATAATTAATTTTGAATTTTTAATAATAAAAACACCTATTTTATATAAAATATTCGTTATAACACTGCTTTCTTTAATATATCCAGCAGCAATTGATAATTCCGGCTGAATATCCATTGCCCAAAAACAAAAAGGGATTTTTTTTATTTTAGAAAAAAAC
>CAIWCT010000067.1 GCA_903911225.1 uncultured delta proteobacterium
ATTAAATTTTTTATTTGATTGTTGTTTGATGGGGGAAAGCCTTTATGAAGGCAATAACTGAAAAAGCCTTTGAGGTATACATTCAGGAAACCTTGACCAAAAAGGGTTGGGTTGAGGGTTCGAATATCGTCTGGGACAGGAAGCAGGCCCTTTTCCCGGAATATATATTCGCATTCATCAAAGATACCCAGGCTGACCTTTGGGGCCAGATGGACAAGCTCCATGGCGCAGAGCTGCCGGCTAAATTAATAGAAGCGCTTGCAAAGGAGCGGGCAGCCAAGGGCACGCTTAACATACTCCGGCATGGATTTAAATTTTACGGCAAAACCTTCCGCCTTGCCTATTTTAAACCGGCCCATGGCCTTAATCAGGAAACACTTGATCTGTTTGCAAAAAACAGACTGACCGCAACACGGCAAGTGCCTTGCCACCTGCAGGACAAAAACACCATAGACCTTGTATTCTCCCTGAACGGTATCCCGGTTGCTACCTGCGAACTTAAAAACCCCGGCACCGGGCAAACTTGGAAAAACGCCGTTAATCAATACAAATTCACCCGCGATTCGCGGGCGCCGCTATTTCAGTTTATAAAAGGGGCGCTTGTGCATTTTGCCGCTGATACGGATGAAGTGCATATGGCAACGCAACTGAATGGCGAGGGAACTTTTTTCCTTCCTTTCAACCGTGGCAGCCATCCCGGTGAAATACAGTGCGGCAAAGGCAACCCCCAGCACCCCTCGGGCCACCGCACCGGCTACTTCTGGGCAGAAATACTTGAGCGGGAAAGCTTTATCGATATTATCGGAAATTTTGTTTTTCTGGAAACCACCGAAGAAACCGTTGATGACGGCAAGGGCGGCAGAATGAAGGTCACGCGGGAGACCATGATCTTTCCGCGCTATCATCAACTGGACTCGGTGAGAAAACTTGTGGGAACAGCCAGGCAGGAGCAGACAGGGCAAAACTATCTGATTCAGCATTCGGCGGGAAGCGGCAAGACTAACAGTATAAGCTGGCTGTCTCACCGGTTATCAAGCCTGCATACCGGGCATGACGAAAAGGTGTTTGACTGCGTTATTGTTATCACAGACCGCAAAGTGCTTGATAAACAGCTTCAGGACGCCATCTATCAAATCGAGCATGCGCAGGGCGTGGTAAAGGCGATTGATCAGGATGCAAAGCAGCTTGCCGAAGCGCTTGTTGACGGCACCAAAATAGTCGTGACCACGCTGCAGAAATTCCCCTTTGTTTTAAAAGGCCTTCTGCATATCGCGGGGGCTGAAGATCCCGATAAACCCGATGAAGCTTCCGTAAACAAAGCAAAGGAATGGGAAGATAAAATCGCCTCCCGCAGGTATGCCGTTATTGTTGATGAAGCGCATTCAAGCCAAACCGGTGAAACTTCGCGAGAGCTTAAAGCAATACTTGGCGCTGGCACGCAGCAGGGAACCGAGGAAGGGGAAACCGATTGGGAAGACCGGCTCAATCAGGTTATGGAATCACGGGGCAGGCAGAAGAATCTGAGCTTTTTTGCTTTTACGGCAACACCCAAGGGGAAGACCCTTGAGCTTTTCGGCCGCAAGGGATTTAACGGCAAACCGGAAGCGTTTCACACGTATTCCATGCGCCAGGCAATAGAGGAAAAATTTATCCTTGATGTGCTTCAGCAGTACACTACTTATAAAACCTACTATCGCTTACTGAAAGCTGCTGAAAGCGATCCCAAAATGCCCAAAAAAAAGGCGGCCAAGGCGCTTGCCAAGTTTATGAATCTGCACCCGCACAATATCGAGCAGAAAACAGAGATTATGGTTGAACATTTCCGGAAGCATATAAGACATAAACTTGCAAACCGGGCAAAGGCAATGGTCGTTACCAGTTCGCGGCTGCAGGCTGTCCGCTATATGCTGTCGTTTCAAGGATATATTGCTGAGAATAAGTATAAGGATATACGACCTCTTGTTGCGTTTAGCGGCACGGTCAAAGACCCGGATACGGGTCTTGAATATACTGAACCGGGTATGAATATCGATGCGGTGACGGGAAAGAATATTTCCGAAGGCCAACTGCCGGATAAATTCGATTCATCGGATTTTCAGATTTTGCTTGTGGCCAACAAGTACCAGACCGGGTTTGATCAGCCTCTGCTTTCCGCCATGTATGTGGATAAACGGCTTGACGGCGTGCAGGCAGTGCAGACGCTATCGCGACTAAACCGCAGGTATCCGGGAAAGGAGGCGCCCTTTGTTCTTGATTTTGTTAATGATGCATCGGGAATTTATACAGCCTTTAAGCCGTATTATGATGCGACAATTCTTGAAGAACCTTCCGATCCAAGCCACCTTGAACGTCTGAAGCATGAGCTTGATGCCGTGCAGGTTTATCACTGGTCGGAAGTGGAGGCCTTTGCCCGCATTTTTTATCTGCCCGCCCACAAACAGAATCCATCCGATCATGCCAGAATGCAAAAGCATATTCAGCCCGCGGTGGACAGGTACAAAGCTTTGACGCAGGAAAAGCAGGAGGCTTTTTACGAAAAAATAACAGCCTATATTCGCTTTTATTCTTTCATCAGCCAGATCATTCCGTATTCTGATCCTGAACTGGAAATGCTGTACAGCTTCGGCAGATTTTTAATCCCGCATCTTGATACGGATGGAGATACTACGCAGCCGCATCCTGAAAAAGAGGTTATGCTTCAGTACTACCGGATTGAAAAAGTGATGTCCGGCACTATAGCCATGGAGGAAGGCGAACCGTATACCGTCAAAAGCCCTACGGCTGTGGGAACCAGCAAGGCCCAGGATGAAGAAAAACCGCTTTCAGAGATAATATATACGCTGAATGAAAGGTTTGGAACGGATTTCACGGAAGAAGACCGGCTGTTTTTTGAACAGATTAAGGAAAAAGCCTGCAATGATGAACGGATCATACAAACAGCCAGGGCAAACCCGCTTGAAAAGTTTGAGCTGGGTATCAAGAAAATCATCGAATCGCTCATGATGCAGCGGATGGCCGAAAATGATGAAATTGTAACCAGGTATATGGATGATGCGGAATTTCAGAAAACAGTTTTTCCGCTGATGGCCAAAGAAATATACCGCGAGGTTGTTACGGCTGACGAGGAAGAGAAATAACTCACATTAAAGATAGGAGAACTTTCCAATGAATGTACCAAAAGAATTAAGTTTAAAAACGCTAAAGTCTTTTTTAGAAGGTGTTGATTCTATTTCATACGATATTATAGGGAAAGTTAGGGCTGATGGTATCGAGACTGGGGAAGTATGGGTTCGCGATACTCCATTCTATAAATCTGTATTCGAAATAGAAAATAAATATTTGGTTGTTACTGTTTTGTTTAATAGCTCAAAGTCTGAGGAACATATTCCTTTAGAGACGGGCGCTAAAGTTAGAGTAAGAGCCTCTATCTCTCAAGATGATGGTAGTTGGTTCCCATTCTCACCACGAAAAGTTGAAGGTATAGAACAAAAATTATATTTTACAGTTGAAGCAGATAAGTTTGAGCTTATTTCCGAAGATGATTTTAAAGAATATAACTATGCACAATATTTTTAACCGTCTTGGCTCTCTGTAGAAATGCCTTGCTCCCGCCGCGCTGCGCAGGGAGCAAGGCATTGGGGATACATTCCTATTTCGTTTCCCTCCCGCATAACTATTTCATCCTTCTTAGGCAAACTGGTAGCCCCGCCTCGTGCTATACCATCTCAGCCGAAATAGCCTTTCATTTAGCAGTAAGCTGCGCATTTCGCTGCATAGGCCTTTTTTTTATTGCAGAGTTTTTTATTTTAAGAAACCCTTTTTATTTGAATAACCCCGCAATTTTGAATTGATGTCGTAAAATCTGGACAGAAAAACACTACAAGGTTATAGCAATGAGGCTCCGGGAAAACGGAGTGAAGCGGAGCGAAACGGAGTTTTCCCGGAGGGCATGGCCGTAGGCCGTCGTCATAAC
>CAIWCT010000068.1 GCA_903911225.1 uncultured delta proteobacterium
CCATGCCCAGCGGGGTACTATGCCGTCTTCTTCCCACTGCTCAACGTGCGGGACAATTTCTTTTTCCAAAAACTTACGGAAAGTTTCCCGGAAAATTCTATGTTCTTCCTGATAAGGTATTATTTCCACTAATGTTTACCTTCAAGACGGTTTTTTAAAATTCTTTTTAACACTTTGCCCGATTGATTGCGGGGAAAGTCATCAACAAAAAATATTTTTTTTGGGATTTTGTAGTGGGCAATTTTATCATGCAGGGCGGCTAATATTTCAGACTCTGTAATCCGGTCGTCTTTCTGCAGGATGACAAAAGCACCGACTACTTCGCCCCTTTTTTCATCAGGCATTCCCACCGCGGCTGCTTCTTTAATTTGCGGGAGCGACTGAATTGCTCTTTCCACTTCCACCGGATAAATATTTTCACCGGAAGATATAATCATTTCCACTTTTCTGCCGACTATATAAACAAAGCCGTCTTCATCACGACGTCCCATATCACCTGTATGAAACCAGCCACCTTTCATTGCTGACGCTGTTGCCGAATCCTTTCGCCAGTAACCGGGAAAAACATTCGGGCCCTGGACGATAATTTCCCCTGCTGAATTTGCCGGAAGATTTTTCCCATTATCATCAACGATGCGGAGGTTCACGTGAAAAACCTCCTTGCCTACGGAACCTGCTTTGCTTATCGAATCTTCCAGATCAAGCGAAGTGAGGCGTCCCGTTTCCGTAAGAGCGTAACCCTGCACAAAACCGACGCCCTTTTCATCCTGATATTTTTTGATTACCGGCAGCGGTATCGGCGCGCCACCGGAAATAAAAAAATGCACATGCGCTAGATCGGCATTTTTCCATTCATCAACTTCTGTCATCAGTTGAAACATTACCGGTACGGCAAACAAATAATTTATTTTTTCGCGGCAGACAGTTTTGAGCATTTCCGTGGCGTTGTAAAAAGTGCTGATAACAATGCTGCCGCCGGCATATATAATGGGGGTGACAGAAGCAGCCAGCGCCCCGATATGAAACAGCGGTGCAACAACCAGTGATTTATAAGATCTGTTAATGCCGTAGCCCAGAAGCGAATGAATCGCCCCGAAGAGAATATTTTGATGGGTTAATACCGCGCCTTTTGGATCGCCGGTCGTGCCGGAAGTGTACATGATAAAAAGAGGATCATTGAGGCCGACATTTTCCGTCTCCAGAGGTTCCATTCCCGAAAAGTCATTTACCGATTCCGCGAAAACAGCATCCTCTTTGAGATTCTCTCCAGCATGGCGTAAATACTGTTTTAGCCCGATGTTGGCGGATTTAATTTCCCGGACTTTATCGGCAAACTCAGAAGAATAAATCAAGGTGCCCGGCTCGGAATCTTTGAGAATATATAATAGTTCCGGTACTGCCAATCGCAGGTTCAGGGGAACCATGATCGCTCCGGTTTTGGCGCAGGCAAAAAATATTTCCAGAAATTCACTGCAGTTGGACATCAGCAGGGCAACACGATCTCCCTTCTTTATGCCTAAATGGGTAAGGGCACGAGCAGTTTTGTTCACCCGTTCATTGAACTGCAGATTATTGTATGTATTGTTTTTTTCAGTTAAAAAAGGTCTATCCGGTTGAATAATTGCCCGTTTAGTTATCCATTCGCCGATGTTCAATTTTTTTTCTCCCAATTTTTACAATTACCGAAAATCAAATAAGCATAAGTCCCGCCAAAAGAAATACCTGCGAGAGCCGCGTTACTAATTTCTATCTCTTTTTTCGCACCGCTTACAAAGGCGAGCGGCCGCAGAGGATTTACAAGACCTACCACAGGCGGCAAGATATTTTTTTCCAAAGACAGAGCCAAAGCGCACGCCCGAATGCCACCGCCGGAAAAGCTCTCCCCTATAGCACCTTTGAGCGAAGTAATTAAAGGGTTTTTTTCG
>CAIWCT010000069.1 GCA_903911225.1 uncultured delta proteobacterium
CAATGTTGTATGCCTGATCTTCTGGGCGACCTGGTGCCCTCATTGCGTGAATGAACTGCCCCGCTACAAGGATCTGCATGCAAAGTATGCCGCAAAGGGGCTTAAAATCCTTTCAATCAATATCGCTGCAAACGATCCCCCGCAGCGCGTCGAGGCCTATCAGCAGAAAGCGCAACTTCCCTACCCCATACTCTATGATGCTGCACAGGAGGTGAGCACGCTCTACTATGTGACCGGCGTACCCGTGAGCGTCATCATCGACCGCAAGGGCATTATACAGTACCGAGGGTATAAGCTGCCCGATAATGTCGACCAGCTCATCGCACAGCTGCTGTAACCGCGCGCCATGCTGTCTATTGCCTTTGCAAACAATACTCCTGAAACTGCCTGCATGCCCGGGAGGCCCTATCAGGGTGTTAAAAAAGACCATAGGGAAGGCTGTTCAAAAATGCTCAGATGCAAGGCGTGCGAAATTATGCGAAATGAGGCGTACTTTTTGTACGCCGCAATGAAGCATGATGAGCGCAACGCAGCAGATGGGCGTTTTTCAACAGCCTGCTAAAGCAGATGCCGCAGCATTCCCCTCGCCCGCCGTTTCCCTACTGCCCCTGGTGCAGAGGCAATTTGAGCACAGCTGACCCCTTTCGGCAGGAGTGCAGCTGCTGCGGATTTATTCTCTACCATAATTCAAGCCCCTGTATGGGCGCCATTCCGATTGACGGCCAGGGCCGCGTGCTGCTTGCCCGCCGCGGCATTGAGCCTTTCTACGGCGACTGGAACACCATAGGCGGATTTCTTGGCTACCAGGAAGAACCGCTCGACGGGCTCAAACGTGAGGTCAGGGAAGAGACCGGCGTTGACTGCGACATACTGGAATTCATCACCATGATTGCCGACCAGTATGGCGACGCAGGAGGTGCCCTTATGTGCTCGCACTTCACCGTGCGCCTGCTGTCCGATGACTTCAAGCCCCAGGATGATGTCAGCGAGCTTGCATGGTTCAGCCTTGACAGCCTGCCCGGCAATATACCCTTTGCAAGCGACCGCCGCGCTTTGGCGGCTTTAATAGAAAAACTTAAAAAACCCAGGCCTGTGCAGGAGCAGCTTTAGCTGGTCCTGCACAGCATATCGAGAATAAAACTATTTTACAGCCGCAAACAATGAATAGCCATACGCTTAAAGTCCTAGAGTTCGATCGCATCCGGGAATTTCTGGAATCATTCGCCGCATCGCCCGGCGGAAAAAATGCCTGCCGGAGACTCATGCCGCAGACTGGGCACGGCGCCGTTGCACAGCTCCTGCAGGAAACCACCGAAATGCGCGATGAACTTGACCTGCAAGGCCCCCTGCCCTTAAACGGCATCCACAGCATACACACGGCTGTGGAGCAGGCACGGATGCAAAATTACTATCTTGAGCCCAAACAACTGCTCGAAATAGGCGACACGCTTGAAACCGCCGATATGCTCAGGAATTATTTCTCGGGCCACGCCGGCAGCCGGCCCCTGCTGTGCGACATGGCAAGCCGGATTGCGCCCCTTGGCAACATCACGCAGCGCATCCGCTCAAGCATTTCAAGCCAGGCCGAACTGCTTGACAACGCAAGCCCACAGCTTGCCGGCATCAGGATGCAGATAAAAAAGCTGCGCTCCGGCATCATACGCTCACTTGAGCATCTGCTGGTTGATGCGGATCTGGCAACTGCCATACAGGACGACTTCATCACCCTGCGCAATAACCGCTACGTGATACCGGTGCGCAGCGACAGCAAAAACAGCATACCCGGCGTCGTGCATGACCAGTCGCAGAGCAAAGCGACCTTCTTTGTCGAGCCCCTCTCCGAGGTCAAACAAAACAATGAACTGCAGGGGCTGCGCAAAGAGGAGTATTACGAAGAAATAAAAATTCTCACTGAACTCACCAGCCTCATCAATGCCAGCGGCCCGGAGATATGCGAAAACCTCGGCATCATGGAGCGCATCGACCTGATACATGCCAAGGCGCTGTTTGCCCGCGCCATGCAGGCAACGCGCCCCAAGATCAACACCTGCAGCCTCATCAGCCTTCTCGCCTGCAGGCACCCCATACTGCTCTCGCGCTTCGTGGAAGACCCTGCCCCTGCAGATGTAAACGGCGACAAACCGCATGCGCCCACCGGAGCCTGGGTATTCGACTGCACGGCTGTAGTGCCCATCGACTGCATAAAAAACACAATCTCCTCCACGCTCATCATTACCGGAGCAAACGCAGGAGGCAAAACCGTTGCCATGAAAACCCTCGGCCTTTTTGTACTCATGACGCAGGCAGGCATGCACATACCGGTTGCAGCCCGCAGCTCGATTGCAGTCTTTGACAGGGTTTTTGCCGATATCGGCGACGAGCAGAACATGGAAACAAGCCTCAGCACATTCTCATCCCACATGAGCCAGATAAACAGCATAATCTGCCAGGTCACGCCCGCGACGCTCGTGCTGCTGGATGAACTCGGGTCGGGCACAGACCCGTCGGAGGGCGGAGCACTTGCCGTTGCGATTCTTGATTTCCTGCGCAAGCGAGGCTGCACCACCATCGTAACCACGCATCTCAATATCATGAAAACCTATGCCTACAGCCGCGATGATGTCGAAAACGTGTCTGTGGCATTCGACCCGGGCACGCTCAAGCCCACCTACAGCCTGGTTTACGGAATGCCCGGCTTCAGCAATGCCATCGCCATTGCCCGCAGCATCGGCATACCGGAGGAAATTCTGCAATGCGCCGGTGGGTATCTTGAAGGCGCCGACCGGCAGGTGGCCGAGCTGATCCACGGCCTTGAAAAAACCCAGAAGGAGCTTTCCGACCGCAAAGTGGTGCTGCACAATGTCATCGGCCTGGCCCAGAAATATCACAATGCCGCAGAAAGCCTTCATGACAGCATGGAGGCCCAGCGCGAAAAAATCCTTAAAAATTTTGAAACAAAAGCCCGCAGCCTGCTGCGGCAAAGCGAGGACGAGCTTATGAAAATAATCAAAGAGCAGAAAAAACGCACCGTCATCCGGCCCGATTCCGATTTCAAACAGGATGATGCCGCCCGCAGCGCACTAACAGATATTAAGAAAAAATTACATGATCAGTTCCCGAAAAAGGCCGAGCAGCACAAGCCGGTAGAGCATCTTGCAGCAGGCCAGGCAGTGCTGGTTGTACACCTGCACAAGCAGGGCATAGTGATGAGTGCTGACAACGAAGCAAAAAAAGCCGAGGTGGCTATCGGCGCCCTGCGCGTCAAGGCCGGCTTTCATGAGCTCGCCCTGGCGGGCGGTTCCGGGAATCCGGCAAAAACCACAGCACAAAAAAAACCTGCGGGCTCCATGGCAACAGCTGCGGATCCGGCATTTGCCCGCAAGGTAACCGTTATCGGCATGCGTGTCGAGGAGGCTTTGCCCGTGGTTGACAAGGCTGTTGATACGGCCCTTCTTGAGGGAGCCGAAACTGTTGAAATTATTCACGGAAGGGGCACGGGGCGCCTGATGGCAGCCATTCATGAACATCTTAAAGCCAGCCCCTATGTAGAAAGCTTTGCACAGGGCACGAATGCTGAAGGCGGATCAGGGCTAACCATTATTCATATCAAGTGGGGGAAACTGCATGCAGGAACTTGGCAAAGAAGAAATTATACGCATTCTTGAAACCGTACCCGATGGCATGCTCGGGCTGTGCGACAATAGCAAACCCTACTGCATACCGTTCGGGTTTGTCTGGACAAACGATTCGATCTACCTGTCGCTGTTCCAGGCGGGCCGCAAATGGGACATCATACAGAACAACCCGCTGGCCTGCTTCACCGTCTACTGCTGGAACGCTGATCATACCCGCTGGTCATCGGTTATTATTGAGGGAGAGCTTACAGCCGTTGATGATTTGTCTGAAATAGAGCTCATGATCAGGGCCAATATTGCCAAAATGGGGCTTGATCCTGAAGCCTATCTTTCAAAACGCATGGAGTATTACCGGGCCAACCAAAATAATCCCAAGGGGCTGAAAAGTTTCAAGATTAGAGCCGCATCGATACAGGGAAGATCAATGGCCACGCATATCGGAAAGTAAACTACTACCGCCTGAAGGCGGTAGCTTTGAATTCGGCTGCAAGCCGACTAAAGATCATCATCTGTTTTGAAATTGTCATCCTGTGGTTCTAACCCTTGTTGCTCGATATATTTTATGACTACTTCATCTGTTACA
>CAIWCT010000070.1 GCA_903911225.1 uncultured delta proteobacterium
CATGGCCAGCTTCTCGAGCTTCAGCGCCGAATACAAATTGCGGTGCATATCTTTCCAGTCGCGCACCTGATAGGACGGCCCGGCAAGATCGCTTATGGCCTGCACAACGGGCGCGGTCTGGTAGATGTCGCGCACCTTCACCTCGAGGCCCGACACTGTATCGTTTAATTTAAAAAAGCTCTGGGCGTTTGCGATGGACACATAGGCCATGGTGGTGTCGTACTCGTACATGCCCGATTCAAAAACTCCCACAACCTGAAACTTTTTCCAGCGCGGCATCATGCCGGTTGGCGAGAGCAGCCCGGTGGGAGAAATCACTGTCAGGGCGCTGCCCGGAGAAATAGCAAGCGACCGCCCAAGCTCCCTGCCGATAATAATGCCCGGCAGGCTCACTCCCTCCTGCCCGGCCACCTCGCCGTCAAGCTGCCCGAGATCTCCCTCTATAAGGAACTTCTTTATGTCAGTCACATTCGGAGCATTCTCGGTATCGATGCCGTACAGCACCACGCCCGAAACGCTCGACCCGGTTGACAGCATGACCTGATTTAAGATGAACGGCGTTGAGGCCACCACATCGGGCACGCCCGCGATCTGCTGCATAAGCTGCCGGTAGTCTGCAATGGACGTCCCGTAGGCGGTTATGACAACATGAGAATTGGTGCCGAGAATCTTGTTGCGAAGATCATCGGTAAACCCGGTCATAACGCCCTGCACCAGAAGCAGCGCCATCACGCCGATGGCAACCCCCGCCACAGAAATGACGGTAATCACGGAAATGAAGGCTTGTTTGCGTTTTGCCCTCAAATACCGCAGCGCAATAAATGCTTCGTAGGGCAGGTTCATGTGCTTTTCTGCGCCCTGTCGGAGCGGAACAGCGGGAATAAAATAACATCGCGGATCGAGGCTGAGTCGGTAAACAGCATGACCAGCCGGTCGATGCCTATGCCCTGCCCCGCAGCCGGCGGCATACCGTGCTCAAGTGCCAGCAGAAAGTCCTCATCGATCTCCACGGGCCCGCCTTCAATCTTCTCCTTGGCCGCTACCTGCGCCTCCAATCTCTGGCGCTGGTCGACCGGGTCGTTCAGCTCGGAAAAAGCATTGGCTATTTCGCGGCCCGTTATATATAGCTCGAAACGGTCAGTGACCGTCGGATCATGCTCGTTTTTACGGGCCAGGGGCGACACCTCAACGGGATACTGGGTGATGAAGGTGGGCTGCATCAGGTGCTTCTCTGCGGTCTCTTCAAAAATCGTGGTTACGATCTCTCCGAGGACCTCATGTCCGGCAAGCTCAATGCCCAGGCGCTGTGCATGTGCGCGGGTTTTCTCAAGATCTTCCAGATCTGCCGGAGGAATACTTCCATACTGCGCAGCAGCCTCTTTAATGGTCAGCCGCTTCCAGGGCGGCGTGAGATCGATTTCAGTGCCCTGATACATGGTCTTAAAAGTGCCGTTCAGGTCTTTGCAGATGGAGCAGAACATTTCCTCGGTGAGATTCATCAAATCTTCATAAGTTGCATAGGCATGATAGAATTCAACCATGGTGAACTCGGGGTTGTGCTGCGTGGATATGCCCTCATTGCGAAAGTTGCGGTTTATCTCAAACACGCGCTCGATGCCCCCGACCAGCAGCCGCTTGAGATACAGCTCCGGGGCTATGCGCAGATACAGATCCATGTCAAGGGCATTGTGGTGGGTCTTGAACGGCAGGGCCGTTGCTCCGCCGGCGATGGGGTGCATCATGGGCGTCTCGACTTCCACAAAGTCTTTCCCGAGCAGAAACTGCCGCACCAGGGTGATAATTTTAGCGCGCTTCAGAAATGTTGCGCGCACGTCTTCATTGGCAATCAGGTCAAGATACCGCTGGCGGTACCGCGTTTCAACATCCTGCAGGCCATGCCATTTTTCGGGCAGCGACCGCAGCGACTTGGTGAGCATTACAAGGCTGTCGGCAAGCACGGTAAGCTCGCCCGTCTTGGTAAGAAAAGTGCGCCCCTCTATGCCGAGAAAATCGCCTGTGTCGACTTTTTTAAATGTGGCAAACTGCTGCTCGCCCACTCTATTCTTCTGCACATAGGCCTGCATGCGGCCCTTGCGGTCCTGCAGGTGAAAGAATGCCGATTTGCCGAAATCGCGCATGCCGACCACACGGCCGGCAATGCGGAAAACCGTCTCACAGGCCGCGACATCTTCGGTCGACTTGCCGGCGCAGGCATCAGCGACATCCCGGGTTGTATGGGTTGCAGCAAAACCGTTGGCGTAAGGATTCACCCCGGCCTGGCGCAGTTCATCAATTTTCTGAAGCCTTACCTGTAACAGATGGTCTTCCATGTCTCTCCGGTTCACAAAACCATAGTGCAACAATGGCGCGCAAGCTGCCCTGTTAAATGAAGATAGCAAAATAACGTAAGACTCACCATTAGTCAAGGTGAAAAGCGCCGGGGTTCCCTGCCGGAAAAGCAAGAAAATCAAACAGGTTGGATTTGCTTGCCATTATAAAAAAAGCACCCGGCTGCATGCCGGGTGCTTTTTATGTTCATTACCAGAGCTTTGCCGCCGGACAATCGCCGGCGTCTGATTCACTTCTGCTTAAATATGAATATGGAGCCCGAGTCGCTGTTTTTATTCACGCTGGTGTCGTAAATAGCCGAAACAATTTCAAGCTTGCCGTCGCCATCAATATCGACAATCTGCGCATCGCCGGGCATACATTTGGGGTCTTCATACAGAGCAGTCCGCTTATACTTAACAATTCCGCTTGCAACGCCCTGGCTTTCATAATAGTACACAACGCCCTTTCCGTCGCCGGGCAAAACGATATCGGCAAAACCGTCGCCGTTTATATCGGCAGCGCGCACCATGCCGGGGGAGCCCTGTGACATAGCTCCGCCCGGACGATTTACGGCAAAGGGGTCTGCCGCAACTGCAGCTGGATCATTGGGATCCAGATCGGGGTTGCCCGAGTCTATAACCACCGACTTCCATGCGCTGGTCTTTTTGGGATTTCTCGGTATCTCAAAGGCGAAGACGCCGGAAGGCCAGTAACGCAGTGTATTAGTTGGAGCATCGATATAGTTCTGATGATTATGCGAGCTGACCAGAAGCTCGGTTTTATTGTCTTTGTCGATATCGACGGCAATGACTTCCATAGCCTTGCCAATCGGATTTTTGGACGTGTACCAGTAATCTATGATGTAGCTTTTCCAGGCTGGCGACGTGGTTGTCACGTTGCCCGGATTCTCAAACCAGAGAAGGGATGCTCCTTCCGGCGCGGGCGTTTTTGCCGAGCCCCACGGCGCATTGGTGTCGGGATCGGCGATGAGAAACTGCGGGGCCACGATGTCGGGCTTGCCGTCGCCGTTGATGTCTTTTACCAGAAACATGAAACCTGCGCCCTGGCCGATTGCATAGGGCCCTGAAAATGTGCCGTTGCCCTCGTTTTTGAACCATTCAATCCAATTATACTGCGATCCGTCGTTCTGGGTATAGAGACAATAGCTGACCTTGGAGGTAATAAAATCCTCAAGCCCATCGCCGTCCAAATCTATAAACACGGCCTTATGGTAGCTGGCAAGGCTCACCATGTCGGTGCCGCCCTTGGTGTAAATGGTTTTTTTCTCCCAGTTGGACGGGGACGTAATGTTGTCTCCGCCCTTGTTTTTCAAGTAATAGATGCCGCCCGGATGCATACAAAAAATAAAATTGTCCATCACCATGATATCTATATAGCCGTCGCCGTCAATGTCGCGCAGAACGGTTTCATTGGGAAATGCAAAGTCGCTTGAAATAATCGACTGGGTCCAGTTGTCCATGTCCTGGCCATTCCAGGTGTAGAGGGCTACATCGCCGTTAGCTGTGCTTTGATCCTTGTCCTGACCTATGCCGGAGGTCGCCACGATCTCCTTGATGCCGTCTTGATTGATATCGCCAATTGTCAGATATGATACGCCTTTAAGCCCCGGCACATCCGGCGCCTGCGGCAGGGGTGTTGTAATGCCGGTCACGGTATGCCGGGTGAATGTACTGGCAGCAAGTGCCGTATCCGGCGTAATTTCCGAACCCTTGACCGTGACAGTCGGCTTGCAGCCGCCAAATCCGTAGACGGCCATAACAATTAGCGCCATCAGAGCTGCGCTTCGATATGTGCTGGCTATAATTTTTTTGTTCATTTACTCTCCTCCCTTGCTTCCCTTGTTTTTAAATGTTGCGCCCCTGTTTTCGTCATACTGATCGCAAATGTCAATCCTACAAAAACTATATTTTTAATATATCACATAAAAATATTATCACAATGCCACCGTAGGAATTGTACTCCGCTGAAAATCTGCCAAAAAACATCTCCAACTGATATACTCTCTGCAACAATGCTGACGGCAGTGCACTATTTTTATTCTAAAAAATAAAAACGGTTTATGATAGCATACAAACAATTAAGACATCAACTATTCATATTAAACCCTTTACCACTGTAACAGTTTCCCCATGCAGTGGCAACAAACCGGAGATAGACTATGAAACCGCATTGGAGCTCCACAAAAATCACATTGGGAATTCTCATTGCGCTGCTGCACTTCCAGGCCGGATGCATGCTGCTTGGCGGCGGCGGAGAGCCAAAAAAAGGCGACCAGCAGATTCTCTTCACCGAGGGAGAGAAGGCAATGGAGGCAAAAGACTATGCGCAGGCCATCCATCACTTCCAGACATTTGCCGACCAGTACCCTAAATCCAGGCAGTACACATGGGCTTTGCAGCGGCTGGGCGAGAGCTATGAAGGCCTGCTGATCTTTTACTACAAAAAGAAAATAGAGGCCGGTAAAACCGAGCCGGAGGCGCGCAGGGCATTTCTTGAAAAATACGGCCACTACAACTGCTGGACACAGACACCCGATGAGCTGCAGTACAACCGTGAGCAGTATAAGCTGATTTTGGAAAAGCACCCCAAAAGCGACATCGCCGATGAAGCAGCCTACCGCATGATCGTCTGGGAGAAGGATTACAAGGGCAACCCGGAAGGCGCTCTGCGGGAGATTGCAGAGCTTGAAAAGGTGCTGAGCCAGTACCCGGACACATCACTGAAGCCTGAAATACTGTATAAAACCGCCCGCCGCTGCCGCACGCTCTATGAAATATATGCCTTCTCGCCCAAGGCAGGCGTGCGCAATGCAGAAAAGGCCGAGCAGTATCGCGCTAAAACAAAATACGCCTACCAGCTGTGCCTTGATGCTTCGGATAAATCGGATTACGGCCAGAAAGCATGGGCAGAGATTGAGTCTCTCGAACAGGGCACCCGGATTTATATAATGCAATGAGCTCAGCTTTTTTAGCTGGCGGGTGCAGCATAGCGAAACCAACCGTTTGTTTTTCAAACATGTAATGGCGGTTTTCACCCACCCTGCCTGCTGCGCCGGGGCAGGGTTAAACTGAGGGTGCAACATAGTGGTGCAGCGAAAAAAGGCGGACGGCTTTTGAATAAGTTAATATTTCAGGCACGTTCCATATGGTTCCTGACAGCTATTATTTGTTTTTGCCTTTGTCCGGTTTTGATGTATCCGCGTTCTTGCCGTTATCGGTATCTTCCGGTTTCGTTTTATTCTTACCTTTGCCCTTGGCTGTAGCGTCATCATGCGCATAGACGGTTTTATGCCGGACAACCTGTTTGTCTGATTTCTTTATTTCTGCCAAAAAGGCCCTGCTGTCATTTTTCAGCTCGTGGAATTCCCGTGAGCCGGGCGCGATACCAAGGCTCTGCGCCACGGCTCCCCAGCCCCTTTCGCGATGAAACTCATAAGCGCCCATAACCTGATCCAGCGAATGGTTCGACAGAACAGAAAGTTTCATGGCAATACAGGCATCGCCGAAGGTAAGGCCGTATTTCTCCATAAAGCCATTCGCTACGCCCTCGTTAAAGCCATAGCGCTGGTCCATCTTCGGAGCAAACTGCTGGCTTGCCGAATGCGCGTCAGCATTGAGTTTGGACACAGCTGAATCCCACCCGGCATCACCAGTGGGAGTGGCATCTCCTGCAAAAGCTGCAGGCGACCAACAGAAAACAAGGAGCAGCACAATACTGAAAAATGTTTTCACGGGCTTTCCTTCTTATGATATTTATAATCGTATCAACAAATTCGTTGTGCGTCAGGAAAAGGCAGATCAGGGCGGGCGCTGCTTAGCAATATAGAAAGAGGGTTTTTGTGTCAAGACATATGATCAAGGCTTGAAGAAGGTAATAGTATTAAGTAATGCTCCTCATTGACTTACCATAATAATTATGCGATTTTAGGAAGCGGTTTTTTATTCGGGAGTATGCTGTGGAACGCGAAAACGCATTGTTTATCACACAAAAAGAAAACCTGCGCTATTTGAATCCGGATTTCAAGCGGGTGCATTTCGGCGTGGAGTTCTGCGAGCGGCTGCTGCCCGCAAAAACAGAATTGCAGGAGACCCATGCTGAGGTTGCCGGTCGCGGCCTTGCCTTCACGTTTGTGACACCGTACGTGACCGAAGACGGGCTTCAAAAAGTGCAAAATCTGCTGAAGCTGCTCCCGGACGCCACCGAGGTGGTCTTTAATGATTGGGGCGTTTTCAGGCTGCTGCATGAGCAGTTTCCACAGCTCGTGCCCGTGCTCGGGCGCATGCTCACCAAAATCAAGCGCGGCCCGCGCATCATGAACTTCATAGACCGTCTGCCCAAAGACGCCCTTGATCATCTGCGCAGCACAAACCTTGGCGTGCCCCGCTACACAGATTTTTTATTTGCCAACAACATCCGCCGCGCCGAGCTCGACAACCCGCTGCAGGGCTTAAACCTTAACGGTGTGCCCGCGCAGCTGAAGCTGTCGCTGCATATACCCTTTGCCTATGTAAGCACGACCCGGTTCTGCCTGACGGCAAACTGCGACGTGCCCGAAAAAAAAGGCTTTATCGGCGTCTTCCCCTGCGGCAAAGAGTGCAAGCGCTATACATTTTTTCTGGACAATGCCGCCATGACCACCATGCTCATCCGCAAAGGCAATACCATTTTTTTTAGAAACACCACTGTGTCGCTTGAAATGCGGGAGTCCCATATCGACAGGGTGGTAATAGCCCCTGAAGTACCCAATTAAGCTTGCGGCTTATGAAAACATCCATCGTTCTTGCCACACGCAATAAGCATAAGCTTCAGGAGGTCCGGGATATGCTGCAGGATCTTGATCTTGACATACTTTCCTGCGACGCTTTTGCAGGCTGCCCCGACGTGGTGGAAGACGGAGCGACATTTGCCGACAATGCCCTGAAAAAAGCTCGCGCCATCGCCCGGCATACAGGCCATATCACCATAGCCGACGATTCAGGCCTTGAGGTCGACGCACTGGGGGGCCTGCCCGGTCTCTACTCGGCGCGGTTTGCAGGCGAACCGGCAGATGACCGCCGCAACAATGAAAAGCTGCTGCACGAGCTTAGCCGCGTGCCCGATGAAAAACGGGGGGCGCAGTTCAAATGCGTTATCGCCATCGTTGACGGCAGGGGCAGGGAAAAAGTGGTTGAAGGCATATACAGGGGTGTTATAATACGAGAGTTCAAAGGGGTGCAGGGCTTCGGCTATGACCCTCTTTTTATGGATACGCAGTCAGGACTGACCTTTGCCGAAATGGATGCGGGCTTCAAAAACATCATCAGCCACCGCGGGCTGGCGATTCAGGAACTAAAAAAAATACTGCCGGAATTCATAGCCTGACCGGCACGACACATGGTCTTCCAAGCCCGAGGGGGGGAAGGAAGCCCTTGAACATTCACGATTCGATAAGGAGGGCGCCATGAAGATCAAACGGAGAATGGCAAAAGAGCTTGTCACCATATCCCCCGATGCAACCGTGCTGGACGCTGTGCATCTGCTGCACAAGCATCACATACGGCATCTGCCCGTGGTAGACGACGGGAGATTTATCGGTTTTATTGCCGGCTCAGACATTAAGCAAGTCCTGCTTTTGCCCAATGGCAACGAGATGCCTCTGGGGGAATTCATGAACAAAAAACCCCTGACCGTGGGACCTGAAGAAAGCATGGAGGACGCCGCCCGGATCATGTACAGCAACAGAATCGGCGGGCTGCCCGTGGTGGAAGATGAAAAGCTGGTGGGCATCATTACCGTAGGAGATATACTGGCGGAGTTCATCGAGATCATGGGCGGCCTTCAGGCAAGCTCGCGCATCGACGTTATTATGCATGACGATCAGGAAGAATTTGAAAAAGTGTCCCGCCTTATCAGACACAAGGGCGGCGATATACTCAGCGTAGGCATGAGCGACGCAAACGGCAAGCACAGCAAATATTATTTTTTCCGTTTAAAAAAATGCAATATCACCCCGATTACCGAAGCGCTGAAGGAAAAAGGCTATAATATAGTGGCAGCCACGGTCTAGAAAAAAGGATAGAGTACCATGACAGCACAAAAAAGACCGCAGCTTTCAAAAACCGGGGTGCCCATACTCGAAGTATTTCCAAACCCGCATCCCGACCGCAGCTATGAGATAGAGATACAGGCGCCCGAGTTTACCTCGGTCTGCCCCAAAACCGGCCAGCCCGATTTCGGCACCCTGATCATATGCTACATTCCCGAAGCTTCCTGCATCGAGCTTAAAAGCCTGAAGCTCTACCTGCAGCAGTACCGCAACCAGGGCATCTTTTACGAAGACATCACCAACCGGATTTTAGACGACCTGGTGAAAGCCTGCTCGCCGCATTGGATGCTGCTGACAAGCTCCTGGACCCCGCGGGGCGGCATCTCTTCAAAAGTGACAGTGGAGTATCTGGGAAATAAAAAGAAAAATATAAAAAAAACAGGCAAGCTTTAAAAGACAGGACTGGGGGTAAAAGCCCGGGATGGCTGCGAAACAAAATCCATTCGGGCAGCGTCTCCGAGCACTTCTGCATATGCATGCTGTATGAGTTGTTCCTTTTCCAGCACATCCATAAATAACAGCTGGCCGCCCACACGCTGAATCATTCTACCCTCAAGCGGTATATGTATCCATTGCAGCTTTATAACCGCGCTCAGCGGCACAGGCTGATCAGGCAGGGATATTTTAAGCAGCATAGTCTGACCATAACGCATGGCCACATCAGTTTCTATCTCAAAACCCAGCCCCTGATCGCAAATATCAACTACCCTGCACTGCCCCGCCGGCTCCCCGTTGTTATAGTGACACTCAGCACGCAGAGATAATGAAAAACGGAGAAACTTTCTGCTCTCATTCGAGCATTTCACACACACACACAGGTTTTTCAAACACTCCATTTGTCAGCTTCCTGTGCGCACATAAAAAATGGCGCCATAAATTGTCAAACAAAAGAAACCGTTGTACTTTAAAAATGCCGCAAACAAATTTTCCCGCAGCTGCCAAATCTAAAACAGGTAGCGAACCGTATCGGTTATTATTATATTCTATTTTAGCAGATTTGCAGGCACAAGTCCATGAGTACAAATACTCAATATCAAATGAGCATCAATACTCATGTTGAAAAATCACCTGACCGTTATTTCTTGTAACTATTCAGGGCACAGGGTTCAGTCTTTAGGGTTCAGGAAAACCGTGAGGGCAGGAACACTGTTTGATAAGCGGTCGCTCTGAGATCTCTAACTTTTACTTCACTTTGGCTGGCTAACCATGGGTAAGTTTATCTATTTCAATTTGCAAACGACAAAGCTTCCGATAGACGGCCAAATTCTCCAACCGTCGTGTTCGCTCCCATAGTTCTTTCCTGAATTCTGAGCCCTCGCTACCTGAGTAGTTACTATTTCTTAACATCTCCGGTAGACTGTATCGTTGCATTATCTCCAGCCGCAGGTGCGGTTGCCGTCAGGCCATCAGCCGCATCAACCCACCCGCCGCCCATGGCTTGATACACCGTCACTGCCGAGCTCAGAGCGGAGCTTGAAAGCTGGGCCCATTGCAGCTCCGCGGGGAAAAGCTGCTGCTGGGCCTGCAGCACCGTGGAATAAGGGGCATAGCCGCCGTTGTACTGCAGCGTCGCCAGGCGCTCATAGGTTTTTGATGCAGCAAGCAGCCGGGTCTGTGCTGCGAGCTGTTCGCCCAGCTTTTCACGTGCTGACAGGGCGTTTTCAACATCGGCAAAAGCACTCTGCACCGCTGCTTCGTAGCTCGTGAGCGCTGCTTTCTGCGCGGCTGTTGCCTGCTTCACCTGGCCGTAAATGGCGCCGAAGGTAAAAAGCGGACCCTGCACCGTGCCGGTAAAAGTCCAAGCCCTCGACGGGTCTTTAAATAAATGATGCAGCTCTTCGCTTGCCCGGCCCCAAGCGCCGGTAAGCGACAGGTTCGGGAAATACAGGGCCCGGGCCGCACCGATCAGGGCGTTTTGGGCGATCAGATTCTGCTCGGCCTGCAGCACATCGGGCCGCTGGCTAAGCAGCTCGGAGGGAAGGCCTGCGGGCACCGCGGGTGCGGTGAGCTCATAAATCGTTTTCCCGCGGGGGATGGGGCCGGGATTGCGCCCGAGCAGTATTGAAATCGCGTTTTCCGTTTGAATGATCTGTTCTTGAATTTGCGGTATTGCCGCAGCGGCTGTCTCATACTGCGTGCGCGCCTGTGCCACGGTCATTTCCGATACCTGCCCGTACTTGAGCTGCAGCTCAAAGAGCCGCACTGATTCGCCGTAGGTCGCCAGCGAGCGCTGCGATATTGCAAGCTCCTCGTCAAGCCCGCGCAGCAGCAGATAATTTTTCGCCACCTGCCCCACCAGCGACAGTATCACGCCCCGCCGCGCTTCACTCGTTGCAAGCACGTTGGCGTTTGCCGCCTCTGTCTGGCGCCGGATGCGGCCCCAGAGATCCAGCTCCCAACTCGCCGTGCCGAAGGCCTCGTAGGTCGTTCTGGGTTGGGGCCGTATACCCGGGATCGATGTGTACAGCGTGCCGCTGGGTCGCTCGCGCGTATCGCTGCCCGAATAGCCAAACTGCGGAAACAGCGGCGCGCGCACCTGCATGAGCACTGCCTCGGCCTGCTCCACATTGGCGGCTGCTATTTTAATATTTTTATTGCCGGCAAGCGCTTCTGAGATAAGCCGGTCGAGCACGGGGTCCTGAAACTGCGCCCACCAGGCGGAATTAATGATGTCTTTGGCCTCCTGCGGCTCATACCGGTAGGCCTTGGGCACATCAAGGTCCGGGCGGCGGTAATCGGGCCCCACGGCGCAGCCGGCCAGAAAAACAATGCAGGCAATGGCTATACAGCGCAGCATATTACCGGCCCTCCCTGCTGTCTGGCGCCGGAGCCGCTTGATCCGTACTTGCAGAGGTGGAAGGCTCAAGCTCCTTCTTTTTTTCCTTTGACCGCTCGGAGAGCCTGTCAAAAATATAGAAAAACAGGGGAACATAGAGCATGGCAAGCGTGGTCTCCCCGAGCATACCGCCGATGATGCCCGTGCCGATGGAGTGCCGCGCATTGGCTCCGGCACCTGTTGCAATGGCAAGGGGCAGCACGCCCAGAATAAAGGCGAGAGAGGTCATGATAATTGGCCGCAGCCGCTCCTCCCCAGCCTTGATCGTGGCATCGATTATGGAAAGGCCCTGGTTTCGGAGCTCCACGGCGAATGTCACCCGCAGCACCGCGTTTTTCGCGCCCAGGCCGATCAGAACCAGAAGCCCGATCTGAAAGTAGACATCATTCTCAAGGCCCCGCATCCAGTTCAAAATAAGCGCGCCGAGAATACCGAAGGGCACGGCGGTCATGACCGAGCCCGGCAGGGTCCACGACTCGAACTGCGCGGCCAGTATGAGAAACACGATGATAAGGCCGAAGGCAAAGGCAACCGTTGAGGTGCCGCCCGCCTTCTTTTCCTCATAAGCAAGGCCCGACCACGAAAAATCAAAGCCCTGGGGCAACACCTCACGGGCGATTTCCTCCATGGCGTTGATGGCCTCACCCGAGCTAAAGCCAACAGCCGCGCCGCCGGTTATCTGCGCCGCCGGAAAGCCGTTGAAATGAGGGAGCAAGTCCGTGCCCGATACATATTCGGTTTTTGTAAGGGCCGACATGGGTATCATTTTCCCGGCTGAGGAGCGCGTATAGAGTTTAGAGATGTCCGAAGGGTTTTCACGAAACTGCGCATCGGACTGCAGAACAACATTCCACACGCGGCTGTACTGATTATACTGGCTGACCTGCGCTGAGCCGAACTGCGCCTGAATCGCGCTGTATACGTCCTGCACCGGCACGCTCAAAAGCACCGCCTTGTCACGGTCAACCGTGACCCGCAACTGCTGTGTCGCCGCATTGAAGGTGCTGTTCATGCCCGTAAGCTCAGGCCGGTTGCGCGCCTTGGCCAGAAACTGCTGGGTGAGTTCATAAAGCCGCCCGGGTTCGCCGGCCTCTTTGTCCTGAATCCAGAACTCAAAACCGCCGGTGGTGCCGATACCCGGAATCGCCGGGGGCGCAATAGGTATGAGCCTGCCCTGGGGTATATCGCGCGACAGCCCGGCAACCCCCAAAAGCACTGCTTTGGCGTTCTGCACTTTTGCCGTCGCCCAGGAGCCGTACCGCTCCTTAAAATCTTTGAGCTTGACGAAAAAAGTTGCCGCATTGGTTTTATACTGGCCATCAAGCAGGCTGTAACCGTTGATTTCGGAACGGCTCTCCACAGCGGGGTTTTTTGCAAATAGTGCGTCCACTTTCTCACCGACTTCGGCCGTGCGGTTCAGACTGGCCGAGCTGGGCATAAAAACAGCTGACAGAACATAGCCCTGATCCTCGTTCGGAACAAAGCTTGTGGGCAGCACCTTAAACAGCAGCACAAGAAGCGCCATCAGGCAGGCAAGCACCAGAAACGCCTGCTTCATATTTTTTATAATAAGCAGGACGAGATCGCCGAAGGCCAGGGTAACGCGGTCGACCTGACGGTTGAACCAGGCAAAAAAGCCTTTCGTCGGGGGGGGGGTGTGGCGCAGCAAAAAGCCGCACATGGCCGGCGTGAGCGTGAGGGCTACAAAGCCCGACAGGGCAACCGAGATGACGATGGTGATGGCGAACTGTTTGTAGAGCTGGCCGGTCGTACCGGGCAGAAACGCTGCCGGAATGAAGACTGATGCCATCACCAGCACCACGGCGATAAGCGAACTTGATATTTCACCCATGGCCTTAATGGTAGCATCCTTGGGCGACAGATGGTTCTGCACCATGTTGCGCTCGACATTTTCCACGACGACGATGGCGTCATCCACCACCATGCCGATGGCAAGCACGATGCCGAACAGGGTAAGCAGGTTTATGGAAAACCCCAGGGCCAGCATGCCCGTAAAGGTTCCGATGAGGGACACGAAAATCGCAACCGTGCAGATGATAGTGGAGCGGAAGCTCTGCAGAAACAGAAACACCACGAGCACCACCAGTATGACCGCCTCGAAAAGCGTATCGATGACTTCCTCGATGGAGATGCGCACGAAATCATTGGTGTCAAGGGCGATGAAATACTCGATGCCGTCGGGCATGGTGCGCTTCATGTCCTCCAGGGTTTTCATGACTCCTTTTGAAACATCAAGGCCGTTGGCGCCCGCCTGCTGATAAATGCAGATGAAGCTCGCCGGCATGCCGTTAAACCTGTTTCTGTCGACATACTGCCGCCGGCCCACTTCAGCCCGGGCCACGTCCTTGACGCGCACGATGGCGCTGCCATCCTGGCTTGCCCGAAGTATGATATTTTCATACTGGCTAGGGTCGGTAAACTGCGGCTGGGTCACCACGGGAAACGTCATCTGGGTTTTGCCGGAATTGGGCTCCTGACCGATCTGGCCTGCGCCGAACAGGGCATTCTGGCTGGAAATGGCCTGCTGAATATCGCTTGTGGTGATGCCGAGAGATGCCATCCGGTCGGGATTCATCCAGATGCGCATGGCCTGGTCGGGAACGCCGAACATCTGCGACTGGCCCGCGCCGTTCACGCGCTTGATCGCATCAAGCACGTAGATATTGGCGTAATTGTTCACATAGTCCGGGCTGTACCTGCCATCTTTATTAAACAGGGCGATAATCATCATGAAACTGGATGATTTTTTTTGAACCGATACGCCGTACTGCGTCACGGGTTCCGGCAGCTGGGGGGCCGCAAGATTTACCCGGTTCTGGACCTGCACCTGCGCGATATCGGGGTCGGTATTGAGCGTAAAAAACACGGTCAGCGTCATCTGCCCGGTATTGGAGCTCGTGGAGGTCATGTAGAGCATGTTGTCGACGCCGTTTACCTGCGCCTCGATGGGGGCTGCCACTGAGTCGGCAACGGTTTTGGAATCCGCGCCCGGGTAGGTTGCGGTTACCGTCACCTGCACGGGCGTGATGGTGGGGTACTGCTCGATCGGCAGCATTTTCATGCACACAAGGCCGGCAATCGTTATGATGAGCGCGACAACGGTTGCGAATATGGGCCGTTCGATGAAGAACTTTGAGAACATTCTGTCTCTCCGGCTATTTGCCTGCGGCTTTAGCTTCGTCTTTTTGCTGCGTTTTTATTTGTACCGGCGCGCCGGGCCGGACTGTCATCCCGCCGTCCACAACAATGCGTTCACCTGCTTTCAGCCCCTCGGTAATAAACCAGTCAGTGCCATGCCAGTCGCCGACCATAACAGGCCGTGGCTCTGCTACATTGTCCTTGTCTATAACCCAGAGAAAATGCCCTTTTGATCCCTGCTGCACCGCAGTCTGCGGAACCAGTATGGCTTTGGGCCGCACCGCCCCTTTCAGCCGCACGCGCACGAACTGATTCGGGCGAAGCACGCCGTCGGGATTCTCGACACTTGCCCGCAGCAGGAACGTGCCGGTCTGCGAGTTGTAGGAAGGAGCTGCAAAAGTTATCTTTCCGGTTTGGGGGAATACCGAGCCATCGACCAGGATAACTTCGACTATATAATTATTGTCGGCAGGCGGCACGATCCTGCCGGTGCGCAGTTGATCGCGGTGGCGCTGCAGCTCGTTTTCCGACAGGCTGAAATTGACCCACATGGGCGACAGGGCCTCCACGGTGGTGAGCTGGCTGTTCTGCTGGTTGATATAGGTGCCGTCCTGCTGAAGCGCCGCACTTGTAATGCCGTTTACCGGCGAGGTGATGACCGTGTAGGAGAGGTTCAGCTTTGCCTGCTCGACCTGCGCTTTTGCCTGCTCGACAGCGGCGCCGGTAGAGTCATACTGGCCGGTCGCGTCATCAAGGTCTTTTTGAGAAAGGGCGTTCTGCTGGGTGAGCGGTTTGGTGCGGTCCAGATTCTGCTTTGCCGTTTTGTGGGCCGCTTCCTGCCGGGCAAGCGCGGCTTTGGCCTGATCGAGCTGCACCTTAAACGGTTTCTGGTCCATCAGGAAAAGCGTCTGCCCCTCTTTGACGATTTCGCCTTCCGTGTACACGCGCCGGTCCAAAAACGCGCTCACCCGCGCCTGAATGTTCACCTGCCGCGAGCTCTGCGTCTGGGCCACGTATTCGGGCGCTATCGGCACATTCTGCTGTACTATGGTCATGAGCGCAACTTCAGGCGTTCCCGGGCCGCCGGCCTTCTGCTCTTTGGAGCAGCCTGCTGCACACATGAGAGAAAGGCATAAGAAACTCAGGCATAAAAACACAGAAAATGAGCTCTCCTGGGTTGCCGTCATTTTCTTTGCAAAGCACGTATTCATCATAATCTCCAATTAAAAATCTCCTGATTATGCTGCAACTCGCCTGAGATGATAGTTTTAGAGTAAGGTTATCGTAGGTATATTAAATTTGTTATTTTTTCACAACTAATTAATTAACAAATTTTCCAGTACATAAAGCGTTTCACGACGGCGCCGGGACGGATGAAACGGGTCTGCCCATCTCCAGAATGCGCCGGGCATAGGCGCCTTTCAAGGCGGCGAGGTATTCGGCATCCAGCCTTCCTTTCCAGGTGGTTATCTCAGAGAACCGGGCGGGAATCGTGACCGCTTCAGGGTCAAACCCCGTTGCAAGCCGCATGCGCCAGCGCAGCTTTTGTATGTTCCGGGAGACAGCATCAATTGAGCCGGCAAGCGTCGGGTAGCCCGCAGCTTCAAGGCACTGGGCCAGCAACTGCGGCGTGTACACATTGCGGGCAAACAGGCAGGACACCATGGAGGTCAGCAACACCCGCTCCCGCTCGTCATCGGTAAGAAACTGAACCGCAGCAGCTACGTCTTTATCCGTATTCTTCTGGTCATAGCTGTACCCTGCGGCATCAAGATGGGAGTTGCGAAACCCGAGAGCCTGGGATATAAAAAACACCTCGCCTGTGGCATAGCCTGCCATTTCCTGCCCCAGCACGCAGGCAAACTCCGCGCCTCCGTACCGGGCTGCGGCTTTCATGATGCCCTGCCCCAGCAGCCGGTAAAACTCATTTGCCCCTATTGCCAGATGCAGCATGGCCTGCTGATATGCCGCTGCATCCCCAAAGAGCAGGGCAGCCACTGTTTCCTTCTCGGAAATTATGCCTTTCTCCGTAGCCTCTGTCGCCCAGGCAAGGGCCACGCCCGCCGACATTATATCGATACCCATCTTTTCAGCCACGTCAAGAATGCCCAGCACGGCAAAGCAGTCCGTCACCCCGAGCATCGACCCTGCGGCAAACACCGGCTCATGATCATAGGACACCTGTCGGTACAGATACTGGTTCTCTCCCAGAAATTTTTCCCGCACGAATCCGATGTGTATGCACCCCACCGGGCAGCCTGCGCAGGCTGCACTGCGCAGAAGAGCAGCGTCGGCAAAATGCTCGCCCGTAATGCCGCTGATCTGCGGATCGCTTGTCTGCTGCAGGTTCCGGCACGGAAGTGCCTTAATCCCGTTTAATACCGCCACGTTCACGGGCGTTCCAAGGTCATGATATTTGCGCATCATGTCCGTGGCCGTGAGCTGCCGGTAGACCTCCTGAAAAAGCTTTGTGTAGTCAGGGCTGTCGCCGAGGGGAAAATTCCCATCACCCTGAAGGACAATAGCTTTGAGATTTTTTGCGCCCATGACCGCGCCTGCACCCAACCTGCCGAAATGCCGGTAAGTATCAACATTGATGCCGGCCATGGCAGAACCCTGCTCGCCTGCCGGGCCGATGCGCAGAATGCTTCGATGCCCCGAGCCAGGAAACATGGAGCGAAGCATCTTGCCGCTTTTCTGCACGTCCATGCCCCAGAGGAAGTGGACATCCTTAAGCTCCGTGCTTTGCGAGCCGATTACCAGGCATGAGGGCCGCTTGGCACGGCCGGCAATAACCAGAGCGTCAAAACCTACAAGCTGCAGCGACAGCGCCGAGCGTCCGCCAGCGTGGCTTTCAGCATACTGATTATGATAGGGAGACTTAAAGGCGCAGACCGTTTTGCTCATAAGGGGGAAATAGCCGGTGAGCGGGCCGATGGTAAAGATAAGTGGCTGCTCCGGATCGTCCCAGGGCTGTGACTTATGGCCGTATGTATTGAAAAGCAATGCAGCAAGCCCGCTGCCGCCTGCCACACTGTCTCTGCCGTCAAGGGTCACCACCTGCCCCTGACCTGCAGCAAGATCAAAGCAGAGTATTCTGAAATGATCTCTGCTCATGATGGGCCTCCCGCAGCAGTGTCAGGCAGCGTTTCGGCTGAAGTCTCGTGCAGGGCGATGCATTCATGGGGGCAGAAAGCTATGCAGCGGCCGCAGTGAATACAGACAAAGGGTTCGCCGGTTTCATCAAGATAAATCGCATCAACCGGGCAGGCATGGGCGCAGTCGCCGCAGCGGTTGCAGAGATTTTTTTTGACCACCACGCCGCCACCTTTTCGCTGCGAGTATGCGCCGGTGGTGCAGGCTGCAACGCAGGGTGCGGGATCGCAGGCAAGGCAGGTTTTTGCTTCAAAGCCCGTCGACAAACCGCCGGAGGATGCGATGCGGATACCGGCCGTATTCCAGGACAGACGCTTGTGCACAAGCCGCGCGCAGGCAAGGGAGCATGAGTGGCAGCCAATGCAGCGTTCCATGCGCGGTGTGGTAAGTATCTTCATGTGTGACCCCCTGTTCAGGCTTTAGGGTTCAGGGTTCAGCCGTCCATGGTGCCTGCGCCGACAGGGAAAGGTACACGTGCACGGTCCCCTCTTCCTGCAATTCCTTCATGGGAAGTCCGCTGCGGGCAAATACGGCAAGCATCGCTCTGTTCTTGGGAAGCACCTCGGCTTCGAACTGCGACACGCCTTTTTGCTGAGCGATATGAATGAGGTGTCTTAAGATACGGCTTGCGATCCCCTGACACTGATAGTTTTCTCCCACGGTGAAGGCAATTTCAGCGCTGCGCAGTTCATGTGGCTGACCGCACAAAATATAGCGCCCTGCGCCAATGATGGTCTCATCCCCCCCGCCGGCAGGAATCGTAACAACAAGGGCGACTGTATTTTCAAAATCGACTTCCACGGCAATCTTAAGATCTTCATCGGTAAGCTCTTTCTTGCAGCAAAAAAAACGGGTGTAGACGGCATCAGGCCCGAGATGCCTGAAGGCTTCGGCGAATCTGCTTTTATCGTCAGGCCGGACAGCCCTGATGGATATGGCGGTGCCGTTTTTAAGGATGTCGCCCACCTTGAAGTTCTTCAGGTCTATCATGGCATGCTCTTATCCCTGGCTCTGAATTCCATCAATGTAGCCCTGCGCGCCGGTCTGTACATTGGCGGCGTTGCCTTCGTCAGTGTCAATGTGCATGGCAAGGGCGAAATTCGGGTCCACGCGCACAAGCACGTCGCCGAAAATGAGCTCCCGGTCGCCGGTCACACGCACGCGCACGAAGGACTTGTCGCGCACGCCATAGCGCAGTGCATCCTCGGGCGTCATGTGAACATGGCGCAGCGCGCAGATAACGCCGCGCTCCAGCTTAACGCTGCCGGCCGGGCCTTCAAGCGTGCAGCCCGGCGTGTCCGCAATGTCGCCGCTTTCCCGGATCGGAGGATTCACGCCGAGCTTGAATTGCTCAGTCATGGCAATTTCAACCTGCGTATAGGTGCGCGCCGGCCCGAGTACGCGCACGCCCTCGGTGCGGCCCTTCGGCCCGATGATGGAGAGCTGTTCCTCGCAGGCAAACTGGCCGGGCTGCGAGAGATCCGAGTGCCTGGTGAGCTGATGCCCGCTGCCGAACAGCGCCTCCACGTGTTCCTGCGTGAGGTGAATGTGGTGCGCCGAAACCTCGACAAGAAAGGGCCTCTGCTTCTGAGCTTCCAGCACACGCGTGATGTAGGAGCGGCTCAAAGCGCGCAGCGCCTCGCGCGCCATCATGCGCTCTTCGTCCGTCGGCACGATCAGCACGGCCACCTTCGAGTCGTCGGCCGAGATACGGCACACCTCGTCGAAACCGCGCGCGTCGCGGTTTCGCTGGTCGTCGAGCCTGATGCCCATGCAGTCAAGCCCCTGCAGCGCCAGCGAGCGAACTCCCGTGCTGCCCTGACCGATGCCGCCCGTGAAAACCACCGCATCCAGGCCCCCCATCGATGCAACATAAGCGCCGAGATATTTGCGCACGCGGTAGCAGTACGCCTTGAGCGCGAGCAGCGCGCGGGGCTGGTCGTCGGCGGCGGCTTTCAGGATTTCGCGCATGTCGCTCGAAATGCCGGACAGGCCCAGCAGGCCGCTTTTTTTGTTCAGCAATTCCTCGACCTGCGTTGCGGTGAGGCCGTCGGTGCGTTCGAGAAAGGTGAGCACGCCCGGATCTACGTCGCCGCAGCGTGTGCCCATGATCAGCCCCTCGGCGGGCGTGAAGCCCATCGTCGTGTCCACCGAGCGCCCGTGATCAATGGCGCAGAGCGATGAGCCATTGCCCAGATGGCAGCTCACGATGCGCAGTTCGTTCGGGCGGCGCCCGAAAAATTGCGCGGTGCGCAGGCCGACATACTGATGCGATGCGCCGTGGAAACCGTAGCGGCGCACGCCTTTCTTTTCGTAGAGCTCATAGGGAAGGCCATACAGATACGCATGCGGCGGCAGCGTGTGGTGAAACGCCGAGTCGAATACGGCGACGTGAGGCACGGCGGGAAACAGCCGGCGCATTTCGCGAATGCCCGCGACGTTCACCGGATTGTGCAATGGCGCGAGCGGACTGAGCACGTCGATTTCTGCAAGGACTGCGTCAGTTATGAGCGTTGCCTCCGTAAAACGCTCGCCGCCGTGAACGACACGATGCGCCACGACGCTGATTTCGCCCGCACCGCTGATGATGCCGGTCTCCTTCGCGGTTAGTTCTGCCACCATCGCCTTGAATGCTTCGGCAAAACCGCCCTTCGGCACATCGCGTTTGACCTCGCCCTTCGGCCCGCACTGCTCAAGCCGTGTTCCGTCGATGCCGATGCGTTCGACGAGACCGTGCGCATAGCGGCTCTCGTCGGTCGTGTCGTGGAAGCTGTATTTGAGCGACGACGAACCGCAGTTGATGACGAGAATCTGTTCCGGCCGCTCACCCTTGAGCTTGAGGCCATACGGGTCATCGCTCCGTCGCAGCGCAGCGGCAGCCTTTAGCGGATCGGCCATAAGCATTTTCATGCGCTCCGCGATGGTCCTCGATATATGCTGCACCGCGCCCGGCTCGGCCACGATGACGGATTGAAACAGCGAAACCGGAATTAACAGCACCTTGCTGAGCGATTCGGCGAAAAGGTCCATGAGCATTGTATCGCCGGTCATCAGGGCCATCTCCCCAAACGTTTCGCCGGCCTTCAGTTGTCCGAGGGGCTGCTGGTCGCCGCCGTCGCCAATCACCGAGGCGGCCAGCGAACCGCTGAGCACAACACCGAAGTGCGTGGCTTCCTCGCCGCAGTGAACAATGGCTTCATTGGCCTCGAACGATGCGATGCGCGAGCCATCCACCAGCTGCTGCAGGCGTTCGTCGGAAAAACTCTTGAAGACGCCAACCTCTTGTTTGAGAAAATTAAGTGTATTCATGGTTTCCATATAGGCAAAATTTTCATGGCTGTTTGCCAATTCGGGCTCGCGCAGGCAAGCGAGCATACGTGACAGCTAGAGCACCTCTTTATACGCTGTGTGGTGAGTACCTTCATTGCCACATCCTTGTTCAATATTCAAGGTTCAAAGTTCAAAAATCAAATTATGTCTTCTGTCTTTATTTTACCGCCTGCTGCGATTCAAACACTGATACAATGAACAACTCTTGAAGTTTTCTCTCCGAGCTCACAGCTCCGGACTAAACTCCTTTTGGCTGCTGACTTAAAACCCTATGCTGCGTACCGCTTCTCTCAGCATGTCGGCGCTTTTATTAAGCTCTTCGCGCTCCTGCTCCGAAAGATCGGGCCTTAGAGTGGTGACAACCCCTTGGGCTCCCACCACCCGCGGAAGCGACAGGCTCAGCCCTTCAAACTCTTCCACACCTACAGTAACCGATGAAACCGTCAAAAGGGCCCGCTCATCATCTCTGACAGCGCTCACAATTCTGGAGATCCCTGCGCCGATACCATAATAGGTCGCGCCCTTGCCTTCAATAATACGGTAGGCCGAACGCCGAACACCGTTATTGATGAGGGACTTCTCATCGCCAGTGAATTCACGGCATGTCTGGCCGGCAAAATCTGCAAGAGGCACGCCTCCCACCGTTGCGCTCGACCACACCAGCACTTCAGAGTCGCCATGCTCGCCCAGCACATAGCCGTGGACTGAGGCCGGCGCAACGCCGAGATAGTCTCCAAGAAGGGCGCGAAAGCGGGCTGTATCAAGAATCGTTCCGGAGCCGATGACCCGTCCGGGAGATATGCCGGCAAGACTTGTGACCACCTGCGTTATAAGGTCAACGGGATTTGAAGCAACCAGCAGCAACGCTTCCGGAGCATGCTGAAGAACCAGAGGGATAACTTTTTTAAAGACTTGCACATTGCGTTCAAGAAGCTGAAGCCGATGCTCGCCGGGGCGCTGCCCTACCCCGCAAGCAAGCACGACAACAGAGGCTCCGGCAAGGTCGGGATAATCTCCGGCGGCAATTCTCACAGGCGCGCCGAACGGCGTGGCATGCAGTATATCCTCTGCCTGCGCCCTGGCCAGATTTGCGTGGAGATCGATAAGAACTATCTCGCTTGCTGTGCCGTTAAGCACCATGGCATAGGCTGCCGTACTGCCTACAAAACCGCATCCGACAATTCCGACTTTCATATTCACCCCCAATACATATGAATTAAGTCCGGCATATTTCGTCCTCGCCCCCGCAAGGGGAGAAGGAGTTCTTAATTCACATTAAAATTCTCACCCCTTTACTCGCCCGCTGCTGCAACAGGCAATCTCAGTCCGTGCAGGCGGATTGATTATTTATGCGTAAGGTCGATGATCTCCATACGGTTGTTTGTATGAGGAAACTTAACCGATGGTCCCTCGGTCAGAATGGCAAGCCCACCCTCAATGCCGTGTTCCTGCAGCCATTGCATAATATAGGCTTTCCAGTTCTCCGGGTGATCCGCCTCGCACACCGGATACACCCCGTAGGAAAACTGAAGTCTCTGGCAGGTCGCCTCATGTGAGCTTACACCCATGATCCACACCGGCAGCCTGAACCGGGTGATGCTCTGCGCCGTGTAGCCGCTGCGGGTGGGCACAAAGACAGCCGCCGGCAAAATGCGGTGAAAGGTCGTTTCCACGCTCATGGCAATCATATCGGTGAGCGAGACTTTTCCATCATGGCCTATTTCCTGAAGCGTTTCACTTACGTAATGGGAAGAGCGCCTGGGCTCTATGGCTGCGGCAATCTTTGCAAGCATGCCGACGGCTTCAACCGGATAGGCGCCCATGGCTGATTCACCGGAGAGCATGACGCAGTCGGTGCCGTCCAGTATAGCATTGGCAACATCGGTGGCCTCTGCGCGCGTTGGCCGCCGGTTAGAGGTCATGGACTCCAGCATCTGCGTTGCCGTTATTATAGGTTTCCCGTGTATATTTGCCTGATGAATGAGCTGCTTCTGCACCACGGCGATCTGCTCGATAGGGATCTCCACCCCGAGATCACCGCGGGCCACCATCATGCCGTCTGTGGCATCAAGTATATCATCGATATGTTCAAGTGCGCGGGAGCGCTCGATTTTGGCGATAATAAAAGGGTTGTACCCGAGCTTAACAGCGGCTTTACGCACCGCCTCAATATCTTTTGCCGATTCGACAAAAGACTGGCTGACCGCGTCTATGCCCTGCTCCATGGCAAACTTCAGACACTCGTGGTCGCGCTCGGTGAAGGCGCTGATGCCAAGATCAATGCCCGGCAGATTAAGCCCTTTGCGCGAGCGCAGCTCGCCGCCCACAACAACGCGGCAGGTCACATCACTTTTTCCTGCGCTCTCAACCTCAAGCTGTATCAGGCCATCGTTGAGAAATAATGTGTCACCAGCCTTCACAGCCTGGGGCAGGCGGGTGAATGATACCGAGACCTTGGCGGCATCGCCGACTATATCCTCGGTTGTCAGGGTAAATGATGCGCCGGGTATAAGGTCAACAGGCTCATCCTTGATCGTACCGATGCGCATCTTGGGCCCCGGCAGGTCGGCCATGATGGCTATACGCCTGCCGGCAGCCTTTGCAGCAGCCCGCAGATTTGCAATAACCTTTGCATGGCCTGAAAAATCGCCATGGGAAAAATTCAGGCGCGCCACGCTCATGCCCGCCTGCAGCATCTGCTGCATAACCTCGGGAGATTCAGAAGCCGGGCCGATGGTACAGACGATCTTGGTTTTGTTTACCGGAAGTTTTGTCATGCTGTCGTCCTATCGTGCATTGTGTGGTTTGTTTTTGTTTGCGGTAATGTTTTTCCGTAAGGGGAGTTCGCGAACTCCCCTTACATTAATTATAATCCCTGCGCCATTCCGGCTTGCCCGAAATCTTTCTTAAAAGCGTAGGGTGGACTCACGAAGTGTGTCCACCAAATTCAGTACATCTGGTGGACGTGCTTCGCAAGTCCACCCTACCGGCTGTCACCCTATCGTGCATGGTGTAGGTTGTTTTTGTTTTTATTGAATGGGGTTTATGTTTCTCCGTAGGTTGGGCAAAACGAAG
>CAIWCT010000071.1 GCA_903911225.1 uncultured delta proteobacterium
CCGGTAGCCCGAGTCTATGGCAGCGCTTATGCCCTCGCCGTTTAAGTAGACAAAGCCTGCTGCCTCGCCGGTCAAAAGCACGCGGCCCGAACCAAGGTTTGGCGGCAGTTGCCGGACCGTGCAGCCTTCACTGCGGTCGACCTCGCCGAGCGACACCTGGAACTGGTCGGCAAGAAATCGCTTGAATGTCTCCATGCCTGCCCGGATATTCCGGCTGGGCAAGCCGCCGACGCACAGCGCCAGCACATCGTCCTTGCGATGCACGCAGCACAGAATATCGCCCACCGAGGGCATGAAAAACACATGCCAGCGGCCCTCAAGCAGCTTGCCGAGGCTCTCGAGCCTGCAATATTCCTGATACACAATCACATCGGCCGGCTTGGTGCGCCACTGCTCATCGACAAAGCCCCGCACGGTTGAGTTCCAGCCGTCGGCACCGACAAGATACTGGCAGCCGATCTCCTGCTGCGGGGTTTTTTGAGCGGCGGAATCGAGGGTGCTAGAGCCTTTCTGAAAGAGCGTCACCTTGATTGTTTCGCCATCCCGGGTCATTGACCGGGCCGAGCAGTTCTGCCGCAGCTCGGCGCCGCACTGCTGCGCCAGCCAGTGGTCGAATTTGCTGCGCCAGATATTCAAGTACACCTTCGGAAAATCAACTCCGTCTTTGCCCCTCTCCCAGATATAGGGAAAGAAGCCCTCTTTGGCTTTCCATTCGATGATATGGGAAGCAGGAATTTCTTTGGGGGTGCAGTACACATCGTGGGGCGGCAGGCCGCCGAAATATTTTTCCAGCAGCACCTGCGTTTGTCCGAAAAGCACGCCCGAGCAGATTTTGTTCCGCGGCAGTTTTTCTTTTTCAATGATCAGGACGTCCACGTCCGCTTTGCGCAGCGCCCTGGCGCATGCCGCTCCCGAGGGGCCCGACCCCACTATCAGTACCTGATGCTGTTCCATGACTATAGTTCCTTTCTGCTGTAAAATAATTTCTTGTTATTTTTTTGTAGAGGCGGGTTTAAAACCCGGCCCTACTTGAGTTTTTACCGGTACGCGCTTACCTGCAAGCGAGGCTTCAATAAGTTCAGCGATTTGCTCTATCGCCTGCGTTACGGGCATATAATAGCAGTGGTCAAACCCCTGTCCGTCAAGATAGGCCGAGGGCTCAAGATTGCACAAAATCTTTTTCCCCATAAAGCCGTAGATCATGCCTGCCACCGGCACCACAAACCCTGAGGTGCCCAGGGCCACGAAGCAGTCGTCTGCGGTAAGGCCGTCCATAACCTCATGCATATCGCGGTAGCGCGGCGCCATTTCATTGAACAGCACCACATGGGGCTTAACGGCAAGAGAAGCGCAGGCCGGGCAGGGCTCATAGGGGGCCCAGCTGCCATAGCCGATGTCCCACACATGTGCGCAGTCAAGGCACTGCATCTGCCACAGGCAGCCATGCACATGGACGACGCCGGTGCACCCGGCGCGCTCGAGCAAATCATCAACATTCTGCGTAATAAGCACGATATGCTCGGGGCCGCACTGCTTTTGCAGCCGGGCAAGGGCTGCGTGGGCAGCGTTCGGGCGGGCATCGTTCAAGAGTGCGCGAAACTCGTTGAAAAATTTGAACGACTTCACGCGGTTCTGCTCGAAGGTGCAGAAGTTCGC
>CAIWCT010000072.1 GCA_903911225.1 uncultured delta proteobacterium
GGGAAGGCTGTTCAAAAATGCTCAGATGCAAGGCGTGCGAAATCATGCGAAATGAGGCGTACTTTTTGTACGCCGCAGTGAAGCATGATGAGCGCAACGCAGCAGATGGGCGTTTTTCAACAGCCTGCTAGAGCATAAGCTTTTCAATGATATCGGCAATCCGCCCGCCCACCAGCCTGACATTTCTTTTCAGCCGCAGCGCCCGCAGGATTTCCCCCGGTTTTTTGATGAAATAGACGTACACCCCTGCCCTGCCCGCTTTTTTTTTGCACGCATAGTAAGCTTCGATATTAAATGCATCCTGCCTGGCCGTATCTGAGACTATGCGTATATCCAGAAACGCCACTCCCGCAGGGCGGAACCGTTTGGCAAGCGAAGCGCTTTCCATATCGATCACCCGGGCGCCGGTATTTTCAAAAATGCGCCGCTTCTGGCCGGCTGTATGGACAAAAGCGCCGACGGTAAAGCAGTCGCCCCGTGATACCTGCATGCCTGCATCAGTCAGCTGCAGGGTGATCTGCTCGGACCCTGGTGAATCGGTTGCGAAATGCCCGTCCGCATGATGTAAAATATTTTTTATTATGACGATATCGCCCACATGCAGCGACGGATCAGCCGCGCCTGCCGCCCCGATGGACAGCACCGCTCGCGGAGCATGCTCTTTTATAATTCTGTTTGCCGCAGCCCCTGCCTTTTTCGGGCCCACACCCGTCTGCACGAGAAGAAGATCCCGGCCATTCATTCTCCCATAAAAAACATGCATGCCCCCGCGGCTTTCACGGCGCACGGATGTCATCCTTTTCAGCACATCCTGCAGCTCTTCATATGTCGCAGCGGCAATGACAAACATGGGCGGCATCCTTTTTGCTTTTTGCTTTTTGCTTTTTGCTTTTTGCTTCAGGCTACGGCATGTCAGGCTGAAATGCAATGCCAAAAAAGGGTTTTATCCGGCAGTAAAGTATGTTAAGAAATCTAAATACTCATAACACTACAGGGAGCATACTATGAAGGGCATACTACTGGCCGGTGGTTCCGGCACCAGGCTTCATCCCGTAACACGGGCCGTCAGCAAACAGCTTCTCCCGGTATACGACAAGCCGCTCATCTATTATCCGCTGTCTCTCCTGATGCTTGCCGGCATCCGCGAAATACTTATAATCTCCACGCCGCAGGATCTGCCAAATTTCCGAAACCTGTTCGGCGACGGCTCACAGCTGGGGCTCTCGTTTTCCTATGAAGAGCAACCCCGGCCGGACGGCATTGCGCAGGCATTCATCATCGGCAAGTCCTTTATCGGCAGCGATGGAGTCTGCCTTGTCCTGGGCGACAACCTTTTTTACGGCCACGGATTCCCCGAAACCCTGCACACCGCAGCACAGCTTGAAAAGGGCGGGCTTATTTTCGGCTACCCCGTTAAAGACCCCGAGCGCTACGGCGTCGTATCATTTGACGATACGGGCCGGGTGCTGTCCATCGAGGAAAAGCCCACGCAGCCCAAATCTCGCTTTGCCGTGCCGGGCCTCTACTTTTACGATAATCGCGTTGTGGATATTGCCGAAAACATGAAGCCGTCGGCGCGCGGTGAGCTGGAGATCACGGATGTAAATCTGGAATACCTGCGCAGGGGCGAGCTTCGCGTACAGCTACTGGGGCGTGGGCTTGCCTGGCTCGACACCGGCACGCATGAGGCCCTGCAGCAGGCCTCAAGCTATGTGCAGGCCATTGAGGAGCGGCAGGGCTTTAAGATTGCCTGCATCGAGGAAATAGCCTATCATCAGGGCTTCATCGATAAGGCTCAGGCCGGCAAGCTTGCCCTGGAAATGAAAAACAGCACCTACGGCAGGTATCTGCTGGACCTGCTGGCAGATGAGGAGAGGTGACCTGTGGCGCTCAAAATAACTCCACTGGCAATACCCGATGTGAGCATCATCACTCCCGATGTATTTCGCGACAGCCGGGGCTTTTTTATAGAAACCTACCAGTTCCAAAAATACGGGCTACTCGGTATACAAAAGCCCTTTGTGCAGGATAATCACTCCCGCTCCTCCAAGGGCATTCTGCGCGGCATGCATTACCAGCTCAACTTTCCTCAGGCAAAGCTGGTTTCGGTGCTGCGGGGAGAAATTTTCGACGTGGCCGTTGATATACGCAGAGGATCCCCCACTTTCGGTCGCTGGGTTGGCGAGGTGCTGTCGGATGAAAACAATTACCAGATATTTATCCCCGAGGGGTTTGCCCACGGCTTCTGCGTGCTGAGCGACATCGTCGATCTTGTCTATAAATGCACTGATTTCTACCATCCTGAAGATGATCGCGGCATCAACTGGGCTGATGAGTCCGTTGGAATCACCTGGCCGCAGCGCAATCCTCTGACATCCGACAAAGACGGCCGCCTTCCTTTTCTTGAGAGTGTTTCCCCCGAACTTTTGCCTGTGTACAGGCCCCAGGCCGGCTGAAGCGGCTGCCCGCGAAAAGATTGACATGCAGGGAAAGTTTCGTTAAAATGTCCCTTTACGACACGGGCATGGGCATTGATACCCTGAACCGCTAAATTAATCATTTCAAGTAGAGGTTTTCATGGAAGAACTGAGACCAGGACCACTGAATGGCGTTACAATTCTTGATTTCACTTGGGTTCTTGCAGGTCCCTTCGCAACCAGAACATTTGCCGATATGGGCGCCTATGTTATCAAGGTCGAACGCTACAAAGACGGCACCAATGAGCGACATCTTCCGCTTATCGTTGAAAATGATGGTGTCACGCAAAGCTCTTACAATATCAACTGCAACCGGGGTAAAAAAAGCATCTGCGTCAATCTTAAAGAACCCAAAGGCATGGAGATTATTCATGAACTCATCAAAAAATGCGATGTGCTCATGGAAAACTTCGCTCCCGGAGTCATGGATCGCCTGAAGCTTGATTACGATTCGGTAAAAAAAATCAATCCTAAAATCATTTACTGCTCGGTATCGAGCTTTGGCCACTGGGGTCCGTATTCCCACAAGCCAGGCTATGATATGATCGCTCAGGGCGCAAGCGGCTGGACAGACCAGAGCGAAATTCCCCAGATCGCACCGGTGTCTATCGGCGACATGAATGCGGCAGTGCATGCCGCAGTTGCCATCTGCGGCGCTCTGTACTCCCGCGAAAAAACCGGCAAAGGACAAAACATCGATATCTCCATGATGGACTGCCTCTTTTCTTTTCATGAAAACACCCTGCCGTGGTATCTGCTGACAAGCGCCATAGGCAAACCTGTCGATCCGCCCAGAATCGGACGCCTGCATCCCGGCTATGCCCCCTATGGCATCTACAAATGCAAAAACGGCTATATCGTCATCGCATGTCTTACCCAGCCCCGCTGGGAGGGCCTGGTGAAGGCCTTGGGCGATAAATACACATGGCTGCTTGACGAGCCCCGCGCAGCCACCGTCTCCCTCCGCTGCACGCAGGAAAATGCACCATTCATTCATCAGCTGGTGGAAGAATGGACCCTGTCGTGCGCATCGGCTGAAGAAGCCGAACAGCTTCTGGAAAAGTATGAAGTTCCCTGCCTGCGTACGCGCACGATCAAGGAGCTTGCCGACACTGATGAGCATGTAAAAGCACGTGAAATGATGGTCGAGATCGACCAGCCGTTTGTAGGAAAAATGAGAATGTACGGCAGCCCCCTGAAGATGTCCGAAACGCCCTGCGGCGTACGCGGTCATGGCCCTCTGCTGGGCGAGCA
>CAIWCT010000073.1 GCA_903911225.1 uncultured delta proteobacterium
AAACAGATAAAATAAAAACACCGACAAAACTATTGGTCGAAATTTGATCAGCTTGTCCCACGGATTTTAGCTGTTCACTTGGATGTCAATTTTAAGTCCGACAGACTCCTAGAGGAAATTTTTGCCCGGGGCCGATGCACACCTGAAGAAATTCTTAAGAGTATAATTTTAAAATATCTTATACGTAAGCAGATTGAGCTTGGAGGCAGCCCTACCGACCATGAACAAGCAATACGGCATTTGCTTTTAAAAAACCTCAAAAAGCAACATCTGGAAATTCCCACACTGCCCACATTGATTCAGTATTTGAAAAGGGCATCCATTAATGAAATTACCTCTTTTGTAAAAAAAGAAGCATTGCATGCTTCCCTGAAAAACCATGTCCCTAATGTTGAGTCCCCAGATAGTGAATAGGCACAGGGTGTTCACGGGCATGTACCAGCGCACGATCCATTTAAAAAATATGTGGATACAATCGAAATAGGCCAGATTACTAATCTGTTGAAAAAACGGGCGCAGTCTCGAAATTCTAAGACAAACAACCGGCAATTTTTGCTTTTTGTAAGTCTTCTGCACTGTTTTAAAAAGAACCCGGGCATCACCCCGCATGAAGCCCTTAGCCGGATCGCAAAAAAAGAAAAAGTAACCGAGCGAACGCTCTACCGCGATTTAGATATAATCCGGGAGTACTTGCAAAAAAAATGTCAATAATCACGACAGCCATGGCTCTTTAATAGTATGGAGGCGCACAATGCCTAAAAAGAAAACCAATGCTTTAAAAAAAGCTCTGAAGGATATGGACAGCTTTGGTGCCTTTTTGCAAAAAGAGGCCTGTTCACAAGAGTTTACAGAAGCCGCGCGGCTGGCGTCAAAAGGGCCGCATCCCTCGGAAACAATGCTATATGAATATGTTGTAGGCACATTGAATAAAAAGGCTCAAAGCGGCGTCATGGATCATATTGCCCTGTGCCCGGCTTGCTCTGAAAAAACATGGGCTTTAATGAAGATTGATAACGAAATCGATGATTCCATCACTACCCTTGCCGAAGTTCCTCTTATAGAAAAAATTAAAAATTTAATTGCCAGTGTGGTTATGCCTTTTACGGCATTTGCTTTAAATCCCGCCGCCACTCGCAGCGCTGAAGGAGGCCGCAAAAAAGGTTAGGCCTCTTACCGGATAGGGCAACAACTTGAATTTAAGATTACAGCACCGGCAAGGGGGTATATAGCCATACTTCATTATGATGCTTCAGGGGCTGTTCATTTTCTTTATCCCGCTCGCATGACTGAAACAGAGGCCGTTAAAAAAGGCGTGGCAATATCCATCACGGGTAAAATAAAGGGTCCTGCGGGAAAGCAGTGCCTGAAAGCAATCTGGACGCGAAAACGGCTTTTTCAATTTAGCAAAGATACGCTGGCCGGCCGGGTCAATGAAGAACAAGCGCTTGAGGCCATAATCAAAGGTCTTGCAAAACTAAAGACGGAGCAGTGGCAGCATGCCCAATACCAGTACGAAGTCAGAAGAAGCCGCTGATATTGTTTTTAAGGTGATTTCTGAATTCCCGCTTTACCCGCTGGGAGATGCCGTGCTGCATGATAAGCTTCCTCTGGAGAAAGCCATTGAAAAGGCCTCTCTTCTCGGGCGGCAGAAAAAAGTAGAATTATCCGACTGTGCTTTTTTATCTTCATTTGTTGCAGCAACATTCCGCTTGGCAAATCCGAAATTCGCACGAATTCTTTCCGAACTCACAATCGCCTGCGCCGCCAATCTTGACACCCGGCATGAGGACTGGGCAGAAATTCAATGCGACCACGGCTGGGTTTTGATAGCTTCCGGCGACTATGCCCCCTCGCTTCATCACTTTGATAAAGCTCTTGAGATTTATGAAAAGCTCAATCTTCAACTGAAAATTGCCGAATGCCAGTCAGGCAAAGCCACGGCTTTTTTCCGGCTCGGCCATTTCAAGGAAGCGGCTCGGCTTCTGGTAGTACTCACCGACATTTACAACAAGCATAAAAGCTATGGTGAGCTTGCCCATGTGCTGCAGGATTTTGGAACGGTTTGCAATGCGCTGGGCCGTTTTGAATCAGCTCTGAAATTGTACAAGAATGCAAAAGAACTATACGCCCTGCAAAAAGATAAATCCCTGGCCTCGCTTAGTGCTCTCAATGATATGAACATTGCTTCGCTGTATAATCGTATGGGCCGACTTCGCAAGGCTTTGCCTCTTCTTCAGTCGGCGCAAAAAACACTGCGCAAGACGGATGAGGTTATTAAGGACGAGCTTCTGGCGCAATGTCTTGTTGCGGAAGGCGAGATATATGCCGCGCTCAGCAAGAAGGATAAAGCCATTCATAGCTGTCAATTAGCCATAAAAATTTTTGATGATGTGGCCTTAAAGGATCACAGTTACCGGTACAAGTTGTATCGTACTATCGGCGTTCTCTATTTAAAGCTTGGTGAATACAAAGAAGCAGGGCGGCTATTTCAAGAAGTTTATGACACGGCTCAAAGCCAGGACCTCAAATGGCGGACCCTTTATGGCCTGGGGCTTGTTGCCGCGCGGCAGGGCGATATGCGCGCCCGTACTTTTTGTGAAGACGCAATCGGGATTATTGAGCAAATGCGAGCGGGGCTATTTGCGGAGGACTTCAAGGATGCTTTTCTGCAATCGGTTTCACAGGTGTATCATGAAATGATAGGGCTCTGTATGCAGCAGAAGCTGTACGCAAGGGCGCTTGAATATGTGGAGAGGCTTAAAAGCAGGAATCTTGCCGAGCTCATGTCGCGCAGGGAGATGGTTCCCAAAAATACACCGGCTAAAAATGTTGAGCACTACCGCAAGATTCGTTTAGAAATACAGGCTACCGAGCGCTCGCTTGCCTTGGGCCAGACGCGCACAGCGCCAGAAAAGACACATAAAGAATTGGAAGCCCTCGCCAAAAAACTTGATGCAATGGTAAGCAGTTTCACGAAACATGACCCGCTGTTTGACCCGTATCAGACAACGCATATTTCTGCGGGAGAAATCAGCCGCCTTATCCACGATAGCTCAACGGCCATTATCGAGCTTTTCCCCACAGCCGATGCAACCATTGCATTCATCATAAAACAAGGGGCGGATATTGACCAAAACACGATCTACATACCAGCTTACAGCCTTTCAAGCCTTAAAGACGAGGTTGAGAAACTAGCGTCGCTCTATCAGGTCATGAAAGAGAGCCCCGCCGGCGCTCGTGAAATAAAAGTCCTCAAATGGCAGGCTGCTATGATCTCGACTCTGAGAAACATGCATGCAAATCTTTTTGAAAAAATAAGGCCTCATCTGCACGGAATCCGGAAAATTATTTTTATACCCTTCGGCTATTATCACCTGCTGCCGCTGCATGCGATGTTTAGCGAAAAGAACGGCGCGAGGCGGTATGTTATTGATGACTATGTTGTATCATACGCGCCAGGCGCAAAGATACTCAAGCACTGCATGGAGCGGCAGCGGCCTGTGGCGGAAAGGCTGATTCTCCTGCATGCTAATCCGCAGGATACCGGCGCGCTTCCCTGCTCGGATGATGAATTAGAAGTTATCAGCAGCCTGTACCCCGGCTCGAGAATCATACGGGATGCCACTGAGCAGGATCTTATTGCCCATGGCAAAAAAGCACATATCCTGCACCTGAGCGGCCATGCCGACCATGACGCCTTTATGTTCCACGATCCTTATGATATGCAAAAAACAAAAAGGTTCTACCGTGAAGATATCTTATCTTCTGTTGATCTCTCCGGCGTATCGCTGGCAACGCTCAGCGCCTGCGAAACCGGGTTGCCTGCGGCTGTGCAACCCACCGATGAACATATAAGCCTTGCAAGCGCTTTTCTGTATGCTGGTGCAAATTCCGTGGTCTCAAGCCTCTGGGCTGTTTCCGATATTTCGACAAGCCTACTGATGAAGAAGATGTATGAGCGCATAAAGGCCGGAAGCAGCCCTGACGAAGCACTGCGGGAGGCGCAGCTTTGGGTAATAAGTCTTGGCGCCTGCAAAACGCAGGATATAATGCCCTTTGATAGCAAGTCGATCAGTGCTACAAGGTTTGTGAGAAATGAATTTTCAGCTTCCGACGAAATTGATTTTTCTCAGCCCTATCACTGGGCCGGGTTTTTCTGTTCGGGCGTTTAAAAAAAAGTCAAAAATGCAGCAAATATAAAAAATAAAGCACCATAGAAAGACGAAAGCTATGAACTGTCTTAAATGTAATTCAGGCGATGTCTCAACTGGTCAGGGCGAACAAAAGTTTAAAAATGCATGCCAATCTTGTGGTTTTGTTTGGGATGATGATTCTGTTATAGGTGCTATGGCAAAAACGCTGGCCGATATTAAGGCAAAACAGGATGCTATGGAGTCATGGCTGAACTTTCTTGTCGGCAAGAAGCCCATGGTGTGTCCAGAGTGTAACTCCAATGAAATAGTCTCAAACGGTTATGGCGAACATGGGCGCATGCATAGATGCCTGTCCTGTAGTTTTGCCTGGAATGATGGCTCTGAGGCTACATGGGCAATTAACAAATCTAAGGATAATTCAAGCATAAGGCTTAATAGTATAGAGGAAAAGGTAAATGCAATAAATGAAATAATTGGAAATGCCCTGGATAATAGTAGTCGAATTACAAACTACTATCTTCCTAAAACAACTTGCCCAAAATGTTTTGAAACAGGGCGTTTCTATAATGTGGAGAGAAGAATGTTTTTTTGTGATTATTGTGACTACGAAGAAAAGGATACCAGAAGTATTGCTAAAATGATTGTTGATCTTGAGATTTGTGCTATAGGTGTGACGCAGTTTCAGTTTGATGAAATAAAGAAAAATATTCAAGAGAGAATAGAGAGTATCGAACATTATTTGTTCAACCAAGCGAGCTCTGAATCATCAGGAAATTCTTCTAAGCCCTCTGCAGCACCTAATGAAACTTTATCTATTGTGTCGCATAGAATATATAATAATCAAGTTTTTGTGCGCGATAGCAATGGCCGTGAACACAGTATGCCTTGCTTTGATGGAGTAACCTCTCTGACTTCTTCGAGAATTGGGATAAGACAGGGTAACATTGTCAGATTTTATGGTTTTAGAGGAAACAGTTTTGAGAAATTAAGCCAAGAGTTCTCTTCTACAAAGAAGAAATGATTCACTTCGCTAGTTAGCGGATAACTCTATTTCACCGTGACATTTAAACCAAGAGATGTTTACACTAGGAGTCTGTCGGACTTAAAATTGACATCCAAGTGAACAGCTAAAATCCGTGGGACAAGCTGATCAAATTTCGACCAATAGTTTTGTCGGTGTTTTTATTTTATCTGTTTGCAACT
>CAIWCT010000074.1 GCA_903911225.1 uncultured delta proteobacterium
AAACAGATAAAATAAAAACACCGACAAAACTATTGGTCGAAATTTGATCAGCTTGTCCCACGGATTTTAGCTGTTCACTTGGATGTCAATTTTAAGTCCGACAGACTCCTAGAGGAAATACATAAAAGCGTTCGTAGTAAAAAAATTTTCCCGTCATTTTTACAAGGACGGGGAGTTCATCATTTGGATATTTAAGAGTAAATAATGTAATATTTACCAGTACCGCTAGAATAATAGCTGCTGCAATTTTTCCGACATGCAATAAATTATATAGACGATCAACCAGCGTTGTTAAAAAGCTCCAAACGTTTGCCGGAGGCGTTGCTTTGGATTTAGTCACTGTTTTTTGAGAACTAGAAGCCGCTACCATCATCATTCAGTTTATAGGTTATATATAGCATAAAAAATATTTTATTTCATATAACGTTAACAAAAAAATGGATATTTGCAAGCTTTTTTTGCAGACAAAAAATGCGACAGGGTGCGCATGGCGCACAGCCCATTCGATCAAAACAATATAAAATTGTCATTTACACCATTCTTCGAAGTCTGCGCCATTATCGCAGTCATTGCCGACATAACCCGCCCCAATTGGTGCGCAATGCGCGACCAACCCGAAAAATTTTTTTACCGGGTCAGCAGGCGATAGTTTCTCATCACCTTTGTCACCAGATGCACCCATAAGGGACTTTTGCGCGCAACGATGCGGGCGTTGCGCAGATGATCGAGAAATTCCTGTGGCGTCGAAAAATCTTCCATCACCATGCAGGCCCGGCCGATCTCTATCGGCAGGTGGGCATCGCTTGCCGCGATGGGCACGGCCCCTGCGGAAAGCACACGGTTGAGCAGTTCCCGGTCTTCTTGAATGAACATATTGCGCGCATTGAAAACTTCAATCATGTCGATGCTGCCCACAAGCGTCTCTATGGCAAGCTTGCGCAGGCGCGAGCTGCGCAGCCGGTCGAAGGGGTGCGGCACGGCTACAAGGCCGCCCTGACTGCGTATGCGCGCGACCGTCTCCTGCGGCGTGAGGCCGGGAGGAATTTCTTCTGAAAGAAAATAGCCGATGATTTCGCCCTGCGCTGTTCGTATCTCCTCGGCGCAAATGATTTTCAAAGACTGCACCGCCGCCTGCATTTCACGGACTCCGGCCATGGTATTGTGGTCGGTGATGGCAACAGCGCCAATGCCTAAACGCAGGGCGGCCTTTTCGATCTGGCGCGGGCTCAGGCGCGCGCACAGCGAGTGGCTTGTATGCACATGGAGATCAACCTTTATTGTCATGCAGCCTGCTCTCTACAATTCCTGCTGAGCACGGTCGATAAGCGCTTGCATGGAGGGATGAAATGCCGGGCACCGCGGGCAGGTATCGTGCAGGTAGCTCTTCCACTGCTGTCGCTCCTCTTTGCTCATTGCTTTGAGCTCCGGCATCCAGTCATATTCCCAGCAGCTCTTGTCATGGCTAAGCGCCGGGCAGGGGATGCCTTTTTTCGCCATACAGGTCGGATTTAAATTGCTGCACTGATTGGGCATAGAGGCCTCCTGAAAAGCTATGATGTTTTTACCGGATTAAGGTCAAAATAATCCCGCAGTCGGTTTGCCGCAGTGAGCAGATCTCCGTCGCGGGCCACTATCTTAACAAACTGCCCGGTAGACAGGTGCAGCAGCTGCGCGGCACTGCTCAGGCTTCCGCTGCAGGCAAAAAGCGCATCAAGCACTACCGCGCACACCTGCGGGTACAGCTGGTTCCGCGCGTTTACCCGCATGGGGCTGGCAGCTGTAAAAATTTCCCGCACACTTTCATGCAGCGCAAACCCGGCGCTTCGTACCTGCAGTGCCAGGGCCATCCGGAGCCTGCCCAGAGCTTTCTGTTTGTTTTCATGCTGCGACCGGCGCTCTTCGCCGGTCACGCTGACGCCTGTCGTGACATGCGTCAGCCGCACGGCGCTATACGTGCGGTTGCGGTGCTGCCCGCCCGGCCCCGAAGCGATATAGGTATCTACGCGGCACTGCTTCAGCAACTGCCCGTCATCAGCCCCGAGCATGTTCACAGCTCCGCCCTCACGCACAATCATTTCCTTCACGCCCGGCTCCGCATAAAAAAGTATAAAAGCTCTGCACGGCAGGGCAGCCAGCGGCTTCAGGTAAAACAGTAGCCGTATTATGAGGGGGTTGCAATAAAAAATTGCCTTGCGGTTAAAATCCGGAAGGCATAAAAACAAGGGTCAGACGTAAAGAGATTCAAAATGAATGATTCAAAATTGACTCTCTCGTAAAAAGTCGAAAATTTAACTAAATCCTCATACCGGCGAAAGCCGGTATCCAGTAATTTAATATACTTACAAAGCACTGGACCCCGGTTTTCACCGGGGTGACGTATTTTTACGAAAACATCAAAATTTAAGATTAAAAAATTGAAATCGCAGGGGCGCGGTCGTCACATCCGATGTGTGGCGTAGAAAGCCGCCATGGCGGAGCATATGCCAAAAAAAAGCTTTTTACAGGAGTATCATTAATTAGAAGAGTAAAATTTTTTCAATAATTCCGGTCGTCATACGAGAAACTCTGCGAAAGATTGATGGCTGCGGGAGATATTCCCGGGGGAGCATGTTCACTGCAAGTTCAGATTCAGTGCGGTCGAATTCAAAAGTATGGGAAAGATATTGTATTATCTGTTCCCGGCTCATGCCGCGCATGTATAAAACATAAATTGAATATAATATTTTTCGTGCATATATATCCTGATGTTCTATAAAATCATAAAACATAATTTTATGCCTCCTTTAAATTTACAAAGAGACCATATATAATATATTTAGTGATAATAAAAATATTTTCAACTATTTTTTTTGCAATCGTTTGCAATTTTATCCGAATACTGCATCTGCGCACAGAGCGCATCAGTTTAAAACGTATGATTGACTAATTAAACGGATTTTTAAATCAGGGCTTTACAATATAAAGGGTTATAAGCATGGTACCAACCAGAACTGAAGTTGAAAACATTATTAAAGAATTTCTTCGCGAGCACGGCGAGAACTACATGACCTGCGCCCTGGCCACCTGCGTTGACAATGAGCCCCGCAACACGCCGGTTGATGCCCGCAGCGACGGCCTGACCATGTACTTCGTGGCTGACCGGGGCGGCAAGCTTGACAACATACGCAGGAACCCCAAAGTCTGCCTTGCCGTATTCATCCCCGTTGGCAAAGGCTATATGAAAAATGCCCGGGGCCTGCAGATATGGGGCACGGCGCACGTGCTGGCCATGAAGGACAATCCCGGCGAGTTTCAAAAAGGTGCAGCCATTATTCGCATTGATGAAATTGCAGAGCTTTTCACTGGCGCGGCCCTGCCCGATGCGGTGAAGGAAACGCTCACCATCGTGAAGATTGTTCCCGAAAGGATTTCATATTTTAACTCGACAGGTGCGCAGCCCGTAAAGTATATTTGGCAGGCGCAAGAGCCTGCGTTGAAATAACTACGCTTGCCTGGTGGAAAGGAAACAGGCGAAATATTGAAAACACAGAAGATAGAAATGTTCCCCTGCGGCAGGCGAACAGACTGGACCCTGTCGGCAATTAAGCCGCTGTTAAAAACACCGGAACAGACACCATTTGTAAAGGAGGATGTCATGGCAAAGTCAATTATCGCACTCATCTCAAGCCCCCGTAAAAACGGCAACAGCACGCTGCTGGCCCAGAAAATAGCCGATGGCGCAAAAGCCGCAGGCGCGCGGGTGGAAACCGTCAACCTGCATAAAATGAACATAAAGACCTGCACTGCCTGCGACAAGTGCCACACGGTCGACGACAAATTCTGCGTCATCAAGGATGATATGCAGAAGCTTTATGAAAAAATAATAGCCGCCGACGGCATCATCTACGCAAGCCCCATATACTGGTTCACGGTGTCGGCGCAGCTCAAGCTTTTCATGGATCGCTGCTATGCGTTAGGCGGCCCCTCGGGCTATGCTTTGAAAGGCAAAAAGATGGCCGTGGCCCTCACCTATGGCGACAATGATGCGTTTCGCTCCGGCGCGGTCAATGCCCTGCGCACGCTTCAGGATGCGTTTGCGTATGTAGAGGCCCCGCTTGTGGGGTCGGTGTACGGCACGGGCCTTGAGCCCGGAGATATACTCAAGAACAAAGCGGTGATGAAGGAGGCTTTCGAGCTGGGCAAAGCCCTTGCGGGGTGATGCAGCAGGGGTGGGATGCATGCAGGAGTGCTGAGGCGCAGGAGAAGAACCGGCCAGACCGTGCTTGAAAGCTTACAGAAGGAGTTAGAGCATTTTTCAAAAAGCTGTAGCCACATTGTCATCTCGACCGCAGGGAGAGATCTTAGGCTAAGGGACAACCAAGGTGTTAGGATCTCTCCC
>CAIWCT010000075.1 GCA_903911225.1 uncultured delta proteobacterium
GCAGATGAGCGGCGTCGATAACATGAACTACATGTATTCCATCAATTCCAATGACGGCAAACTGTCGCTGCGCGTCAATTTTGATGTTGATACCGATCCCAACACCGACCAGATACTGGCGCAGATGCGCCTGGCGCAGGCTGACTCGCAGCTGCCCGCGGACGTGAAAAACTTCGGGTTCACCGTTGCAAAATCCCCTACCGCGCCGCTTATGCTGTTTGCGCTCTATTCGCCGAACAACACCCATGATGCGACCTTTCTTGCAAACTATGCCTACATCAACTTGAACGACAAGCTGCTGCGCGTTCCGGGCATCAGCCAGACGCGGATCTTCGGCGCCGGCCAGTATGCCATGCGCATGTGGGTGAAGCCCGACACCCTGGCAAAGCTGAACATCACAGTCCCTGAAATAATAGAGGCCCTCCAGAAGCAGAACGCGGTAAATCCGGCTGGACAGGTCGGCGGCGAGCCCGCGCCCAAAGGCCAGGAATTCACCTATACCATGCGCGCCCAGGGCCGGCTCATTACCGAGGAGGAGTTCGGCAATATCGTGATCCGCGCAAACCCGGACGGCTCCATCTTGCGCATGAAGGACGTGGCGCGCACGGACCTCGGCGCGCAGGTGTACAATATTATCTGCCGCTTAAACGGCAAGCCCGCCGCGGGCCTGGCGCTCTACCAGCTGCCGGGCTCCGACGCAATACAGGCGGCAAAGCTCGTGAAACAGCTGATGGCCGAAGAGAAGAAGAAGTTCCCGGCTGATCTTGATTATGTGAACAGCCTTGACACCACCACCTCGATTACCGAGGGCATCAAGGACATCATCACGACCCTGTATATCGCCCTGATCCTTGTTATTATCGTGGTGTTTATATTTTTGCAGAACTGGCGCGCCACGCTCATTCCCATGCTTGCCGTACCGGTATCGCTCATCGGCACGTTTGCTTTTTTTCCCCTTCTCGGATTTTCCATCAACACGCTGTCGCTGTTCGGGCTGGTGCTTGCCATCGGCCTCGTGGTCGATGACGCCATAGTGGTGGTCGAGGCTGTGCAGCATCATATCGAAGAAGGCCTTTCTCCAAAAGAGGCGACGATCATGGCCATGGATGAAGTCTCAAGCCCCGTCATCGCCATCGCCCTTATTCTTGCCGCTGTTTTCATACCAACAGTTTTTATTCCCGGCATCACGGGCAAGCTCTATCAGCAGTTTGCCGTCACGACCGCCATATCGGTCATCATCTCGGCCTTTAACGCACTCACCCTGAGCCCCGCGCTTGCCGCCATGCTGCTGAAGCCGCATCAGGAAATCACTCACGGCCCCATGGGCTGGTTTTTTGTCCGCTTCAATCGCGTGTTCGGCAGGTCCGTTAACGGCTATACCCGCGTGTGCCGCATGCTTATCCGCAAGGCGGGCCTGGCCCTTGTGTTCCTGGCGCTTATCGCCTGTGCCGTGGTGCTGCTGGGCGAAAAACTGCCCGGCGGCTTTCTTCCGGAAGAGGACCAGGGGTTTTTCTATGTGATTGCCAGTCTTCCCGAAGCATCATCCCTGCAGCGCACCTATGCCGTCTGCCAGGAGATTGATGAAATACTGAAAAACACGCCCGGCATCAAATATTACACCAACACCACGGGCTTCAGCCTCCTGTCATTCGTCAACCTGACCAACTCGGGCTTTTACTTTGTGTCCCTTAAAGACTGGGGCGAGCGGCAGCGGCCCGAAGAAAAGCTTGAGGCGATAATGGCCCATGTCAACGCAGAGCTTGCAAGATTGCCGCAGGCCCGCGCATTCGCCTTTACGCCTCCGGCCATTCCCGGCGTGGGCTCCGCAGGCGGCGTCACGATGATGCTTGAAGACCGCGCCGGCCGGGACATCAGGTTTCTTGCCGATAACACCAAGGCGTTTATCGAGGCCGCGCGCAAGCGGCCCGAGATCGGCATGATAAGCACCACCCTGCTGGCGGATGTGCCGCAGGTGTACGCCGATGTAGACCGCGACAAAGCGCTCAAGCAGGGCATTGACCTTAAGCAGATTTACACAACGCTGCAGACCTTCATGGGCGGCACGCTGGTCAACTACTTCAACCGGTTCGGCAGGCAGTGGCAGGTCTATGTCGAGGCCGAGGGCGACTACCGGGCGCGGGCTGAAAACGCCGGGCAGTTTTACGTCCGTAACGACAAGGGTGAAACGGTGCCCCTGTCAACACTTGTGACCATGCGGCAGTCCATAGGCCCTGAGTTCACCATGCGCTACAACCTGTACCGGTGCGCTCAGATCAATACATCGGCTGCACCAGGCTACAGCTCGGCCCAGGTCATGCGCGCCCTTGAAGAGGTGTTCAGCCAGACCATGCCGGCTGATATGGGGTTTGACTATTTCGGTATGTCGTTTCAGGAATGGAAGGCCCAGCAGGGAGTGCCCGCGGCGGCAGTGTTCGGCCTTTCGCTGCTGTTTGCCTTTTTAATTCTTGCCGCGCAGTATGAGAGCTGGACCCTGCCCCTCTCCGTTCTTCTGTGCACCCCCATTGCCGTATTCGGCGCCTTTATCGCGCTGTGGATGGGTCGCTATGAATACAATATCTATGCACAGATCGGCCTGGTCATGCTCATCGGGCTGTCGGCAAAGAATGCCATTCTTATCGTCGAGTTTGCAAAGAACCGCTTTGATAAGGGCATGCCCCTGGTAGAGGCGGTGCTTGAAGGCGCCAGAATCCGGCTTAGGCCCATCCTGATGACGAGCTTTGCCTTTATTTTCGGCTGCCTGCCCCTGGCAATTGCAAGCGGCGCAGGCGCTCTGACGAGGCAGATCATGGGCATTACGGTTATCGGCGGGATGATAGCCGCCAGCGGTATCGCCATTTTTCTTATTCCAGCCGTAACAGTCTTTGTGGCTAAAAACCTGTCTCGGCGCGGCGTGCAGCAGCTGCCGCCGGACGGGGAGGTGAAATAATATGGGCAAACGTATTTTGTGCGCGGTTGTAAGTATCCTGCTTGCAGGCTGCATGATCGGCCCGAATTACCTGCGGCCTAAAATCGATACGCCGCCGGCTTGGCGCTTTAGCGACAATGAGTCACGCGATCTTGCCAACACCCTGTGGTGGGAGCAGTTTCAGGACCCGGTTTTAAATGAGCTGATCGCGGCGGCCCTCAAGGAGAACAAAGACCTGCGCATTGCTGCGGCGCGTGTTGATGAGTTTCTCGGTCTCTATGGCGAAACGCGGGCGAACCTCTTTCCGCAGGCCGGTGCTGGCTGGCAGGAGAGCAGGCAGCGGCTGACACAGGCAACTCCCAACGCTGCTCCGCAATTGAAGTACAATGACTATCGGGGCCTGCTTTCGGCAAGCTGGGAAATCGATATCTGGGGCAAGCTCCGGCGGGCCACGGAAGCAGCGCGCGCTGATTTGCTGAGCTCCGAAGAGAGCCGACGCACGGTGGTGCTCACGCTGGTGGCTTCGGTCGCCAGCGGCTATATCGAGCTAAGGGATCTTGACCGGCAGCTTGAGATATCACGTAGAACATTGAAGTCGCGCGAGGAGACCTACAGGCTTTTTCAGAAGCGCTTTGAAAACGGCGTAATATCGGAGCTTGAGCTCTACCAGGTAAAATCGGAATATGAAAACACCCTGGCCGTCATTCCCGAGCTTGAAAAAATCATCGCCCGGCAGGAGCATGCACTCTGCATCCTCCTGGGCCGCAATCCCGCCCCCGTTGCCCGGGGAAAAACCATTGACGAGCTCAAGCTTCCCGGCGTGCCCGCAGGGCTTCCCTCTGATATACTTGAGCGGCGGCCCGACATCCGCCAGGCAGAGCAGCAGCTGATTGCCGCCAACGCCCGCATCGGCGTTGCCCGGGCACTGTATTTCCCGAGCATTACCCTAACGGGCTTCAAAGGAACGGAAAGCGCCGATTTTTCCGACTTGTTCACCGGGCCCGCACATATCTGGAGCTATGCGGGCCAGGCCACGATGCCGGTTTTTACGGCCGGCAAAATTTCAGGGGCTATCAAGACTGCGGAAGCCGTGCAGCAGGAAATGCTTGCCCGCTATGAGCAGGCGGTTCAGGATGGATTCCGGGATGTTGAAGATGCTCTGATCGACCACCGCAAGACGGGCGAGCAGCTGCAGGCAAAGCTCCAGTATGTCGATTCCCTGCGCAACTGCGCCCGTGTGGCACGGCTGCGCTTCGATGAAGGCTTCACCAGCTACATCGAGGTGCTTGACGCGGAGCGCTTTCTTTTTGCGGCCGAACTGTCAAGCACGCAGCTGCAGGCCGGGCTTTTTCGCTCGCTGGTCAACATCTACAAAGCCCTCGGCGGCGGCTGGGTAACGCAGGCGGCAGAGCAGAAGTAAAGCTTTCTGATTTCGTCATTCCGGTTTGCCCGGAATCCTTTATCATAATATGACATATGAAGATGTGACCCCCTAAGCTTCCTAAGCTTCCTTGTGCAGCATTAAAAGTCAAAATTCCCGTGGAAGCGGTTTTTAGCTATGGTGTCAGCAGGTTGGTGGGAAATTTTCCGGTATCCGACAATTAAACATTACTATCACGTAGTGTTGACTTTTTAAAAAAAAGGCCCAACCACTATATGTAGCGGTCAAGCCTGGTTAACCTCAAAAATATTAAACCTCAGCTTTACTCTTCGTTCTTCCCAACCATCGGGGCAATCACTTCAAGCACCCGCCGTGTCACCGCTCGCAGGGCTGGGCTACGCTCCAGTGCAGCATTGATGCTGTCGGCATTGGTGTAATAGATTTGTATTACCTTGCGGCCAACTACGCTGTTGGCAAGTCTGCTGTCACGGAAGTCACGTAGATTTTCAAGCTTTGGATTATCCTCTCCTAGAGCTTTTTGGGCAGGACAGAGACTTCCTGCGGGCTTGCATTTACCTGTTGGACTTACCATAATTGGGAAGCCATAAAATGGGGAAGTAAATCCAATGCTACCGTCGATATAATAAATGGTAAAGCCCGTTGCACAATACAAAAAAACATTTTCTCCCATCGTAGGTGCATTGCCACAAAAATACGCAGCAATCAAACCACAAGAACTAAATGCAAAATCACCTATTGAAACGACCTTGCTTGGAATTGACAAACTAGTATTGCTTAAACCTCTGCAACCTTCAAAGGCACGATCCCCAATGTTTGTAACATTGCCGGGAATGTTTATGCTGGTCAAACCGGTGCAAGAACTAAAGGCATAATCACCAATGTTTGTAACATTGCCGGGAATGTTTATGTTGGTCAAACCAGTGCAACCAAAAAATGTCCCAGGAGAAATCTCTGTAACGATACTCGGGATGGACACGTTGGTCAAACTGGTGCAAAAACTAAAGGCATAATCTCCAATGTTTGTAACATTGCCGGGAATGTTTATGCTGGTCAAACCGGTGCAACCAGAAAATGCATGATCCCCAATGAGACGAATGGCGTCCGGCATGGTTATACTAGTAATGCTTGTTTTATCTTGAAAACCTCCGAATATCATTTTTACCGGCGTGTTGTCGATAATCGTTGGGATTACAACTGCCCCTCCAGCGCCAGTATAACCAGTAATTGCGACTTCGTTCTGCCATGAAAGCAAATCATAGGTAAAATCCCCCGATTGCAGTGCAAAGGCGGACGACGACAAAAACATAAGTCCAATAAATGATACTATGAATGTCAATTTTCTAAACCGCATATGACTCCTTTTGGAAATTATTAATTTGCTTTCAACAACAGATAAACCCCTTTAAGCTTTGAAGTCAACAAGAAACACTTTGCAGGAAAATGGGCGTATCACAACATCTTGTGTACATAGATGTTGCCTAAAACCCCACATTACGGCTCTCAATGTGTAAAAAACGGAGTTTATTCCCCAGACCTGTTAACTTCTGCATGAAAGTTAACGGCTAATTTTTTCCATCAGGAATTTCAGATGGATAGAAAATTAGCAGGATTACCGGCTTGAATACCTCGTTAAGTAATGCTACCAGTCCATCCAAAATTAACGGCATTGCATAACATAGAAAGTGAGGTATTGCGCATGAAGAAAGCACAGAATTTTAATCACCCGAAAGCCGGTTCACTTATCAAGGTTGAGCCGATAAAAACGACAAAGGATATCCGCTCAATCAAGAAGCTGCTAGCAGACAATCCCCGTGATTTATGTCTGTTTACGCTTGGTATCAATACGAACCTGCGGGCAAGCGATTTGCTGAATCTAAAAGCAGTACAAGTGCGTGATTTGAAGCCGATGGATTCATTTGAACTAAAGGAAAAAAAGACCGGCAAGGCGCGCCGCATAACCCTTAACAAAGCATGTACAGATTCGGTAAAGTTGCTGCTTTCATCTTTGCAGTATTCTGGAAAAATTAGGGACAGCCACCGATTAAATTCACCTTGCTGCAATCTTCTTGTTCTGCATCACAGAGTATGCTGCACGTTTTTCCTTTACCGTAAAGCCAATCTTGCGTTTCGGCTGATCTTGAACTGCCAGCAGTTGATCAAGTGCTTCGAATACGATTTGAAACCGGTCATTGGTTTGGCGCTTCATTTCTTCAAGCTCGCGTTGAAGTTCAGCGTTATTTAAATGAAGTTGCCGGAGTTTTGTAAACACTCTGATGATCTGAATGTTAACCTGAACTGCCCGAGCGCTTTTAAGCACACTTGACAGCATTGCAACACCCTGTTCGGTAAAAGCATACGGACGTGCTCTTCGTGAGCCGCCCCAGCTTGAAATCACAATTTGTGATTTCAAGTCTGCAAATTCCTTTTCGGAGAGTTGGAACATGAAGTCGGAAGGAAATCGTTCGGCATTTCTTTTTACAGCCTGGACGAGAGCGCGTGTTTCAACCTGATAAAGACTTGCAAGATGCTGGCTCAACATGACCTTATGCCCGCGGATCAGGTAGATCTTTTTCTCGATAAGTTCAACCGGAACCAGTTGCTTTGCATCCCCCATGACCACCCCTTTTTGCCAAATAGAGAGATATTTGCGAAGAACCCCCATGAAGCAGTGTTTTAGCCGTAACGCAAAAACAGTATGATCTTTATACAATGACTGTTTTTAATATGCAAAGGGTTAATGGGGTATTAGTTCGGAGCATCGGACAGTTTGGAGTTTGGAGTTCGGAGTTCGGAGGTCAGAGGGGTCAGGAGGTTCAATGTTCAAAGTTCAAGGTTCAAGGTTCAAAACACAGGAATGATTCAAAATTCCGGATTCAAGGTTCAAAACTGCGGAGCTGACAGAAAATAGAGGCCAGTAGTCAGAAACAAAAAAGGCTGTAGGCTGTTAGACTGTAGGAGGCAGCGCAGCCGTAACAGCAGGAAGCCGCTCAGGGACAAAGAAGGAATAAAGGGTAGAGAAGTTTTCTTGTGGCGCATGAAAAAGGGCGCCGTGGTTTTTTTGATGAAAATTTCCAAGGCCTTTCTTTTTAACAATCAGTTGGTTATAATTAAAGTGATCCGGATTAGGGCCGAAAAATAATAATTATGAATATATTAAAAGGGCACGTTTTTAACAGGGAGGCTTGATGCATGATGGACGAAAATTACAATTTCAACCCACGCAAATGGCACAGGGCAGCCGTGCAATTGCCGGCCCAATATTTTATCAAGGGGCTAAGCTCACGGTATATGGATTGTACTATAATAAATCTCAGCCGCAACGGTGCAGGAGTGCTGTTCCCTTTGAGCGAACCGCTTAAAGAAAGGGCCTCTATTTTTTTTGAGCTCATTGTACCGAAAACATTCGAGCAGCTGAGCGTCAGGGGAGAGCTGAAAAATAAAAACAGCAGAAAAGAGGGGTTGGTCGGCGGTATTGAATTTGCAGCTTTGCTGCCGGAAGATATGTTTGGCAAGCTGGCATAAAAGAAGCAAAATAGATTATACGGCCTCCGGCTTTCACGCGAAGCGGCCACCTGCTTGCACTTTATGGAAAGACGTTTTTGAAACGCTGATAAAAGCGTTGGTTTAATAAAAAAGCGGGCTTTCGCAGAAATGCGATAAGCCCGCTTTTTTTATTGTCTTCAGGAACCATCGCCTATGGCGATGGTTCCTGAAGAAGGCAACTCAAACACTGCGTGTTTTTTGTTTCCGCCCTTTCAGGGCGAAATCAAGCCACCCGCTATGCGGGTGGTTGTTGACTTAAACAATCCTTTTTTTTCCCCGCAGGCAAGAAGATGTCTGATCGCCGCCCGCCCTTCCTCCCCGTAATTAAAAGAAAAATCATTTACATAGAGCGCGACATGGCTGTCCATGACTGTTTCATCCATCTCGGTAGCATGCTGCTTCATGAAGACGCGGGGGGCGTCCGGGTTGGCGCGGGCATGATGCAGGCTTGCCCGGATGGCAGCTTCAACACGTGCAAGAGTTTTCGGGCCGAGCTCTTTTTTTGCAATGATGGCCCCGAGCGGAATGGGATGGCCGGTTGCTTTCTCCCACCATGATCCCAGATCCTCAACCATGGACAAACCATAGCTCTGATAGGTGAATCTGCCTTCATGTATTATGACGCCGGCATCCACATCGCCTGCGGCAACGGCAGGCATGATTTCATCAAAGCTCATGTATACCTTGTTTTGAGCAGCCGGAGCATAGAGGGAAAACAGCAGATTTGCCGTTGTCCAGCGACCGGGCACGGCAATGCGCATGGAGGGAAGCTGTTCGGCGGCAATGCCTGTGTTCTTTGCGATGAGAAGAGGGCCGCAGCCGCGGCCAAGCGCGCCACCGGCGTTTATAAGCTCATAGGTGTCGC
>CAIWCT010000076.1 GCA_903911225.1 uncultured delta proteobacterium
CGCGCCCGCTCAAGCGCGTCCTGATCGCAGTCGATGCCTATCAGTTGCCGTATGCCCGCATAGCGCTTAAGAAGGCCCAGGCTGTGGCCGCCGCTACCGAGTGTGGCATCCACGAACACTGCACCGTCCCGGCAGCAGGCATACTCCAGTATTTCCTCATAAAGAACAGGGATATGCCGGGTAGCCATCATGGTTACACGCCCAGATCATGTCTGAGCGAAAGAATTTCTTCAGTGCTGATCTCCGGATTTTCTCTGTCATAGCGATTGATGTCCCAGATCTCAAAATGATTGATGAGACCGATAATGGCCACATCTTTTTCGAGACCGGCATACTTCCGGAGACTCTGCGGTATCAGAATCCGCCCTTGCTTATCGAGAGGGCAATCATGTACCCCACCGAGAAAAAAACGTTTAAACCAACGTTCATCATCTGTGCGGAGAGACTTTGCCTGTATCTTTTGTTCGATTTCCAACCAATCCGTGGTAGGATAGGCTCTTAGACAGTTATCAATATTGGTAAGCCAGAGGGTGTTTTCGTCCTTTTGGGCAAGATATTCCCGAAATTTCATGGGCAGCATGATACGGCCCTTGTCATCGATTGCAATATCGTTGCGCCCCCTGAACATTGAAAAACCTCGCAAGATAGTGTGAATATAGGATTAAAAAACCAATTTCTACCACTTTTTACCACCTTATTTAAGATATAGACTTTGCTGTATTCTTTGTCAAGCAAAAAAAATGAAGCTTTTTCAATTGGTTCAATCTAAGATTGACCCAAAATTGGCCAAAAAACCACTAAATAGAGGTCCTTTCTATTTGGGCTTGTCAATATATTGTGGTTTTTCTATTTTGAAAGGATATTCAAAGAAACTGAAAAAAACTTCTTTTTTTAATTTATTTAGTGTTTGAACGAAAATAGGTTGATACCTTACACCTCAGCGGATGTGTTTGGCATGGTTCCGATACAGCTCACTGGCAGGGTCGGGGGGTGGAGGTAAACCCGCTAAGGACAATAAAACCCGTTGCGCTTCTCTAGTGGACATATGCCGGCTGTGTGCGCAATGCATCCGGCAAACAGTGAGATTATTTTGCCGCATGTATCCGCTGCGGCGGACTCGCAATATAAGTTTTTGTGCAACTACTCAGGTAGCGAGGGTTAAGGAAAGAATTATGGGAGCGTACACGACGGCTGGAGAATTTGGCCGTCTATCGGAGGCTTTGTCGTCTGCAAATTGAAATAGATAAACGTACCCATGGTTGGCCAGCCAAAGTGAAGTGCGAGTTAGAGATCTCAGGCCAGCCGCTAATCAAAAAGTGCTCCTGCCTTCACGGTTTTCCTGCACCCTAAAGACTAACCCCTGTGACCTGAACAGTTACGTTTTTGTAACGTTTAACGACTGCATCATTTTTGCTCAATTTTGACGGATAAAGGCCTTGCAACATTTTCAGCGAAGTTATAATCTTAAAACTTAACAAGTATGCAAAAGCATTCAGGTTTAAAAGCAGGCAATGAATTCAACCTCGAAAATCATTACTAGCATGCTGCTCATGGCCTTTGTCTGGGGATCGGCGCCAGTGCGATTTTGCAGCGCCCAGCAGCCGTCATTCACCGTACAGGTGATGTCGGGCGTCGATAAAGATGCAGCGGCACGATTCGCCGAAGCACTGATCCATCAGGGGGTTGAGGCCTATATTGTGGAGCTTGAGGAAAAAGAAAAGCCAGTTTATAAGGTCCGTGCAGGCAATTTTATAAACCGGAAAGCGGCACAGCAACATTGTGAAACGCTGCGCATGAAGGGTATTGAAGGCTGGGTAGTGCAGGTGATTGAACAGGCTGCGCCGCAGGCTCAGGCTGCTGAGAAAATCGGGTCTGCACCCGCGCAGTCACATGAGCAGGCAGCAGCCCAACAGCCGGATACTGACAATGCAGCCTCAGAGAAGCCTTTTGAGCTTATCATAAACCCTGTTTCAACATTTGCAGAAGACAACAAAACCGCACCATCCCTGAAGCCAGAGCCGGCGCCTGCGACTGCACCTGCTCATTCTGGTAAGCCGGCAGCAGCGCAGCAGCCAGATACTGACAATGCAGCCTCAGAGAAGCCTTTTGAGCTTATCATAAACCCTGTTCCCACATTTGCAGCAGAGGAAAAACAAACTGCGCCACCCTCGAAAACGGAGCCGGCACCGGTCTGTCCACCTGCAAAAACATATAAGTATTTCAACCAGGGGGATGGCATCATCCATATCACCAATGCCATTGAAAAAGTCCCTGTGCAGTTCCGTAGCCATATATGGGAAATCGCCATATTCCCCATATATTTTAAAAGCCTCGACTTGCGCGACATGAGCATGAATACCGACATTGAAGGTAAAACCGTGACAGTGGTTCTTGAAGGCATTTCACGACCCGAACGGGCACCTCCGTCACAGGAAGTCCGTAATTTTGAAGCGGCGCTGCTGGCAAAACCGCTGTGCATCAAATACTATCCAGCGCTTACTGATCCGGACGGCACGCTGCACGGAGCCCTGTTTTTCAGTGACGGCTCCTCTGTTGAATTGGAAATGATACGGCGCGGCCTAGCCACGTGCGCCACCGAGCAGCTTTCGCCTTTTCAGCAAAGCGCCTGCACTGATGCGCAGCAGAAGTCTGAAGGCCAGATAAAAACCATAAAGTCCCCACACTGAAAATCGGTCGTGCGAGTTGCCGATAAGCGCAGTGAAGGCTCTGCCGGCAATGGCTTAAGCCATACAGTAGTACAGAAGCACACCGGCCGGGCAGGTCGCCTGAAGGCCATAGGCCGCATGCCCGTTGAGAGAGAATCAACATTGGATATCATGGCCTGCTGCTTTAATGAATCTATGCATTGTTAAATTTTTATGCTATGAAATCTACACTATTAATCTGCGTTTTCGGCTCATCGTTCTTGAGCCGTTGTAGCAAACAGGAGATAGTTTAAATGAAAAAAATCGGATTTGGAACACGTCCTTCTGAAATAAAAAATCGAGGTAAGCGTTTGGATTTCGGCGACACAGCTCGCAGCGAACGTTCGGAGAGCTACAACGGGCGAATTTATACACCCCGAAAAACGTCCGGAAAAAACAGGTCTTCACTGACCTTTGGAAAAATATTGCTGCTTGCAGTGGCATCAATGGTCATAGGTATCCTCATAGGTGGTTTTCTTCTTTTTGATTTTTCCTTAAACCTTGCAGTCGACGGCATGCAAATCATCACCGCAGGACGCGAGATGGAGGTGAAAAACGGCAGTGCCATCAGCGTTAAATACGCCGATGGGTTGAAATTTAAATCGATCATATTTAAAGGTTTTTACAGGTTCATGCCCCCGAAGGATGCGCAGGTATCAATTTCGGGCATCAAGGATACAGCAAATCGTTTTCTTGATGACCTGATACCGCTGCTTAAACCTGAAGAACGCATGAGCTACGACATCGCATTTGCTCAGGGGCGAACTGATTTGGGCAAAATCACCCTGAACCTTGACATGGGTTCCCAAGACTGGCTCATACGTGCAGATGCTTTAGAAGACAAACAGCTAAAGACAGAGTGTTATAAAAAAGCAGTGGCGCTCAACCCTGATTCAGAAGATGCGCATAATGCGCTTGGGAAGCTGTACGAGGGCGAACAGAAATTCAAACAGGCAATAACGGAATATGAAGCGGTGCTGCGCATCAA
>CAIWCT010000077.1 GCA_903911225.1 uncultured delta proteobacterium
CGGGCAACGATCTTGGCTTCGATATGCTCACCGTCGGGCCACATAGCGGCTTTCAGCTTTGCCTTTTCCTCATCGTTGCACAGATAGCCGCCGAGTTTCTTGAAGGTCTCCAGCATTTCGCTCCATTTCGACTCATGAATGATCGCAGAGTTTTCAGCCGAGCAGGAGGTTGCATTATCGAATGTTTTGCTGGCGACAATTTTTTCAGCTGCTTGCGCAGCGTTCACTGTCTCATCGACAATGGCTACCGAGTTGCCGGCGCCCACGCCATAGGCCGGCTTGCCGCTTGAGTAGGCGGCCTTGACCGCGCCCCCTCCGCCCGTGGAAATAATGAGGTCAGCAGCAGACATCATCATCTGATTTCTTTCAATAAAAGGTTTCTCGAGAACCTGAATCAGATCAACCGGTGCTCCGGCCTTCTCCAGCCCCTTGCGCATGAAATCAATTGCCTTACCGGTGCAGCGGCGCGCCACCATGTGCGGTGCCATGATAATGGCATTGCGAGTCTTGAGGGCTGAAATGCCCTTCACTATCGGCGTGGCCGTCGGATTGGTACAGGGAATAAGAGCAAAAATGACGCCCACGGGCTTCACAACCTTAAAAATGCCCTTTTCCCTGTCTTCGTCAACAACGCCGGTTGTCTTGACGCCCTCAAGATCCATGAGTGCTCCCAGGCACTTATTGCGGTGCTTGGCATATTTGTTATCATAGACACCCATCTTGGTTTCCTTGACGGCAAGCTCGGCGCACTCCTTTGCGCTTTCTGGCCTGATCGCTTCCCATGCCGCAGCGAGGGTCATCTCATCAACCTGCTCTTGAGACCAATGCTCGACAATAGCCTGAGCCTTGCGTGCTCGATCAATCAGCTCTTTCAAATCTTCATCCATAAATACCTCCTTATATAATTGAACCATACCAATTTTTTTATTAAACAAAAAATGCCGGACACTGTCAAGACTCAAAATCCGTCTATGTCCGGCATGAAATTAACATGATCTACGTAAAAAACCTATTCTGCTCAGCCTTCTGCCGGGGGCTCGGCACCTTTCGATTTTTTGCAGCAGCAGGACGACCAGCAATAAAAAACAAGGCCTGCAAGGGCAGCGATATAACCCAGAGCCAGCAGAACCGATAAAAACAGATTTGTCACGATATCCGCTTTGTGAATTTTGCCGAAAATAAAACCTGTTTTTTCTTGCCCGTGACACTTGATGCACACAGCAGGCTTAATAGCCTCGGAGCCGTGATTGATGGGGTCAAGGTGGCAGTTGGAGCAGGTCTTTGTCGAATACTCGCAGCCCAGATTCACCTTGCCGTGGCCCTTGACTCGTGTGGCAATCTGAGAAGCAAGTGTCGTCAGGGTCAACGCGCTGACAGGCTCTTCTCCCTGCACAAATCCCAACACAAGAGGAACCAGGGCGGCCTTTGCCTGTTCCTCATGGCAGGCGCCGCAGGTTTTGTGCAAATTGGCGCTATTGACGGTCGAAGCGGCATCTTTTGCCGGCAGCACGGCATGCATTGTATGGCAGTCATAGCACTTCGGGGCATGGGGATTTCCTGCCTTGACAAGCTGGCCGTGCTTGCTCGCCTCATACTTTTTTGCCACCTCCTCGTGGCAGCCTGCACACTGAACATCCTTGATGCCGCCTGCAGGGTGCTTTTTCGCCTCGACACCCTCATGGCAGTCAACGCATGCATAACTGCCATGGGTTGACCGGAGAAAGGCCTCCTTGTCGACAAACAGTCTATGCACCTTGCCGGATGCCTCCGTCTTGGTCAGGTTCTGATCCTGATGGCAGGCAAGGCAGTCGTTGATATCCTGCGCTCCGGCCTGCCGGACAGCGCAGAAGGCAAAGGCCATGCACATACAGGCAAAAACCGCTAGTGTCAGTTTGATATGGCTGTTTTTTTTCATGGTCGGCTCACTCCATCACATTTAAAACAAATTCAGCAATATCCTGGCTCTTTACTTCCTCTGATTTTTCCCGAACCTTCAGTCCGTCATAAAGCATGGTGAGGCAATAGGGGCAGGCCGTTGCAATGGCATCGGGTTTTTTCTCGAGAGCCATATCGGTGCGCATTTCATTTATGCGTTTACCCTGATGCTCTTCCATCCACATGCGCCCGCCTCCTGCACCGCAGCAAAAAGCGCGGTCGTGATTGCGGTCCATCTCCACAAGAGTGATGCCCTTGATGGAGGTCAGCACCTTGCGGGGCTGATCGTAGATGTCGTTATAGCGTCCAAGGTAGCAGGAATCGTGATAGCAGACCTTCATGCTCTGCGCCGCAGGCTTCAGGTTGATCTGCCCCTGCTCAATAAGCTTCAGAATAAACTGGCTGTGATGCACCACCTCAAAGTTAGCGCCATGCTGAGGATATTCGTTCTTAAGAGCGTTTAAGCAGTGAGGGCACATGGTGATAATTTTCTTCACATTATAGCCCTGCATGGCCGCAAGGTTGTTCTGCACAAGAGTTTCATACAGGTACTCGTTGCCGATACGGCGGGCCGAGTCTCCGCAGCAGCCTTCTTCAGCGCCAAGTATTGCAAAATCAATGCCCGCGGCCTGCAGAATTTTTGTCACGGCAATGGCAACCTTCTTATACCGGTCGTCAAAAGCACCGGCGCAGCCCACATAAAGAAGATATTCAAATGGCTCTCCAGAGCTTGCCAGCTTCACGCCGAACTCACTGGCCCAGTCGCCGCGCGTATGCGCCCCAACGCCCCAGGGATTGGAGTTGTTTTCCATATTGCGAAATACCGCCTGCACCTCCTGCGGGAAGTTGGACTCCATCAGCACCAGATTGCGACGCATTTCGATAGTCTTATCAACGGTGGTTTCAAACACCGGACACTGGGCATGGCAGCTCAGACAGGTCGTGCAGGCCCAGATCGTATCAGTCTCAATCACGCCGCCTACAAGCGGCTTCTCCTCTGCGCCTTCCGCAGGCGGCGTGTCACCAAGCTTTTCTTCCATATGGGCTTTTAAATCTTGAAGCAGCTTTTTCGGGGACAGGGGCTTGTCGCTTAAATAGGCCGGGCAGTTATCCTGACAGCGGCCGCAGCGCGTGCAGGCGTCAAGCTGAAAGAGCTGCGTGCGGGTGAATTCATTTATGGCGGCAACGCCGAAAGTCTCAGCGGTTTCAAAATCGGCAATTTTGTTGATAACGCCCGGAGGGCCGTATTTACGCAGAAAAATGTTGATCGATGACGTAATGAGATGCAAAAACTTAGTATAGGGGATAGCTGCCAGCAGCCCGAGCACAATAAAAAAATGAATGCGCCAAAAAAGGCTGTGCAGTGTCACCTGAAAGCTCTGCGGAAGAGGCATGAAAATATAAGAAAAAAGCGCTCCCACGGGAGCCGTCAGCCACTTTGTTTCATCAGCAGTAATCGACAGTCGCAATCCCTCAATGCAAAAGCCTATTATCAGGATAGCAGCCACCCAGATGATAGCGATGGCATCTTCCGTCTTTGTGTCGCTCAGGCGGTCAGGCTTCAGCACATAGCGGCGGAAGGCGGCAAGAAAAATACCCGCAAGGCCGCACAGCCCGACGATATCTAAAAACAGTGACAGGACATTGCCCGGAATCGAAGGCACGGTGAACGGCACCTGCACGGCAACAATGACCAGCACGGGAATCAGGCAGGCGAAAAAAATAAAAAGATGCATGATACCGGGATAGACTTCGCGCAGAATGCGGCCATGGGCTACACCATACACGATAAAATCCCACAAGCGCTTGCACGCCTGCATGATATTCTCATCATCGGGTTTTCCCTTCATCCACATCTTCGAGCGCTTTATAAAGCCCGTAATGCAAATGACCAGTGCTATGACAACCAGTAACGGATCAAGTATCGTCAGCATGTCACTTCATCTCCTCAAACTGTGATTAATTGACTGCACCATCAGCACCTCTCAGCCCTGAGCCTCTTCGCCCTTGTTTTCAAAAAGCGGGAGAATCAGGTTAAAGACATACATGACCACAAAAGGCATTGAAAACAGAATAACGGCTACCAGTATGCCCTCGCGGCCGAGAAAGGTGGGCATATAGCTTGTCAGGCCCCGCATGCTTTTTGAGAACAGCTGACCCCCGACCACAACATTCCAACGCATGGCCAGCACCTGTACGAGAATCAGCGCCGAGCAGATAAGGCCCAGTCGATTGCGCAGCATGTCGGACATGGGCTTAAGGGCCACAAACCCGAGCACCACCAGCGGAATTATTGAACAGATGCCCATCTGGAGGATGGTATAGCTGAAATGCAGATTTTCCTCGATCAGCCAGGAGATGACGGGCCAGGACTGACTCTGTGCATAGGCCCCCGAAAGTTCATTGAGGAACTCAAGGGTCAAATCTATAATAAAAAAGCCCCACAGAAACTTGTACATAGACTGCAGGCAGGGGTTATCAACAGGCTGTTTTTTCACGATCATGACGATGTAGTAGGAAACAATCAGTATGGCGATGCCCGAAACAATGGCCGACATGAGAAAGATAACCGGCATGAGCGGCGTCGACCACCAGGGATTTGACTTGAGCGACCCGAACAAAAACCCGACATAGCCGTGCAGCGTGCAGGCCGAAGGTATACCGATTGCCGCCAGCACCGACGTTATCTTGTGATCGATATGCAACGCTTCTTCGGAATCATCCATGCTCCCGAGGGCAAGAACCCAGTACAATGCCTTCATAGGCCCGGTGCTGCTCTTTGCGCGAGCCATAATGTCGGGCCGGAAAACAAACCATATTTCCAGCAGCACAACCAGCAGGTAAAATGAGTAGATATACCCGAAGCCGGACATGGCCGAAGTGAAATGGGGCGTAAACATGATATTAAATGCCCGCTCGGGATGCCCGAGGTGAAACAGCAACGGCGTGCAGGCAAACAGCAGGAAGCTGAACGCGGCCACGAGCGAAAATTTTGCGACCGGCTTGAGTTCGTCTTTGCCGAAAACATGGTACAAAGAGGAAACGATAAACGCTCCGGCCACCAGGCCGGTGATATAGGGATACAGCACAATCATGAGGCTCCAGAGGACCTCAATCTCGTTAGGGAAAACAAATCCTTGGGTCAGCACTTCATGCAGCATCAGCGCACCTCCTTGTCAAGGCCATTGTAGAAGACCATGGGCTGATTGCCCATCTCGGGTTTCAGCACCTGCAGCCGGGCCTCTTTTATAAGCTTGCCGACAGGGTCATTTGGGTCATCAACTTTCCCAAACTGCCTCGCCCCG
>CAIWCT010000078.1 GCA_903911225.1 uncultured delta proteobacterium
AATACATTTTTCAGGAAAAAAAGAACGCCGCCAACACAGAGGATGGCAAAAATGATATTTTCTAAAGGGCTCAAGGGCAACTCCTTTCTCTTAGAAAGAGGTTAATTTTTTCATTATTCAGTCGGATGAGCATTTGTCTGTTTGAATTTTTCAATCAGCGATGGTATGACCTCCATCACATCGCCGACTATGCCAAGATGTGCCACATCAAAAATAGGGGCTGTCTTGTCCTTGTTGATGGCGATGATGAAATCGGAATCCTGCATGCCGACCAGATGCTGAATAGCACCGGAGATGCCGCAGGCGATGTAGAGCTTGGAATGCACGGTTTTACCGGTCTGCCCGACCTGGCGATCATGCTTGACCCATCCTTCATCAACTGCGCAGCGTGAACCGGCAACAACGCCCCCGATCATTTCAGCAAACCGCTCGAGCATTTTAAAGTTGTCAAGGCTGAGCATTCCGCGTCCGCCGGAAACTAGAATTTTAGCTCCAGCTATATTGACGGAACCTTCTGAAGCCGTGTGAATGATTTCAATCACTTTAGTCGGTATATCCTCTTCCTTCATGGTGAAGGGCTCTTCAATGAGCTGGCCTTTGGCGCCCGCCTTGTATTCGGGCTTTGGCATCACATGGGGCCGCACAGAGGCCATCTGCGGCCTGTGTGTTTCGGTGAGAATGGTTGCCATGATATTGCCGCCGAATGCCGGACGGGTCTGCTCGAGAAGCCGCATTTTGGTATCGATGGTGAGGCTTGTGCAGTCTGCCGTGAGACCGGTCTTCAGGTCTGTCGCCACGGCGCCTGCAAGGTCGCGCCCGAGGCCTGTTGCGCCCATGAGCACTATTTCAGGTTTATATTTATTGATTATATCAACGCATCCTTTGAGATACGAGGTTGTGCGGTAATGCTTTAAAAGCGGGCTGTCCATAAGATAAACTTTGTCTGCGCCCCAGCAGAAGGCCTCATCTGCAAGATGCCTGACATTGTCGCCGAGCACAAATGCGGCAAGCTCTACCCCAAGGTCATTTGCAAGTATGCGGCCTTTGCCCAGAAGCTCCCAGGAGACTTCATGGGCATGGCCTTCAAACTGCTCCACAAACACCCAGACGCCCTTCCAGGCCGCTATTCCGGAGTCTGTTGTTTTTTCCTGTTTTTTCTCTTCTTCTTCGGCAGGGACTGCTGCACCGCCCTGGGCTGCAAGCTCTTCGAGTATCTTCAGTTCCTCGGGCGTGAAATACATTTCAATGGCGCTGCCGGGGCAGATTTTAACGCACTTCTGGCAGCTGATGCACTTTTCAGCGCTGATGATCGGCTCTTCCTTCGCATTCATTTCAATGGCATCGCTCGGGCATGATGCCTGGCAGCGGGCCCCGCATGCTATACACTTTCCCTCAAGCAGGCGCGCTTTGCCACGGGGTTTTTTGATTTTTTTAGGCTGTTGATCCATGTATCCTCCCACAACTGGAAAATTAGTTATTTACGCTGTGATAAAGTCCCACTCTTTCAGCTTCGTGAACATGGCACCCACGGCATTATCCTTCTGATCTCCCTCGCCCATGATAACTTCTCCCTTGGTTCTCTCGGGAGCAAATATTCTGCGCACCTGAGTTGGCGATCCGGCAAGGCCGATGGTTTTTGGATCGAGCTTCAGCATGGCATTGGTCCATATCTGGATTGGCGCCTCTTCAGCATCAAGCCGGCCCGGTACGGTTGGGTAGCGGGGCGTGTTGATTTCGCGCTCTACGGTGAGCAGACAGGGCATTTTGGTTTCAATAATTTCATGATAGGCTTCAAGCTTGCGGCGGACTCTCATGGTTTTCTTTTCTTGATTCACCGACACCACTTCATCAACGAGCGTAAGCTGCGGTATATCCATGCGGCGGGCAATGCCCGGACCTACCTGGGCCGTGTCGCCGTCAATAGTCTGTTTGCCGCACAGTACAATATCGACAGGCCTTTTTTCCGCAATTTTTTTTATGGCTAAACCAAGCACTGTTGATGTTGCCAGCGTGTCTGCGCCGCCGAACACCCGATCACTGAGCAGTATTGCTTCGTCGACCCCCTGTGAAATTGCCTTGCGCAGTACGCTTTCTGCGGCAGGAGGGCCCATCGAAACGGCTGTTATATGAGCGCCATATCTGTCCTTGAAACGAATTGCTTCTTCCACTGCATTGGTGTCATAGGGGTTGGTGATGAAAGGTACACCTTCTCTTACCAGCGTGTTGGTTACCGGATCGATTTTTACCTGAGTAGTGTCAGGCACCATCTTTACACAGACGACAATATGCATAAAACTCTCCTCATAAAATAATTTATAGTCGAGACTTTTTCATTGCAGTGTTATTAAAGGCAAGATCAGGGCCAAATATTTTCGGGTTGGAGTTCAAATCTGCCTATTACGCTAAAAGATAATATTTAATCTTAAAACATATAAAAAAAGGGGTTCAAATTTTTTTTTAGCGGGGACTTTTTGGCTATCGAATGACAAAAAGACAATATGCCTATGTGTTTAAAAACATTTTGTCATTACAGAAACTGGAATAAACAAAACCGCTAATTGCAATAAGACTTGAAAATAACATGATAAAACAAGAAAAACAAGTTTTATTAGCAGGCTAATTATGTGTAGATGGCCATTGATTGAATCAATGAATACCGAAGAATTGTCATTACATACTACTTAGTGTGTAGGGATCATTGCATCAGCAAAGGCAGTAGCGCTGTTTTATGAGCGTCCTGACGGCTGTTACAACCTCCAGTCGTTGATATTTTTTCCGAACCTTCTTCTGAACCTTTGCTATCCGGGAGATGTTAAGAAAATTGGAACATAAAGCCAAAAAACTATCTATGGTGCGGTAGTTGCGATGTATCAATTTGTCGTATTGTCAGTTGAAGTATTTGCAGGCTCAGGGGATTGATTTAGGAGTTTTTTGGGAAAATAAAAAAACGAATTGATTATTTTAATGACAGGAGCGCTTAAAGATTTAACAGGCATGGGCATGACAGAGGCATCCTGATAGGACCCACTGGCCTTAAAATATGCCAGGGTAATTGTTTTGTCTTTTCCGGTTACAATACTGCCTGCAAGGGGAATAGCGCCTACTATTTTACCGAATGTTTCAAGAATCTGTGCGCCGATGATCAAATTCATATCTTCACTGCCCATATTGATAGTTCCTACTGCCGACAAGTTCATGGCAGGACCTTTAAGCTGAAGATTTTCTGTTTTCATTACACCGTGATCAACAGTAAAGTCAGCCGCAATAGTGTCATAGGGCATACCTGCTGAAAGGAAATCGTTTGAATTGAAGCTGAACAAATATTTTAAATTCATAAGCTCAAGTATTTTTGAAAGAACCGTGAGCTTCTGAATTTTTCCATCCACCACATCGATATGAAATTTGCCTGTCATATTCCTGCCGAGTTCTGCCTTGCGGGAAAATGTCGATGAGAACCACCCGTTCATATCCATGGTGCCTGAAATGGTGCGGTTTTTTCGCAGCGCAGGCACAACAAACAGAAAATCAGATAGCGAGTGCGAAGGTGAAAGCCTCAAAGTTCGCACCGGCAGCGTGGAAAGATCAAACATTACCTTGCCGGTGATGGGGCCACCGCCGCCTATAAGGGTAATGTTGTCCCAGTGCATAACTCCTTTTTTTAATGTCCACATGGCGGTGCCGTTGTCTAAATCCCAGTTCCAAAGATTGAGCCGTTTTAGCTGCAAGGGCATATCCAATTCGGTCTGAAGGAGCATGTCGGGAGTATGGGGTGGCGTGGCCGGTTCATTATTATTCAGTTTAATCTGATCATTTACAGCGGTGATGTTATCAATAACGTTAACAAAATCATCAATATCAAACATATCGGCAACGATATTGAGTCTACCGCGGGGCGGCAGCAGTGTTGTCAGTCGGCCTGAAATTGTGCCTGATGTTTCACCCATTTTAGCACGGCATGACGAAATTTTCAGAGTGCTGCTCTCGAAGGTTCCATTAAAATTTCCGCCCACAAGCAACTTATTGTTGTTAATTGCAACCACAGCTAAATCATTTAACATACACGAGCCCTGCACGGGAAATTGCTGCGTATCGGCGGCAGGCAGTTGCCATGTTCCCCTGCCGCTCAAACTGCCCGAAACTTTTACAAGTCCTTTGATGTCGGATAGAGGAAATGTTGAAAGATCAAAATTTTCAGCATAGTAGGTTCCGCTGCAGATAAGTGGTTCCCAGCTTTTGACTGTTCCTTCAAGCCGTACCGCGTCACCATTTAAAATAGTAAAAGAAACAGGCAGGGGAGGGTTTGAAAAATTTGACATAGTTGTATTCAGCTCCAGCTGAAGCGGAACTCCTGCAGGTTTTTCAATCTTATCACTTGCGATAAGTGAAGCCTGCTGTAAATCGATAGCTGTTGAAATATGAGCAGTCTGCGCAAAGTTGATTTGCGTATGAACCGAGATCAGACCAGTGGTCATAATTATTTTTTCAGCAAGTGCAGGGGCTGCAAACTGCAGTATGGCTGCTGTGCCGGCGGGATCAAGTTTTGAATCGGTATGCAGGGTAATCTGTGGGGAATGGAAGATCGATTTTATTTTTGCATGCAGCGTGTGATTATCCGTGCCGGGCCATTGTGCCGCAATACTGGCTTCAAGGGTTTCATTATCCTGTAAATTAAACATTGCATGGGAGATGTGAAGTGGTGGCAGCTGGGGTGAGAAATTAGAGACCACATTATAGAGCTCCATATTTCCGGATAACTGTGCAGCGGATCCCAAAGGCTTCATGCCAGTATTGGCAAAAACATGCAGGTCTCTTATCATTAGCTGGCCACCGGGAGTAGTTGCAAGAAAGTTTTTTGCCTGCGCAGGCAAGGCATAAAGATAGGGGGCAATCTTTGCAATGCTTGAAATCGGTATCTTGTTCGAGGAACATTGCAGCTCAATATAACCCACTGAAGCTTCCATGCGGGTTCGTGAGCATTTTCCGGTAAGCGTTGCATTATCGGCAAACGTGAGTTTGAAGTTATCCAGTTTCAGAAACCCTGTGCTTGCCTGCGCCGCACATGCAATGCTGCTTTTACCTAAAGGCAGCAGCTTTCCGCCGGGAAGTGGCACAGACATATTGTCAGAATCAATGACGCCGTTTAGAAAAAAATGCCAGTCAGGCTCAATTTTTAATGTAAGAGCGGCATTAAGAGACGACCGTGACTCAACAGATGTGTTGTTGTCGTAGATATAGGATGCAAGGCGCAACAGTTTTGCCGACTTAAGGGTTAATTCTCCGCTGCCGGTGAGACGCTCGGGCCGTCCCTGTGCATCTATGCCCTGGAAAACGCCTTTGAAGGCTGCAGAACCTCCATCTTCCGGCTGCTGCTGTGCTGTTATATTCAAGCCAAAGGTGCCGGCTCGCTTATCGCGCAGTATTAGCAGCCTCATATCCTCAAGATTAAACTCTACATTCTGGAGCCTGTCTTCAAAACGAATGCTTCCACCGTTTATTTGGAATTTTTTTAAAGAGATTGAGAAATCAGAGAATGCGTCAAGCCCGCTGATGCTGCCGGTTTCTACAGGGGGCGCCAGAGGGGGAAGTTTCCAACTGCCAGTACTGTCGCGATGAATCGTTATGCATGGGTTATCAAGTATAATGCTTGAAACGATCAGTTTTGCTTTAACCAGCGGCAGGATATCAAATTTTATATGGGCCTTGCGGCAGTCTATGAGAGGTGTTGAGCCTGCTGCGTCATACAGTACAAGATTGTCTACCCTGATGCCGGTTCCTTCAAAAATATCCCATCTGATATCAGCAAGTGTGATGCGGTATCCGGTTGCTTCTTCAACATTTTTAAGCGATATCTGAACATAGGTTTTCAAATCACCGAGCAACTGCATGCCGAAGGTTGCGCCCAGAGCGGTGAGGATCAAAACAAAACACAGTATTGATAAAGCCGCTGAAAAAATTTTTCTTGTCATTTTTCTGCAAACCTGTTTTTATAAGTACGTTTCAAAGACTGCAAAAATATAGCATATTATTTTTTTTAATAAAAGATTTTACGGTTTCCGAGCTTGCTTATGGAAGATATGCTTCTTTCACCGCATGGCATAACGCTGGGCAGACAAGGTATTCCGCTGAGCCTTATAAGCCATCTTGTTAAAAGTGGTGCATTTCATGATATAAATCTGCGGCAGGGTTACGGATCCGATCCGGATTTAAACGAAATTCACGGTCTTGAAGAAAAGCTCGGAAAGCTGTGCCATGAGGAAGAGGAGCAGCGCATTGCAGCCGATTTTTGCTGTATTTGGCGCTATGATTATCCTGAGCGCGTCCATGAAATATGCTCGATCATCGGCGGTAGCACCCATACGGCACTGCGCCTGCACTACCAGGTCAGCACCGGCCGCAGGCAGGAACTTATCGACTATGCCGAAGCGCTTAGGGGCTGGGTGCATGACACTGCACCTCAAGCTGTAGCCGGGTATGCGCAGGGCGGCAAAAAGACCATAGATAAAGTTTACGGATTTCTTGGTGCAAAAGATCCGCTCAAAAGCATGATTGCCGAGCGGACATATTATGGACTTGCAAGCCGCTCAATCAACTGCTCATTCTGGGGATTTAATGAAAAAGATGCTGCTACATCGCTTGCTCCTCATCATCCCCAGGAGCTGCCTCATACCTGGCATGAACGAATGGCGCATCTTGAAAATCAAATAAACCGGCAACTGGGCAGAGCTGCGCGCGATTTTCTTTGTGATGTGGGCGGGTCGTCAGAGCCAGCCTGCCATTTTAAATTCGTGCGCCGCATTGATATTCTTGTCAGCAGCATCGGCTGCATGAAGTGGCGCGGCAATCTTCCGCCCAAGGAAGGAGTTATCAGCGGCAGACGTAAAATCACTGCCGCTTATCTTGCCGCGCTTGAGAGTTACTGGCGCGAAACCCCGATTGATTCAGACGATCAGGAGCTGGCCGACAAGCTTTACGCACTGCTGGGCACACCTACGGACTGCAAGCGCTGGCTTGTGGCCTGCCTGTGGAAGAGCATTAAAAATCAGACGCTGCATCAGGCCTATCCCATGCGGCACTGGGTTGATTTTGTCAGAATCGGCGAAGACTATATCGATCGCCTATAACTTTTATAACGACTATTCTGGTAAGTATCTGGATTTTTCAGGAGATGATAATGGACAGAAAAAAAATTACGATTGCGCAGCCAAAGGGCAAGCTTGGTGTTCTCATACCGGGCATGGGAGCAGTAACCACTACATTTCTTGCAGGCCTTGAATCGATTCGAAGGGGCCTGTATCCGGCTTATGGCTCGCTGACACAGATGGGGCATATTCGTCTGGGCAGGCGTGATGAAAATCGCCAGCCCCTGATTAAAGATATTGTGCCGCTTGCGTCGTTGTCTGATATTGTCTGCACCGGCTGGGATATATTCCCCGACGACTGCTATGAGGCTGCCAAGCATGCCGGAGTGCTAACCCCTGAACAGCTCGATCCGGTAAAGGATTTTCTAGCAGACATTCATCCCATGAAGGCTGTGTTTGATCGCCGGTATGTCAAAAAGCTCGACGGACCGAATGTCAAGACAGGCAGCACATGGTGGGATAAGCACCTGCAGCTTCAAGACGACATTGAGAAATTTGCAGCCGCCAACAAGGTAAGCCGCATGGTTATGATTTGGTGTGGCTCTACGGAAGTGTATATGGAGCCTTCGGCTGTTCATCAGACAATTGAGGCCTTTGAAGCGGGCCTGAAAAGCAATGATGAGCATATTGCCCCCAGTATGGTCTATGCCTATACGGCCATTAAAAACAGCATTCCCTACATTAACGGCTCACCGCATCTGTGCACCGATATGCCTGCTCTGACTGAACTTGCACGGGAAAAGGGCGTGCCCATTGCCGGCAAGGACTACAAGACCGGCCAAACGCTTATGAAAACTATGATCGCCCCTGGCCTCAAGGCCCGCATGCTTGGTATCGACGGCTGGTTTTCAACTAATCTTCTAGGTAACCGTGACGGTGAGGTGCTTGCAGACCCCGGCTCTTTTAAAAGCAAAGAGGTATCGAAACTCTCCGTTCTTGATACGATTTTACAACCCGATCTGTATCCGGATCTCTACGCAAATATCCATCACATGGTTCGCATAAACTACTATCCGCCACGCGGTGATGACAAGGAAGGCTGGGACAATATTGACATTTTCGGCTGGATGGGCCGCAAAATGCAGATTAAGATCAATTTCCTTTGCCGCGATTCAATCCTTGCAGCCCCCGTGGTGCTCGATTTAGTGCTGTTTGCCGACCTGGCAGCCCGTGCTGGTATGCCCGCTATTCAGGAATGGCTATCGTTTTATTTTAAGTCACCCATGACCGCTGCATCAGTTTACCCGGAGCATGATCTTTTCATTCAGCTTACAAAACTGAAAAACACCCTTCGCTACATTATCGGCGAAGAGCTCATCACGCATCTCGGTATAGAGTATTACAATTATTTTGATTGAGAATCGTGATGCGGTAGAGGTGATAGGGAAATGGCTGGGCAAAACGGAGTGTGCCCAGCGTTAATGCGATTGTATCCTCGAGATTGTTGGGCACGTTTCACTTTGTCCAACCTACCCAGGTTATAGAGTATTACAATTATTTTGATTAAAAATCATAATGCGGGATAGGTAATAAATTGCGGATAAAAATCACCATAATAAATTGAATCTATCGGTGGGTTTCGCTACGCTGCAACCACAAAAAAACAATTAAAAAGTATTATTACCATGGACACAAAATACAACTGGAAAGAAAAGCGGGAGAAGAAGGCGTTCCTGGCGCTTGCCGATGGCACGATCTATCGTGGGCACTCGGTGGGCGCTGCAAAGGATTGCCTCGGCGAGGTGGTTTTCAACACGGGCATGACAGGGTATCAGGAAATACTTTCCGATCCGTCATACAGCGGCCAGATTGTAACCATGACCTACACCGAGATGGGCAACTACGGCATTAACATGCAGGATATGGAGTCACGCACCTGCTTTGCCAACGGCTTCATCGTGCACCAGATGAACGAGCCCAGCAGTTGGCGCAGTGAACAGTCACTGCGGAATTTTTTGATTAAAAACAGCATCCCTGCCATTGCCGGTATTGAAACGCGGGCGCTCACCAGCAAACTACGCGATACTGGAACGCTGAGGGGCTATATTTCTGTTGAGCAGAAGGTTGTTGAAGAAGAGGCGATTAAGAAGGCCAAAGAATGGGAAGGTCTTGACGGGCAGGATTATGCAATAAAAGTATCCTGCGTATCATCCTATGAATGGGACAAGGATGGAAAGATATCAGCCACGTATGGCATTGCCGATGAGTTGCCTCCTACTGATTTAAAGATTGTCGCCTATGACTTTGGCATTAAGTGGAACATACTGCGGCGCATGAGCCTGGCGGGCATGAACGTGACCGTGGTGCCGGCACAGACGCCTGCTGACAAGGTGCTTGCCATGAAGCCGGACGGCGTGTTTTATTCAAACGGCCCCGCAGATCCGGCAGGCGTTACCTATGCTATCGATAATATGAAAAAGATGATAGGTAAAGTTCCTGTCATGGGCATTTGCCTGGGGCATCAGATAATGGGAATTGCCTTGGGTGGCAAAACCTACCGTCTGAAATTCGGACATCATGGCTGCAATCAGCCGGTGAAGGATTTGAAAACCGGCAAGGTCGAGATAACATCGCAGAATCACAATTTTGCCGTTGATATGGATTCACTTGATCTTTCGAAAGTCGAAGTGACCCATATAAATCTGAACGACCAGACCACCGAGGGCATCGAACACAAAAGCGAGCCCATGTTCTCAGTTCAATATCATCCTGAAGCATCCCCCGGCCCGCATGATTCATCGTATTTATTCATCCGGTTCAGGGATCTGATCGCCAAGTCGTAAATCTACGCTATTATTTTTCTGCATTGAAACTCCGCTATTTGCCAAGTTTATGCGCATTCGCGGTTTTTTGGGATTCGGCCACGGGCTTTTTTTAACAGTGCTATGCCTTCCCGATATGCCTTAAGATATTCTGCAATAACTTCATATATACGGAAATTATATATTCTTTCATGTTCCACTATCCAGGCGGCAAGCTTTTCAAGCTCTGGTTCCGGCGGGTTCCCGGTAATTAAATTTTTTAGATTTACCGGGTTTATTTCGCCTTTTGTGCCAATGCTTGCATGAAGACGGCCTATCAGCTGAGCAAGATCAATATCGGAAAGTTCATACTGAAGAAAGCCTGCAATATCTGGAATCAGCGCGTCAAGCCTGTCTTTAAGAAAATTTTGTTCAGGATGTTCTATGTATGTGCATACAGAGGTGTAAATCGCTGAGCGCATATCGTTCCACCCGACTATGGCACGGCCTTCATTTGATACCAGGTTACGGGCGTTGATGGCGGTATCAATACCGACTGTCGGACCGCAGTCAATGTTATGATTTTGTTCTGCAATCCGAATGGTTTTTAATCCGAGTTTAACTAAAAGGCGAGGAACATATATCGGTAATGGCTGTGCGTCGAGCTCTGCGCAAACCACTGCCAGTTCTTCCTCGATACTTCCCCGAGGTACTTTCATTATCATATACATTGCTTAACCTCTGCGTGTTTTATCATATGAATTATTTTCATAATATGCGGTGCACAAAAAAAAATAAACAATAAATATTCAGATTACGCAGGTAATATTAAAGCAGCGCAGATTTTCAATAGTAAAGTAATAAAAAACACTTTCAACTGTTATTTATTTTTGAGGAGGTGTGTGAAAATTATTTGTACTCGTCTTACATCAGAGAGTTGATTTTTTAAAATGGAACGAGTACAGTTAAAAAAATAAAAATTATTCAGAGGGCGAATAATGGATATACCAAAAGTTCTCCAAACCTTGCGCAGCTATATGCAGGTTAAGACGACAACCGCTCCGGGCGATATAATACTCGTGGGGATGCCTTCTGGTGTTTTTTATGGTATGGTGGAAAGCATTGTGCCGGATGGTAAAAAAAACTGGTTTCATCTTAAGTTTAAACTTCTTATTCTGCCGCCCGTTGAAATAACATGGATATTGCGCGCTCCTCAGATGAGTGGCGACATATTTACCATAAATAATGAGCCCCATTTTCTGGTTGCTGTTGATGTTTTAGCCGCCGCTCCTTTGAGCAAGGATAATGCTGTCAATGAAAGTTCAGGAAGACCTGTGCGCAGAACATTATCTCTTGTTAAAGGCGGCGCTACGGGCTAAAACAAATGCGGTCACATGCTTACGTCACAGAGCACAGACTGTCGCACCACGAAGCACAGCAGAATGTCAATCAGCCGCATTCATTAGAGAACCGCCCATACCATCATTTCAATTAATCGGTACATCGTTTTCTCTTCAGCAGGCTTATACCGACACAGCTGGCATATAAAATAATGCAGTTTTATTTAGAAAAATTTGAATGAAATTTTTTGCAATTACGCCGGACAATGCTAATATTGAAAAGTTGATCAATTGGCTACCCGAACTTAAGAATCGAAGAGCTGCGTATCTCTATCTCCGATTTCTACCTGCAAGCAAGTCGATTCGCCTGCTGATTGATGCAGCTATTCATGCAGGTATTACGCCCATTGTTCCTTATGCGAGTTATAAGCATGACATGCTGAGCATGTGTGGCGTGCATTATAAAAGCAGTGAAATAAGCCTTCTTGCTCAGAGCCTGCCGGCCAAACCCCGGTTTATTACGGCTTCATGCCACTGTAGCGTTGATGCACACCTTGCACTTCAGGCTGGAGCTCATTATGCATATGTTTCTCCTGTTTATGCGCCTCTTTCCAAATATGGTGATGATCGACCGCTTTTTCCCGGGGATGAACTCCGGAAACTTGTTATGATATATGGCGAGAAAATTGTTCTTTTGGGTGGTATGACTCTGCAGCGCATGCAGAAACTTTCAGTGGAATTTAAGGGCGATTTTTCAGTTGCCGGAATCACTCTTTTTTTTAATGATTTTACCGGGCTGTAAATCCATGAATGTGTATATCAACGGCGTGCAACATACTGACGTAGACAGCCCGACAATTGCTCATCTGCAGCAGCAGTACTGTCCCGGCGCTGATGTGACTATTGTAAATTGTTTAATTGCAACGGATTTGACGAGTTCGGTCAGCGAAGGCGATCACTTGCATTTTTTAAAAAAAGGAGTGCTGCCTGAACATGGTGAGCTGGAATCGCTTATTTTTTCGCGGCAGCCCTATGCCATTACACGCCGGCTTAAGGCAGCATGCGTGGGCATAGCTGGCGCGGGAGGTCTCGGCAGTGTGGTTGCTGAAAACCTTGCACGTAGCGGTGTCGGGAAACTTGTTGTAGCGGATTTTGATATTGTTGAACCATCAAATCTTAATCGCCAGCGATACAACCTTGCTCATCTTGGCATGCCCAAGGTGCAGGCCCTTGTCGACACTATTCGGGGCTATAACCCTTATGTATCCGTGGTTGCACTGCAGGAACGCATAACTTTTAAAAATTCCGGAACGCTTTTTCAAGGATGCGATATTGTAGCCGAATGCCTTGACAATGCTGCCGATAAGGCATTGATAGTTTCCGGTATTCTCAAACATATGCCCCTGACAAAAATTGTTGCAGCATCGGGAATTGCAGGCATTGGTGATGGCGCTGCCATCGTAGTGCGTAAAATTTTTAACAGGTTATATCTAGTGGGTGATTCGGTCAGCGATGCGGACGACGGCGCAGGATTGTTTGCATCCCGCGTAGGTATTGCTGCATCACAGCAGTCTCATGTCATTATACGGCTTCTTGCAGGAGAGGATATATGAAACTTAGAGTAAACGGACAGGAACACATTCTTGATAAACAACTGGCAAATGTCGGCCAAGTGCTGGATTATTTTAGCGTTCCCTGGGTGCGTGCCGCAGTTGAACTTAATGAAGATGTCGTTGACCCTGGTTTATTTGACAAGACTCCGGTTACCGATGGAGATCAAATTGAAATTGTATCTTTTGTAGGAGGTGGTTGAAATGAAGCCGCTGATTATTGCCGGACGACGGCTGAAGTCGAGGCTTTTTGTCGGAACAGGCAAGTATCCATCACCCCATGTTCTGGCCGAGTCACTTGACGCCTCAGGTTGCGAACTTGTGACCGTGGCGCTTCGTCGTGTAAATTTTTCCGAGCCTGATCCCACACTTTCGGTCATAGATTTTAAGAAGTACCTGGTTGTGCCCAATACATCAGGCGCAAAAAACGCAGATGAGGCTGTGCGGCTTGCCCGCCTTTCGCGTTCTGCATCAGGGCTTACCTGGATAAAGCTCGAGGTGACTCCTGACCCGGTTTATTTACTGCCTGATCCGGTCGACACGCTGAAAGCAGCCGAGATTCTAGTTAAAGAAGGTTTTATTGTTCTCCCCTATATGCATGCTGACCCTACTCTGGCAAAAAGGCTTGAGGGAGTCGGCTGCGCAGCGGTTATGCCGTTGGGGTCGCCCATCGGGTCTGCTCGCGGCATAAAAACCGAAGAGTTTCTTAGGATAATAATCGAGCAGGCACAAGTTCCTGTTATTGTGGATGCAGGGCTCGGGCTTCCATCGCACGCTGCACAGGCAATTGAGATGGGTGCCGATGCTGTGCTTGTCAATACGGCCATTGCCGTTGCGAAGGATCCGGTGAAAATGTCCCATGCTTTCAAACTTGCTGTGGATAGCGCAGTGGCTGCGCTTGAGGCCGGCCCCATCGATCAACAGGAGTGCGCATCTGCTTCAAGCCCGCTTACAGGCTTTTTGGAATAACCATTATGTCATTTAAAGAAATTCTTGCCAAACTTGATTTAGCAAAATTCAAGGATGCAGTTTACGGCGCAACAGAGCATGATGTACATCGCGTACTCTCCAAGGGGAAGTTTTGCGTAGATGATTTCCCTGTTCTTGTATCTCCTGCTGCTGCGCCGCAACTAGAGCGTATGGCTGCTTTGTCCCAACAAATTACCAGGCTTCGCTTCGGTAAGGTAATGAGACTTTATGCCCCCCTGTATGTATCCAATGAATGCGTGAATGCCTGCCGGTATTGCGGTTTCAATGTTCATAACAAACTGGCTCGTGTGACCCTTAACCGTGATGAGGTTTTTCGCGAAGCTGAAGCAATTCACCGGCTGGGATTCAGGCATTTGCTGCTGGTGTCAGGCGAGGCGCCGAACAAGGTTACAATTGAGTATCTGACTGATATTGTTTATGAGCTTTCAAGAACATTTGCCGGAATTTCCATTGAAATTTACCCCATGGATTTGGAAGAATACCGTGCTCTGGCAGCGGCCGGGGTCACGGGAATCGCTATTTATCAGGAAACCTATGACCGCGCAATCTATAAAACGCTCCATAAAGGGCCCAAAGCCGACTATGACTATCGCCTTGCAGCTATCGAGCGGGCAGGGGAGGTGGGTTTGCGTGACCTTGGTATTGGAGCACTTATGGGTCTTACCGATTTCAGAATAGATATGACCTGCGTAACCCTTCATGCCGCCTATTTGATGAAACAATTCTGGAGATCACAGATTTCAATATCGTTTCCGCGTATACGCGCTGCAGCCGGCGCGTATGCGCCACCGTATTTAGTCTCTGATAAGGAATTGGCCCAGACCGTGTTTGCCTTGCGCATGGTGCTGCCAGATGCAGATCTTGTACTTTCTACACGTGAGCATGCCGCATTTCGTGACGGCATGGCTGCTGTCGGGATAACCCGTATGAGCGCAGGCTCTCGTACAAATCCTGGCGGCTACAGCCTGGAAGAAGACTCACTGGAACAGTTTCAGATTGCCGATGACCGGACTCCGGCTGAGGTCTCAGCCATGCTTATTGGAAAAAATCTTGAGCCGGTATGGAAGGACTTCGACCGTTCATTTCTTTTTGAATAAATGAGATATAGAGCCTTTATCAGGTGTTTTTGTGAATTCACTTGACACATTATGATATCTTCGTTATACAATATTACTAAATATCTGCATGCAAAATAAAAACTAATTTTTTCCATTAGTAACCCTAACTTTAAGGAGAGGATTGATGCTAGCTAGAATCAAAAACTTCTTCAAACCGATGTGGCGCACCATATGGATAGTGCTGGCCGGTCAGGGAATGTTTCTCGTATCGGTCTTGACTATGTCGCCACTTCGCATGTGGGAAAATCCGGTCGTAAATTACAATCTGTATTACGTATCGATTCTTGCCGGCATTCTGGGCTGGCTATTTTACCGCTGCTGTATCGAACAGCAGGAAGCTAAGGGATACCTGTATGGTTTTTTTGCCGCCATTTTTGCCTGGCCCCTTATCGGAGAAGTTGCCTGTATTCCAGTTGATAATGGAGTTATTACTCAATTCTCCAATTTTAACATAAAGGGGTTGGGCGGCTATTTTTATGTCCTTTGCAGTTGGGCACTGCTCCATATCATGTGGCGGACCGGCGCGCTGAAAAAATCAGTTTGCGTCTTTTTTATGACTTTCCTGTCCATCTGGAGCTTTGAGCTCTATATGGATAATTATTCAAGCATGTCGGGCGATAAATTCGCCATTGTGGGTGGCCTGATTGTTGCCGCCGTTTTCGGCATGCTCTGTGTCTGCTGTAAATATTCATGGAATCTGTTCAAGGTTAAAAAACAGATCAAAGCCATACTGGGCATTTTAACCTGTATCGTGCTGGCCCTTGCGACTCTTATTAATTACCGGGACGTGCTCGGATTTCCCGATACGTTGCTGAAAATGGGCGGCATCAGCACCATGGTTCTGATCGGTTCGCTTATCGCCTCGTATCTGATCCTGCGTACTTCCTATAAAACCGAATCTATGGAAACAAAAACCATACTGGGCTGCATATTCTATGTAGTATTTGCTCTGATTCTCATGAGCAATCAGTGGAAAGAGCCGCAGACATTTTATGTTAAATATGAAGCAGCTCAGATTGGCCATGAAATTGAAGAGCTAAAAGAAGAACAGGCCAACCTTGAGAAAATGTTTGATTATATGGCCACCAAACGCATGCTTCAGGCAAAAGATTTTAAATACATGTATGATCATGGGATATTGCCGATGGCTAAGCTGAAAAAGCTGGTTAATCTCGGCATGATCGACGGCAAGGGCCTTGAGTTTTTAGCCACCCGCGGCCTTATAACTATCGATGAGTTTCAGGCAGTGCTTGACCGCAGCATGCTTTCAGATGCGGACGTAAAGCCTTTAGTTGAGATGGGTATTGCCAAGAAAAACGATAAAGGTATTTATGAACTTAAGCGGCAGTATATAAAATTGGAAAAAAAGGAAGGCTGATTTAAATATAAAACTTAGCTTTAAGGAGAGCTTATATGGCAGAGATACTGGAAGAGAGATATATTACTCCCCTTGCAAAGTGGGCGCGGCTACTGGAGATTTTCATCCCCGGCTACATGTTCGGCAAAGCCTGGGGTATTGCCAATGCCCAGACGGTAGACCTCTACCGGGTTATTTTTCCGCCATTTCTCATCAATATGGCTGAATATATGAAGCATAGTCTTATGGTCACCGACAATGCAGCCCTGCAGCGTCTATTGGCCACCTGTTCCGGAGCTCTGGTAGGTTTTGCGGTAATCTTTGCGCTGGGTGTGTTTATGCACCTGGTATTGCGTGACCGCAAATATATTGATTCGGTCAGGTTCACCGCCATCACACTGATTCCGCTTGCCGTCATGAACGGTACGCTTTCTCATCTCACCAACACCATTTTGGAAAGTCTCGGTGGCGGCGAGACAATTGAGGCTCTTACCAAAAGCGCTGTTGACGGCCCTAGTGGTCAAATAAAGATGTTTTGTGTTTTTTATATGCTGGCGATCTGGTTTTTTGGCAAGCGTGCAGGAGTTATCGGCAGAAAACGCTATTACGTGCTGCTGGTGGGCGTCGGCTTTCTAGCGGTGTATTTTGCCTGCGGGCTCGGGATTACTCCAATGGAAGCCGCTGATGTTCTGCCCAAAATGATGGCCGCACACGGCCAACACTAAAGGAGGTGAGATGCCATGATGATAGTTAAAGACAGCTTTGTAAAAATTAATAAATGGGCTCTGTTTGCAGCCATTTTTCTGTACCTGATCGGCCTCTTCACTCCGGTCAAATACCTGCAGCCAGGACTTTTGTTTGTTTTTTTTGCGGGATTTTTTAATCTTCTGCATAAAGATTACTTTGCGGCAAAACCAAAAATCGCTGCGCATCTATGGTTGTTGCCTATTCTTGTAACGCTGCTGACATCGCAGTCACCGCTAACCATGAGTGACGGCAATCCCCTTATGTTTGTGCTGTCATTTCTCACCTGTCTTATTCCTTTTGTTATTTTGATTGGCAGCACCTCAGAAGAAAAGCCACCGCGCAAACCTCGTCTTAAGGCAGTGAGCATTCGCACCGTCGTGCAGTGCAGCATATTTGTAATCTGGGCATCGGTTACTTCATACTGTTTTATTAAAGGTACCCGCCCCGATATGTTGTTCTGGGCCATGTTTCATGTGACCACAGTGGCTCTATTCCCGGTTTTTTTCGGTCGTGTTATCTGCGGCTGGATTTGCCCTAATGCAACTCTGCAGGATGCCCTCTATAAGAACATGACCTTCAAGCGGCCGTTTGAAAATCTGCCCAAAGCCATCGACGCTCAGAGCAGCACCGCCTGCATGAATATAAGCGGCAAGGCTGATGCGCGTGCTCCCCTGTTTCCGGCAACACTGCTTTTATCCTGGTTCCCCATGTTTTTTGCCGAGACCGTATGGGATCTTACCGGTGTTGCCTGGTATCCGATTGCGTTCATGTACGGTCTGTTTATCTGCTCTCTGCTTTTCAAGTGGCGCAAGATGTGTACGCATTTTTGCTGGCTCTCCTCCTACCGCGGCATTAACTGTCACAACAGCATGTGGCATATTCGCTACAACCGCTCTAAGTGCAAACAGTGCAAGGTTTGTCAGGCTGAAAAAGCATGTCCTTTCTATATCGACATCCGCAATCAGGACAATGAAATGCCTGCAACCTGTTGCCTTTGTTTCAGCTGTATGGAAGCGTGTCCCTTTGAAGGCGTTATAACCTACAAGCGCGCTCCGGAAGAAAAAGCACGTCTAAAGGCTGAAAGCAAGGGTTTGACCTCTGTGGAAACTAAGGCAGCATAGACTAATTGTACTGTACGGATGGGAGTTGAAGCATGAAGGTTTTAGGTGTTTGCGGCAGTCATCGCGAAGAAAGCAATACCAATAAGCTTGTAAAGAAGGTCGCCGAAGCTTCAGGTTGCGATTTTGAGCTTATCTATCTTGGAAAGCTGGACATAAAGCCCTGTACGGGTTGCGGCGTATGCATGATGAACGAAGGCCAGTGCCCTATTCAGGATGATATGCAGCAGGTCTATGAAAAGCTTCTGCAGGCCGACTCTCTCATAATAGGCGGCCCAACCTATTTCTTCGATTTAAATGGTTCGACAAAAGATTTTATTGATCGCACCATGGCTATTTTTTATCGCAGTCAGGGCCCGGCCTATCACCCCGACATGCCCTGGCTTGGAGACAGGCCACATGCCGGCAAGCCTGCCGTTATTATTACCACTGTTGCGGGTTCGGGCCATCAGCGAACAATTGAGACACTGAAATACGCATTCGATGACTGCTCGAAGATGAAGATTGTAGCGCAGCTTGCAGAAGTTGTTGGCATGAATGATATTGATGATATGCCGGAGGTACTCAAGCGGGCTGAAGAGGCTGGTGAAAAACTTGGTGCAGCACTAAAGGCCTAGCAGAAAAGCAAAACAAATTCATGGCCGGACTGCGATGATAATCGTCAGTCCGGCTTTTTTTGTTCTCCTATGAACTATTCTGTTTATTATCTTTTACTTACCGCACGAAGGGCAGACTTTTATTTAAAGCATTTCTTATTGACATAAAAGATCGAGACGTTATAACTATTATAGAGTGCAAACTATTTTTTACATAAGGAAGGTTATATGCAATTTAAAAAATCAATATTCATTGTGATTTTGATTAGCCTTATGTTTTTGTCGGAGTCTGCTTTCGCTTTGCAATCAGGAGATTTTACCTATGAGGTATCAGGAGGCCTCACTATTACAATAACCGGCTATACCGGTACCAGCGGAGTCGTTGTAATTCCACCGATTATAGACAGCAAGCCGGTAGTCAGCATTGGAACTAGTGCTTTCATAGCTTTCACTCTTACAACTCCATTGACCAGCGTGACAATCCCCGACAGCGTTACAAGCATTGGGAATAGTGCGTTTTATAATTCCAACGGTTTGACCAGCTTGACCATCCCCAGCAGTGTTAAGACCATTGGGGCACAGGCGTTTCATGGTTGCAGCGGTTTGTCCAGCCTGTCCATTGGGGAGGGTGTTACAAGCATAGGGGATTCTGCATTTGCGTTTTGCTCCGTTTTGACAAGCGCATATTTTTACGGGGATGCGCCGACGATGGGTATCAAGGTTTTTAATGACTGCTCAACCCCTTTTTCAACTGACTGCACAGCCATCTTTACAGTGTACTATATTGCCGGTAAAACAGGATTTACAAATCCATGGTATACTTACCCGACTGCGGTTTTTGTACCGGCTACGACGACCACCACCACGACTTCGATGTTTTCCACAACAACCACGACATCCACAGGCAACGGAAAGATATGTCCGGCCCAAAAGGTTATGGGTGAGGATAATCCGAAGCTTGATAACCTGCGAGTATTGCGCGACAGCAGTCTTGCTAAAAGCGCCATTGGCCGCAGGGTAATACAAATCTATTACAACAATGCCGACAGCATCAATGACGCCCTCGACCGCAGCCCTGAGCTAAGTGCCGTGGCACGCAGGGTATGTGAAATGATTGCCCCTATGGTGGGCAATAAGGAATGAGTTTGATTTAGCCGTTAAAAAAATCAGGGCAGGGCCGGTTCACGGCTCTGCCTTTTTTGCTTTCGCTGCTCTGCACGCCTGCCCGCTTTTCATTGATACAGATTCAGTCTCGTGGTTCATCAAGGTAAATAAGGGAGTATGTAATCAGTGAAATTAAGGTTTTAAAAACCTGTCATGAAATAAATCCAGCGGAACCGAAAAGTTACAACTCAGGAGCATTATCTGCTGGAAGGGCCGCCCTCAGGAGTTTCTACAATCAGCTTCTGTATCATGGTATCACTGAGGATATTGATAAACCTGACTCCGCATATCAATTCATTGAAGCGTTGCTTTACCCATACGATTTCCGCCTCTGTAGAAACATGCATGATCGTCTTTGGTATCGAAATATCAATTAGAACAGGAATATCTTTATTTATGCTTTCTTTGCTCGGGAAATGGGCTGTTGCACCACTTGGGCTTAGATTGGTGATCCGGCATTCCTGATGCGGCCTGCTATGATCCTTGAATCTGTATGTGCCTTTGAGGTTGACATTGAAGCGCCCCTTGGTGCGCATCTTTTCGTATAATGATTTTTCCATATTTTGTTTTCACCCTGGACTGGTTTAAAGTTTTGCTTCGTTAATAGAATCTATGGGTTAGTTGTGGTTCTGGCAAATCGCCAAGCACGTGATACAGTGCTATTTCCGTACACTTTAGACTCTTAAACCCATAGGATTTTCTGATAGTCAGTTTTACCTTATTGTTTAAGCCTTCAACCACGCCACTGGAAAACGCCTTTTTTGCCTTAAACCAGTTTAAGATCAGCTCTTTATGTCTGCGGATCGTCTTTGCCTCTTTTTTCAAAGGTTCAATCCGTGAGCGCATTGCCCTCGTACACCAACGATCAATAAACTTTCCTGCCCAGGCTGGACTGACATATTCCCACAGTCCATTAAAGTCTTCCTTAAGCAAATATGCTCGAACGCTTTTCAGATTGTATCTTAGAAGTTCGCTGAGTTTTACTTCCTGTTTTTCCGTCAGGTTCTCCTTGCGCTTCAGCAAACACCAGCGCGACTTTTTGAGAACTTCTTCGTAGCCGTCTTTCTTCATTTGACGATGTTCGTCGGCCCGCACCGCATCTATAGCTTTGTTAATCCGGGCAACGATATGATAGCGATCAAGTATGTGTACAGCCTGTGCTGCCTTTCGAGCAATCACCTTCAAATACGGCTTCCACATGTCTGAACAAATATAGCGCAACTCCCGACTTCGCTTTTTGCCAAAAAAATAAAAAAACCTCAGCAGTGTTTTGGCACTCCGATCTTTTCCGATCCACAACAGACGAATGCAACCTTCATTGATCTGATACACCAGCGTCAGATACTTGTGCCCCCGGTGCCATTGAATCTCATCGACTCCAATGGCCGTTATCCCGCTCAAATCACGGTTAGCTAAACCCCAGGCAACTACATACTGCACCGCATAAAACACTTTAGGTCAACTGGTCTGGAAACTCTCTGCTACTTCCTTCCAAGATAGTTTCTTGGCCCAATGCGCCAGAAACTGCATGTGCGTTTTTGTCTGCTCATGCTTGCCGTCGGCCCACGGCACTTCTTCCACCGTTACCCCGCATACTGGACACTCTACTCGCCGCATTCGGTATATAAAAAAAACTAAAAATCCCCACAAAGGGATAAATTCAAATTTCCTTGCCTTCAAACGGTCATATCCAGGTGCCAGTCTTTGGCATCGGGAACATATCCCCTGCGAGTTCTTCCGGGCCTCTATCTCTACATGAATTGCCTGTTTGCCTGCATGTTCTGCAAAATATGCTCGCCCGTATACAAAACTCTTGAACTTATGACAGTTATTTAGGATAGTCTTTATCTGCATCTATTGCCTTTTGTTGAGTTAAGGGTTTTCGGCAAAATTATCCTTAACAAAACTAGGCAATAGATGCTATTTTCATTTTTGCGTTGGTATTATTTACCCACTGTTATCGTTGTTCATCCAAAGTTTTAATAAAACAAATAACAAGATTACAGTGTCTTTATTGTCTGGTTACAGAGTCTTTTTTTTGTGTTCGCATTTTTATTTATTGTACCCGGTAAGTACTGTATGGTCGCATTAATCAAAGCGGCTTTTTTGAATGGTTTACTCACGAATCCGTCATACATACCGTTGAGCCGTTCCGCTATCTGCCCGTATTCCTGCCCCGTAATAACAAGTATAGGAATGGCTTTAACGGATTCGTCATTTTTCAGGTATCCCCGGTCGTGATAAATTGAGCCAAAAATGGTCGTTAAGAAGTGAGCCACTTTAGAGGTTGAGTTACTGAGAGAAAAGGATAAGGTTTTATTTTTATCTCAGTATAAGCGAGGTGGCGCATTTGAAAAAAAG
>CAIWCT010000079.1 GCA_903911225.1 uncultured delta proteobacterium
CAAAAAGATGCAACAGCAAATGCTGCAAAGCTTGCCGGATTTCAGCACTGTGAGTTACTGATAGAACCTATCGCCGCCTCCATGGCGTATGGCTTGGATACAAAAAACAAACAGGGAATATGGCTGGTTTTTGATTTTGGCGGCGGAACATTTGACGCGGCCCTTCTAAAAGTTGAAGAAGGCATAATGAAAGTGGTGGATACCGAAGGAGATAATTATCTGGGCGGCAAGAATATTGATTATGCAATCGTTGATGAAATTATCATCCCTTACCTCAAAAATAAATTTGCAATTTCGAGTATTCTATCTAATGAGCTTAAAAAAGAAGTGCTACGTGAAGCCATGAAGTTTTATGCGGAAGAGGCAAAAATACAGCTCTCTTTCAGGGATTCACATAACATTCTCCCTGCATTAGGGGAAATCCCGGGCGAAGATGATGAAGGCAATGAGTTTGAGCTCGATATTACTGTTACCCGGGCGGATTTGGAAATAGTCGTAAAACCATTTTTTCTTAAAGCAATAGAACTTTGCAAGGAATTATTAACAAGAAACAATCTTGCCGGTAGTAATCTAAGCGCTCTAATCTTGGTTGGTGGCCCTACATACTCTCCTATTTTACGCAGGATGCTTAAAGAACAGATAACTGACAAGGTTGACACGAGTATTGACCCAATGACGTGTGTAGCAGAAGGGGCTGCCTTATTTGCATCGACCATTAATATATCAGAAGGGGTTCTTGCTCAGACTCGGGACAAGAAAAAAATTCAGCTGAGCCTTGGTTATGTATCCCCTACAGTCAGAGAAAAAGAGTTTGTTGCAATAAAAGTTCTAAAAGAAAAAACCGAAGGGGCACTTCCTTCTAAAATTCTAGCTGAAATTGTTAGGGGGGCGGATAAAGCCTGGTCAAGTGGCAAAATAGCAATCGATGAAAAAGGGGAGGTTATTGATGTTGCATTAATTGAAAGCAAAGCAAATGCATTCAATGTTTATATTTATGATGAAAAAGGCGAGCTACTGCCTTGTGAGCCCAACGAGTTCATCATTATACAAGGCTCTAAAATTGGAAACGCAATATTGTCCTATCATATTGGTATTGCGATAAATAATAGAGCAACCGGCAGAGCTGTTTTTAAACCTGCAAAGGGATTAGAAAGAAATCAATCTTATCCAGCAAAAGGTGTTGTTAATGGCCTTAAGACTCAAAAAAATATCCGCAACGGAGTAAAGGAGGATTTTATAAAAATATCCATTTATGAAGGGGAGCATGAGGCAGAAGGCTCAAGGGCCATTTATAATAATTATGTCGCAGATATATTTATTACCGGCGAAGATTTGCCTTCTCTTTTACCTGAGGGTAGTGATGTTGATATTACTATTTCCGTTGACCGTTCAGGGCAATTATCATTATCAGCTTTTTTCCCCACGATTGAACACACACATGATGTTGAAAAGATCAGAGTGATTACGGATGTGATAGACTCTGTGTGGCTGGAGTCGGAAATAAAAAAAGCGGAGCAGAACCTCACATTAATAGGGGATTATCATGACAAGGAAACCCTCAAAAAATTGATAGCTGATATTGAAGACATACATAAACGTTTTGATCAAGGAAAAGGTGATGATGACCGTAAGTTTCAAGTGCTAGGAAATCTTCGAAAATGCCAACGGAAACTTGATGAGATACAGGATGCCACAGAATGGCCTAAAACTGAATCTGAATTAAAAGATAGTTTTTATAATCTGGAGGATAAATATAAACAATTTGAAGGAAAGCTTGAAGGGTTGAATGAAGATCTCATCAAAGATGCTATAAAACAATTCAAGGAACAGATACCTCGAATAATCAAAGAGGAAAATATTAAACTCGCCCGTGAATTGACAGGGGAAATACGGGGTCTCGGCTTTGTTATTGAGGAAAATGGCCGTGGGGCGCAATATTACATAGACTTATTGAATGATTTTAATCGGCAATTTGATATTCTTGATTGGGAGGACAACAAAGACAAAGCGCGGTCGCTTATTAACCAAGGGCTTCAGGCTGCTCAAACATCACCAACAATACAAAAGTTGAAACCGATAGCTATTGAACTGTTTAAGCTTTTGCCGTCTTGGGATAATAAAATTGGCTTTGTTGATGAATCACTTTTAACGGACTGATATTAGTATAAGGTGAATTGAAATGTCTGAACAATTTAAAAAGGGCTTTCTAATTGCCGATGCGTACGAAGTGCAGTTTTTTATTGGCAGCATTTTTTCTTTTTGCCAGTCCTATCGGGTTAAAGACAAGTGCGGAAAGATTCTTCAGCTTGACCTGTTCAATCTGGCCAATCTGCCTTCGCAAGCTTTTGCTTCAGATGGTGAATTATATCAAGTAAAACTCTGCCAAAAATTACAGCACACCAATATGCCCCAATTTATTCGTAGTGGTGAGATCGTTATCAAAAAACAAAAAATGGCATATCTCGCCTTTAATTTTATCAGCGGTCAATCGCTGGAAGAACGCCTAAAACAAAAAGGGGCGATGTCTCCCTATGTAGCTGCTCCTATGATCATTGAGCTATTGCAGGTGCTTCAGTACCTGCATGACCTTGACGACCCCGTCATACATAATAATATTAATCCGCAAAATGTTATCTTGGATTATTCAGATAAAAGAGAAAAAACGGTTCTTAAAGGCTTTGAGTTTGCCAGAAGTTTAAGCCAAAGCACCAAGACATTTTCAAATAAGGGTTCTTCATACTTCCATGCTGCACCGGAATTGTTTAACGGTATTTGCGTTCCGCAAAGTGATTTGTTTGCCGTTGGTGCACTTTTCTATCACTTAATAATGGGCGCACCTCCTTGGTATGATGATAAAATTTTAAAGCAGAAAGATTTAGATGGAATAAAAGATAAAATTATCGCTGCCCGTAGTAAATCTCTCAATTTTTATCTAAATGACGAATCCTTGCTGGATGATCATTTTAAAAATACAATCTTGAAGGCTTTAGCCATTGATGTTGAAGACCGGTTTCAGACCGCTCAGGAGTTTATAAAGGTTTTAAGCAGAGAAGTGCTGCTGGATGGCGAGAACGCGATGAAAAAATTCTCGGAAAAGAAAAAAGATGCAAATAAGCTAACTAGCAAAACAGGCACGGGTTTTGAAGCTATTGCCGGTATGACTGAGTTGAAAAATATTCTCTACAATGATGTTATCCGGGCGTTAGATGAACCTGACCTATATAAAAGTTATGGCATCACCATACCAAATGGCATGTTGTTGTATGGCCCACCGGGCTGTGGTAAAACATTTATCGCTGAAAAGTTTGCAGAAGAGGTGGGGTATAATGTTCGCAAAATAATTCCTTCTGATATTGCAAGCCCATATGTTCACGGCACGCAGGAAAAAATAGGTAAACTGTTTAAAGAAGCCAGAGAAAATGCACCCACAATAATTTTTATGGATGAAATAGATGCCATAGCCCCGAGCAGAGAAGGCGATTTGTATCACAGCTATGCAAGCGAGGTTAACGAGTTACTTGCTCAAATGACAAATTGCTCTGAGCACGATATTTTTATAATTGCAGCCACTAACAGACCCGAAAAGATAGATACCGCTTTATTGCGAGCAGGCCGTATCGACAGAGTAATTTATTTGCCACCGCCAGACGAGCAGGCAAGAGAAGCTTTGTTTAAACTTTATCTACAGGATAGACCAGTTGATCTTGCTGTTGATTATGGAAAGCTTGCAAAACTTACTGAAAATTATGTTTCCAGCGATCTTAAATTTCTGGTTGACGAAGCCTCTCGTATTGCGCTTCGCAATGAAAAAAGAATCACCATGCAAATACTGGAAGATGTAATAAAAAACAATAGACCATCCGTTACATTAAGCGAGCTAAAAAAATACGAAGATTTAAAAAATCAGTGGGATCAAGCAAAGCAACAAACGTCATTGCCGGACGACAAAAAAAACATAGGTTTTACTTCATAAAAATCAAAGGACAGCTTTTATGACATTAGATAGAGAAGCATTTCAAAAACTATTATTTAAAACCGCTTTTTGCCTCATGGCTTGTGACGGGCAGATACATGAACTGGAAATTAAAGAACTAAAAAGCATGGTTAAAAACACATCATATTTTCACGGCATTGATTTATCTGGTGAGGTTGACCTGATGCTGCATGAGCTACAAAATAAAGGCCGCCACCTTGTCGATGAAATTTTAGAAGCACTACATCAACTAAATCTTTCTACGGTTCAAGAATTATTGGTTTTGGAAGTCGCGTTCAGACTTGCAAACGCCGATGAAAGACTTGATGAAAACGAAATAAAATTTATCCGATTTCTTCGCGGTAAGCTCAGGGTGTATGATGAAATAATTAGAGACCGATTTGGACCAGTTGAGTATTTGTTTGATAAAAATTACGCCAATGAAATTGTGAAAGAAGAATCACGTAAAGAATTGATGGATGTTTTTAAAATTCCCGATCTCACAATAGAATATCATTCCTTTCAAGATGGTCATGATTTCTAAATAATTAGTGCAGGGAGGGGAGCCATGTTCATTATATTTGGATGGAATCATGAGACACGTAAAAACTACGGCCCTACCAGAGAAATTATCTGTCCTAATTGCAGCAATAAAACATATCTTGACCTTCTGCAGACCAAGCTCTGGTTCACTCTGTTCTTTATCCCTATATTCCCTTATAAGTCAAAGCACTATCTGATTTGTAAAATTTGTAGCAGGGGATTGGAGCTAACGGACGAACAGGTAGATAAAGCCCTGAAGCTTAACAATGCTACTGGGCTGTATTTAAAGGAGACAATAAACAAAGAACAGTATACGAAGGCCCTTGCTGAATCGAACTTGTAATCAATTAAGCAATAAACGAGCATATCGGTAACCTTGAGCATTAATCGTTGAATGAGGTGGTCAATGAGTACTCTTGAGCGGGCGATTGCCTTAGCCGCGAAAGCACATGAGGGACAAGTCGACAAGGCTGATGCGCCTTATATTTTGCATCCACTTCGAATGATGCTACGCCTTTCGACGATTGAAGAACGGATGACTGCCGTACTTCATGATGTAGTTGAAGACTGTGGGGTGTCGCTTGAGAATCTTCGCGCAGAAGGCTTCTCTGAAACCGTAATTGAAGCGATCGATTCCGTAACAAGGCGACCAGACGAGTCTTACGAGGCTTTCGTGCTCCGTGCGGCGGAACACCCGATTGGTAGGCGCGTGAAGCTCATGGATCTCGAAGACAATAGCGACCTATCGCGCATAGCGAACCCAACCATCCGAGATTACGACCGCATTGAAAAGTACCGTCGCGCAATTGAAACAATCCGGAACACAACAGAGCAACTCGTAGGTCGGATTGAGAAACGAAACCCGACAATGAAAACGGCCAACAAAGTTTGATATGAATTTGCCAATAGCTTTAGAATCTGATTCGATGAAGATAGCTCGAAATATATTCGAGAAAACAAAGTATGAGGCCACAAAAGAAGAAATTAGGATTTCTTATGTACCTTAATTTCGAGGCTGATCCAAAAGATCGATTCGTATATCGGATTACCACAGTGGAGCGACTGAAGGAACTGTTTACTTTGAGAAGCAACACCCTGGTGAAACCGAATTTGTGGGATGATCCTTTTGAGAATTTCATTCTGAACTCAAAAGTCCGACTGAAATCTGGGAAAATAGTTAAATACAACTACCATGAGAGCGTTTATGGGCAATGCTGGACTCTTCACAAAGAATCAGATGCCATGTGGCGCATTTACGCGGCTGAAAAAGGCGGAGTGCGCTTGCGCTCAACGATTGCCGCATTAGCGCAACAGTTCGAGAGCGCTCATTCTGAGCATACGGATGTACGGTGCTGTGTTGGTAGAGTTCAATATCTCTCGCCACGGAGAATGAAGCGTTTTGCCGACAGCACTTTTGACGACTATGGAATCGAAGTTACCAACATCTTTGGAAGTCTGCTAGTCAAGCGACTAGCATTCGCGCACGAACGAGAGCTAAGATTAATCTACTTTGAACTGGATGATTCTAAACTCGGAGAAGATATGTACGGTTACGCCGTGGATCCTCATGCCATGATAAACGAGATCATGTTAGATCCTCGTTTACCTCTCGATGCGGTCAAATTAAAGAAGGCAGAAATTCGTTCGGCTACAGGTTTCAGGGGGCCAATAAAGAGATCACTTCTTTATTCAGCTCCACGGGAAGGAATCTTGGACGTCTCTGATTGGGAGCCGTAAATACGGGGCGAATTCAACTGGGGGCCAACTAGGGTAGAGCCCACCCGGAAATGGGGTCAAGTCTGCTGTTGGCTGTTAGTTCGTAGCGTTTGTGAAACACACCATTGAAGCAAACGAATAAATGTGGTGGGTTCTTCGCCGCGACGGACTGCACCCACCCTGACTACAAACTTCAACAGCCGCCAGATAAGGGCTGAATATGCAATTGACATTTCGTAGCTTATAAACTGCATTTTGAGTGAGGATGATAACCGTCGGCATATACATTTCCAGCGATAATAAAAAGCCTTTCATCTTTTCCGAAGGGAGTCTGTCCATGAGAAAAAAAATAAGTGATGATTATCAAAAAGATTTGCTGGCCCTGAGGAATGTAGCTGAAGCGCAGGGCTTTGCTGCTCTTGCGAAAAAAACAGGTAGGATGGGTGTAACCCACCATTGATGCAACCGAATAAATTTGGCGAGTGCATTTCCCTGCACCCACCGGAACTGAAACAATTCGAGAAACTTGTGCTAGATTCAATATTGTATAAAGTTGCTTCCAGAATGGTATGGCAAGGGCTAGAAATATGATGAAAAAAACTTTAGACCAAAAAACTGTCAGGTTTGTTTTTTTGTTTTGCATGATCGCCAGCTTTGGTTGCAGCAATGTTTTTACTCATAAAAAAAACATAGCCGTCCTAACTGAAGAAGCACGTAATTGGGATAATTTGACTACACGGGCTGAATCCGGTGATGCCGAAGCGCTCTGTGAAATTGCTGAAGCATACCGGTTTGGTGAAGGCGTTGCAAAGGATTATGGCAAGGCAATGCTATGGTTGCAAAAAGGGGCGGCAGAAGGCAAAGCCTGTGCGATATTTCAGTTGGGTGCTATGTATTGTTATGGGGAGGGGGTTCCTGCAGATGCAAATAAAGCACTTGAATTGTGTGAAAAAGCAGCAGCACAGGGCGGCGCCAAATATGCGTATTTGATAGGAGGTATATATTACTTTGGCGAATGTCTCCCTCAGGATTTAAATAAAGCATTCACCTGGATAAAAATAGCAGCTGAAAATGGTAATGCCAATGCGCAGTTTCTTTTAGGAGGTATGTATCAAGCAGGCGAAGGAACACATCAAGATTTCAAAAAAGCTTCAGTTTGGTTTGAGAAATCTGCCGATCAAGGCAATGCCAATGCGCAAAATTGCCTGGGTCTAATGTATCATAAAGGCAATGGCATGATTCGGGATTACAATAAAGCTTTTGAATGGTATGCCAAAGCAGCTTTACAGAATAATGCCAATGCACAGTATGCTTTAGGCTGCATGTTTTTTGCTGGCGAAGGTGTGCCCAGTGATGTGGGTAAAGCAAAAGAGTGGTGGCAAAAAGCAGCGGCACAGGGCTATGAAAATGCACAAAAAAAACTCGAACAATTAAAGGAACTTGAAAAACCCAATAAAGGAAAAGCGCCAATAAAAGGCGTTTAGCTATAGCAAAGAAAATGGTATATAAAAAATATTCACCTAAAAGCATCTTTTGGTTTTATAATTTTCACTCGGGGCATTTCACGAACCGCCACTAAAAAATGTGGACGCCATGAAAACAAAATCATTTATAGTTGGCATCGCAGGCGGGACTGGCTCGGGCAAGACAACCATTGCGGCGGGCATTGCAGCCGCCATCGGGGCTGAGCGCGCTACGCTTATCGATGCGGACTCCTACTACGCAGACCTCTCGCACCTGCCGCTGCAGGCGCGGCACTACGAAAATTTTGACCACCCCAACGCCCTTAATCTTGCGCTGCTGGCGCAGCATCTGCGCAATCTCAAGTCGGGCAAGCCTGTCACCCGGCATGTTTACGACTTTGCCACCCATACCAGCCTGAGGGAAACGGTTATCCTCAAACCTGCTCCCGTGATCATTGTGGAGGGCATACTTATTTTTGCGCCGGAGGAACTGCGCGGCCTTTTTAATTTGAAGATATATCTTGATGAAGATGCCGATATACGCCTGCTGCGCCGCCTGCAGCGCGACATCGCCGAGCGCGGCCGCACCATGGAGTCGGTAGCCCGGCAGTATCTTGAGCAGGTTCGGCCCATGCACGAACAGTTTGTTGAGCCGACTAAAGCCCATACCGACATCATCATCGGGCCCGGCCAGGATTCAAACCATGTCATTGAGCGACTGACAGCAGTTATTTTGAAAAAGCTTGCTATCTGAATTACCAAACAACAGAGCTGTACCCCGCGTAACAAATCCGACTGGCACAGAGCACAAGACTATGTCATGATATAACATCATGGGAAGCCCTTTATCTTTGTTTCCATAAAATAAAAATTCCTCAAGGAGAATCACGATGCCATTTACCATCGATACGGAACTCTGCGCCCGCTGCGGCTCCTGCATAGGCAACTGCCCCAACCGCGCCATCATGCGCAGGGAAGACAAAGTCGTGATAACAGACATGTGCTATGACTGCGGAGTCTGCATGCGGTACTGCCCAGTGGGGGCAATCGGCATGGGGCCGGTAAAAGCCGAGCTGGATAGCAAAAAACTTTCAGAAAGCCTTAAAGAAAAATTCGGCATAACCAGGGATATTGCTGCAATGAAATTTGTGGACAAAAAGCCCGATGATGTTCCGGTGGAAGAGGGGCCTCAGTTTTGGTGCGCCATATGCGGTGATATTTTCGAGGGACAGGGCTCGCCGCTGCTCTTTACCGCCGCTGCAAGCATGTGCGGGGGGTGCGCCAATATGAGCCTCGGGGGCAAGCGCGTTACGCGCGAGGAGTTTGATGCGGCGGTTGAGGCATCCGTTGTCGGTGAGGGAAATTTGTATGCTTCGCGCGAGCCCATGACAAAAAACAGGGATGTGTTCGCCCGGTTCCCGCATATTTACAGCGGCATGATTATCGGGGCTTTTGATAAAATCAGCAGGCCCGACCTGGTGCTCTTTCCCGCCACACCTGAGCAGCTCACCGTTGTCTCGACGGCGTTTGCATTTGAAACCGGCGAGGTGATCACAGGCTTTGCGGGGAAATCTACCTGCCTCATGACCATTCCGGCAACTCTGGTCAATAACAGGCCCGTATTTACCGCCGCCGACCATGGTGGCCGCGAGTTCATGCGTCTGAAGCCGGAAGAACTGCTTATCTGTTTTCCATTCAGTTTGATTCCGGGACTTGTAAAAAATCTGGATAAGACCATCTACGCGCATCATGATGAATAAATGCAGCTGGCATCCGTAGCAGGGCGGCAAAAGACAATTTTCTCACATTTTAATTGCGATCTAATCGATGTCTGGACCCATCATTATAAGGAGCCCCCATGGCGGAATTTTTAAATATTAAAAAGCGAAAAACCAAACTTCCTAACGGCCACACCATAACGCTTGAGCTTGTTGAACATCCCGGAGCAGTGCTCATTGTGCCGTTTCTCACAACAACCAAAGTGATACTGCTGCGGCAGTTCAGACCGGTGATCAACGCATATATTTTTGAGCTTCCGGCAGGCACGCTTGAAAAGGGCGAACAGCCGCTGGCATGCGCCCGCCGCGAAATTATCGAGGAGACGGGCTACGCAGGCCGAAAGTTCACACGCCTTGGCATCATCTATCCCGTGCCGGGGTATTCTACTGAAAAGATTACGATGTACAGGGCCGACAAGCTGACCGAGCGGGGCATGGCATGCGAGGCCGATGAAGTTATCGAAACGGTTGTGGTGACAAAAAAAATGGTGCGTGACCTGTTTAGTGCCGGAAAGATTATAGATGCCAAAACCATCTCCGCATTTGCCCACTGCGGGTGGCTGTAAAATGCTCTTCTTAAATTATTAATAACCTGCACCGGAGGTCATACGTATACAACGAAGATTTGATAATCCAGGGGGGGTATACCCTTTCTCGGGCGGGCAGAAAGCCCATTACCGGGATGACATTCCATAAGCAGACACAATTAGAGTCCGCTATTCAGTGGTGCGCACCGCGTACGACAGCGGTTCACAAAATATGCTAACCCGGACAGAAAGAATCCATGGAAAACAATCAAGCATTAAATTCCGCCGACGATGTCTGTGCGCTGCTGCACAAGCTTTCGGGGGAAGAGGATATTGACCGCCTCAGGAGGGGGCTCGTGCGCATCGTTATGTACATGCGCAACCGCAGTTTTTATTCCGGCCGCAGCACTGAGTCGGTTGCAGAGATTGAAACCTCGCTCATCGCATTTCTTGATGCCTATACCGGGGCAGATATCGAAGACCTGTACGGCATTCTGCGCGAAATCATAACCCAGGTTCCCAAGTTTCAGATATTCGGTATTGACATCATCGAGCTTCGCGAAATCACCCATGATTTTGATGCGGCATGGCGCAGCCATTCCGCCTTTGCCTCCATCGCCTCAGATATCCGGAAACTCGTGCATCAGCACCTTTCCGAAAAAGTTATTTTAAAAATAGAGAATTTCCAGCAGTTTCTCCTGTCACCTCTGGAGAGCGGTCTCATCGACGACAGCATCATTGTGGGCGCCGCCCCCGCCGATAAGCACCGCATGCTTACCTCCGATCTTTTTCAGCAGCTTCTTCAGCTCAAGGACAAGTTGTCGATTGCCTGGGCGGGCAAAGAGACGCGGACGCAGCAGGCCGACTTTGCCGAGGTGCTTGAGAGAATTATGGCCGATGCCGATAGTCAAGCGCTGCACAATGAAGCCGGCTATGCTGAATCCCTGGCAGTGTTGCCTGCAATGCTTGCAAGCCTGAAGGCCTTTGACATCGAGGGGATCGCTATCGGGAAAATCCGCCATGGTCTCAAGCATCTTATTTTTTCGGTCATTGCAGGTGCTCTTCCCCAAAAGGGCGAAACAGCCCTGCGCCTTATCACTGCAGACGGCCTGCTGGAGCGAATATCATTCATCTATTATGCAAATACCGTCAATGCCGAACTTGGCTCCATGCGCGAGGCCGACTTCCCCCGGGCTATCGAGGCGCTGTACAACCTTGCGCTCTGCGCCCGCGCCGTCGGTCACGGCACAAAGCACCTGGGCCGTTTCGCTTTTCTCATAGACCGGCTGCGCAGCGAGTCGCGCAAGCTTGAAGATTATATTCCGAGCATCATAGAGGCCATGAACGCAGAGCTTGAAAACAACTTTTCATTCCTGCAGGATTTGTTTATAGAGAATACGCCCGCCAATGACCGAACCGCCCTGGTTACGAGAATTATCAACGGCATAATCCGGGAAAAAACAACCCACCTGCTCGGGAATCTGATCAACAGCCTTAAAACATTTTTCAGCAGCCGGAACCTGGAGGTCTACGCTAAACTTCTTGAGCGCTTTGCCGGCTCGGGGCTGCGGCCTGTGCGCGATCTTGTTTTCAGCTTCGGCACGGATACTGCCGATGCATGCGACGACCGAACCTGCCCGGAATTCATGGGTGGCAAAGGCTATTCGCAGGTGCGCAACTCCCGGATCATCATTAAAAACAATCTGCGGGGGCTTGATGTGCCCGGGGGCGCCGGATTCAGCACGCTTACCTGGCAAGCCATCAAAAACCGTCCCGAACGGATTGCCGAATTCAGGCTTGTGTTGAAAAACGTCATAGCAGAACTCGAGAGACGCACCGGGAAAAGGCTTGGTGATGAAAGCCGGCCGTTGCTGCTCATGGCACGCTCGGGCGGCGTCATCTCTATGCCCGGCGTGCTTGACACTATCAGCCATATAGGCATCACGCATGAAGTGGCCGCCAGCTGGGCAGCCCGGCTCTATGAACCGGTGCGGGCATGGCAGGCGCGCCTGAGCTTCATGCTCAGCTACGCGAAAAGCGTGCTTGCTATCGGGATGGACCCAATTCTTCGGGCCGCGGGGTATGAGCGCTACGACGGGCTGTTCGGTCAGAATGCCGAGCTGCTTGAGCAGGAATGCTTGAAGATAAACAGCATTATTCAGAGCCTCAGCGGCAGCACGGAACCTGCTCTCCCCGACGATCCGTTCGAGCAGGTCTTTTCCGCTGCCGTGGCAGTATTTAAATCATATGAAAACGATATCGTTGTGCGACAGGCGCGCAGCTACGGCATACCTGAACTGTTCCAGACTGCGTGCCTTATTCAGGAATGCCTGCCGATTCTTTCATCGGAAGACTGCTCGGGCGTCTTCTTCACACGCAATCCCGCAACCGGATATTCCAGCGGACCCTACCGGGAGCAGATAGAATTCGGCCGGGGAATTTTCGGCAATGTCATTGCCGACGGCATGGTGTCGCCGGAGGGCATTGAAAACTTTGCAGCCAAGTACCAGCTGCACTATGAATGCCTGCGGGATTTTAAATATTTTGACGAGCGTGAGCAGCGCTACCCCACAGACATCGAGTTTGCCGTGAGAAGCGGCAGAATCCATATTGTGCAGTCGCGCGTTCTGCGGCAGTCGCCGGCAGCGCAGATAATCAACAGCTACGATTTCTACCGGGAGGGGATCTACAGCCCCTATAAGCTTATCAAGCGGACAGCCTTCAGCCTCAATAAAAAAATAACACAAACCTATCTGGATCGGAAAGCCGCAGACTCGGCGCCGGTCCTTGCCATCGGCAAACCTGTTTTCGGCGGGGCTGTGCGAGGCCGCGTCATTATCGACCAGAACACCATTGCCCGGTTCGAAGGGCCGCTCATTTTTTTGACGGAAAGCAATGTGCCGCCGCGGGTTATCATGGAGGAAAATCGTTTTGCCGGGTATATCTCAAAGGAGGGGGGCGTCACGTCGCATGCCGCACTTATCGCCATCGCCGAAAAAAAGCCCTGCCTCACCGATGTAGCCTGGGAACGGGGCCGGGGCGGAGAAGAAATTATCCTGGGAGGGGCGCAGCTCAGGGAAGGAGACCTCATCACCCTTGATGCAAACACGGGAACCATCTACCTGCAGGAAGTGCCCATTATCGTCGCCCGCATCGCCGATGAGCGATTTCAGAATGTTCAGCACGAAATTATCAGGGTGATCGACAACCTCATTGCCGACAGCCTGAACGGAGCCTGACAGCATGGCAGTCTTGTAATGCCGTGCCCGGCTGTTTACCGCCTAAGCAGCCGTTTCTGCGGCAGGCTTTAAGCCCATTCAACCCCGGCGCACCAAAGGGTTTGTTGGTTAAGCGCAATTCAGTCGCTGCCAAAGACCGCACATTATGCTTTCTTCGAGCAGAGTAACACCATTTTAGAGCCTTGGGGCAGCACCAAACAGGCTGCCCGGACTTGTCATCGCAACGTCTCGGGCTTTAGCTTTACAGCACCGACTTGCGCCGCACAAATGTGGGGATGTCATAGCCTTCGTCGTCATCAAAATCGCTGATGATGGTCCCGAGTTTTACCACCCGCGAATCCGAGCGATCTTCGTTTTTCCATGAGCGGATTATTGGTGACTCGGGCAGTGGATCCGGGGCATTGACAGCTTTTGCCTGCACGGCCCGCTCGCTGACCACTTGTTGGGCCTGCTGCTTGGCAAAGCCGGTAGCAATGACGGTGATCTGGAACTTTTCAGCCATTGTATCGTCGATGGCTGCGCCGAAAATAATATTTGCCTCATCGTGTGCCTCTTCCCGGATGAAATCCGTAGCATGCTCAAGATCTGCAAACGTCATGGTGCTGCTGGCCGTGATATTGATGAGCATGCCTTTGGCGCCCTTGATGGAGATATCGTCGAGCAGGGGATTTGAGATGGCCTTGCGCGCCGCCTCCGAAGCCCGGTGCTCGCTGCTGTCAACGCCCAGCCCCATAAACGCCATGCCGCTTTCGGTCATGATCGTCTTCACGTCGGCAAAGTCAAGGTTGATAAGGCCCGGTACATTTATGAGATCCGAGATCGACCTGACCGCGTGCAGCAGCACCTCGTCGGCCAGCTTGAACCCGTCCAGAAGGGTCAGCCGCCGATCCGAGAGGCTGAACAGCTTTTCATTGGGAATAACGATCAGCGAATCGACATTTTCCTCCAGTGCCTTCAGCCCGTCTTCAGCCAGCCGGCTGCGCACCTTGCCTTCAAACCGGAACGGCTTGGTCACAACGCCCACGGTAAGAATCCCCAGCGACCGGGCCGCCTGCGCGATGATGGGAGCGGCGCCGGTACCTGTGCCCCCACCCATGCCCGCGGCCACAAAAACCATATCCGAACCATCAATGGCATCCTTGATGCGATCGATGTCCTCGAGAGCCGCCGACCTCCCGATTTCAGGGTTTGCGCCTGCCCCAAGGCCCTTGGTCACCTTGTCGCCCAGTTGCACCTTGATGGGCGAGCGGTTAAGCTCCAGGGCCTGGCGGTCGGTATTGGCGACAATGAAGTCGACATTTTCCAG
>CAIWCT010000080.1 GCA_903911225.1 uncultured delta proteobacterium
AACTGCGTTACGCTCAGCGGTGAACTGGGCACTAAGATACCGCTTACGTATCTGCCGTTTGCAGCCGTATTCGGCGAGTGGGAAAAGAACTCGAAAGCCCACGGCGGCCAGGATACGGGCTTAGTGTATGGCGTCAAGTTCGGGTATGAGAAGGTGACCAATCTCAACGAATGGCAGTTCAGCGCACGGTACGCGAAACTTGAGCAAAATGCATGGCTTGATTTTCTGCCCGACAGCGATACCTGGGACGGCCGCACGGGTGTCAAGGGGCCGAAAGTCCAGCTCCAGTACGGTCTTTTCAAGAATGTGTGGGCGACCGCCACGTACTTCAATTCAAAGATGCTCCACGCGATGCACTTGGTGGATGGCTCTCAAGAAGAAAACAGAGTCCAGTTTGATTTGAACTGGAAGTTTTAGTCGGCGTTTTCACTCACAGCAAAGGAGAAATATATGAAAAAAACATGGATCATTCTAGCAATCCTGTGCGCGACCGCGGGGCTTTTCAACCCGCCCGCGCAGGCAGGCAGCAAGGAGCTGCTCGGGGCGGGTGCAACATTCCCGTTCCCGTTCTACTCCAAGCTGTTTGACACCTATAACCAGGTAAAGGGCGTGAAGGTCAATTATCAGGCCATCGGCTCGGGCGGCGGCGTTCAGCAGATCAAAGCCAAAACTGTTGATTTCGGCGGCACCGATGCTTTCCTGGACGGCAAAGAAATGTCTGAGGCCGGCGCCCCTCTTCTGCATGTGCCGACCTGCCTTGGCGGGGTAGTTCTCACGTATAATGTGCCCGGCGATCCTACCCTCAAGCTGACCCCCAGCCTGATAGTGGATATTTTTCTCGGCAGGATTGAAAAATGGAATGACAAGCGGATACTGGATGTCAATCCCGGCGTGCAGCTTCCGGACCAGAACATCGCCACCGTGCACCGCTCCGATGGCAGCGGCACCACGGCCGTTTTTGTAGACTATCTGAGCAAGGTCAGCGCCGAGTGGAAGGAGCGTGTCGGCGCAGGCAAGTCCGTGAACTGGCCAAATGGTCTTGGCGGCAAGGGAAACTCGGGTGTTGCGGGCCTTGTAAAACAGGTGCCCGGCTCTATCGGCTATGTCGAGCTGATTTATGCCGTGCAGAACAAAATGCCCTATGCCGATATAAAAAACAAGTCGGGTGTTTTCATTAAGCCCTCCATGAAATCAATCTCCGTAGCAGCAAATTTCGCCATTCCCGATGACACGCGCGTGAGCATTGTCGACACGCCGGCCAAAGACGGCTACCCGATTTCCGGCTTTACCTGGCTGGTTTTTTATAAAGAACAAAAGTACGGCGGCCGTTCACAGGAAAGGGCCACAGATCTTGTAAATCTCCTGGGATGGATTCTGCATGACGGGCAGGGGATTGCAGAAAGTCTTGACTATGCACCGCTGTCGGCTGATGTCGTTAAAAAGGCCGAAGCAGTTTTAAAATCAACGACCTATGATGGAGTTGCGATAGTGCAGTAATACGCTGGCATGCCGGAGTGCGGTGCGTCACTTACCCCCCTTTGTGGCGGGCCGCGCTTCGGAGCTTGCGTTTTCCATGCAGCGGTTTTCAACCGTTAACAATCGCGACAGAAGTTGTCCATGTAAAAATTTAAATTTGCAACAAGACCGCAGCAATCATGAACGGCGAACAACAATGCCCCGGACAATAGCTGAAATAACCGCACCGCCTGCGATGGCGGGACTTTTGATTCGGGATAAACCGTTGCACAGTGCAGACAGGCATATGTTTAAAGTATCCTCTGACGGTATTTTTAAAACAGTTTTAACGGCCGTGGGCGTGCTTATACTCCTGCTGCTTGCAGGCATCTTTTTGACCCTGGTGGTCGATTCGCTGCCTGCCATGAAGGTATCAGGATTTGCATTTTTTACCGGTACGACATGGGATCCGGTCTTCAAAGTATACGGGTCTCTGGCTTTCCTGGTCGGTACGCTCCTTACTTCGTTCCTGGCTCTTGCCATATCGCTGCCGTTCTCCCTTGCCATTGCCATATTTTTGGGAGAGTACTTCCGCGAAGGCGTTGTTTCTTCATTTCTGAAAAGCGCCATTGAGCTGCTGGCTGGCATACCATCGGTTATTTTCGGCATGTGGGGTCTGTTTGTTCTTGTGCCCCTGGTGCGCCAGATGGAGATACAGTTCGGCGCGCCGCCCTATGGTCTCGGCATTTTGACGGCTGCTCTTATCATGGCGGTGATGATTATCCCCTACTCGGCTTCAATCAGCAGCGATGTGGTGAACCTCGTGCCGGCAGATCTTAAGGAGGCTGCTTTGTCGCTGGGGGCTACGCGCTATGAAATGATAAAGAAGGTTGTGCTGCCCTCTGCCCGGTCGGGCATTTTTGCCGGTGTTCTTTTATCGCTCGGGCGCGCCATCGGCGAGACAATGGCCGTAACCATGGTAATCGGCAATGCCAATATACTGCCCACAAGCATTTTCAGCCCGGCTAATACAATGGCAAGCATCATCGCCAATGAATTCGCCGAAGCAACCGACAAAATTTATGTCTCCTCCCTGATCGAGATAGGACTGCTGCTGATGATGGTAACCCTTGTCATCAGCCTGATCGGCAGATATATCATGTACAGAATGAAAACGTAGAGATGCCCAACAGGACGCACTTTGCGGCACTATATAAAATAAAAAGAGAAAATAATCGCACATGAGTATTTCAAACATCCAGCTGCGCATCTTCAAAGACCGGTTGTTCCTGGCCATGGTCGTGCTGTTCTCTTTTGTCATGGTTGCGCCTTTGCTGCTGGTTATTTTCCATATCGTGAAAAACGGCATAGCTGTCATCAGCTGGGAATTTCTCACGAGCCTGCCCCGGCCCATGGGCGAGCCGGGCGGCGGCATAGTCAGTGGCCTTGCCGGAACAATGCTGCTTATCGTGCTTGCAAGCCTCATTGCCATACCCCTTGGCGTGCTTGCAGGCATCTATCTTGTTGAGCAAAAAAAAGGCGCTATTGCGACCGGGGTACGACTGTGTATGGAAGTGCTGCAGGGCATACCATCCATTGTTATCGGCATTGTGGCCTATGCCTGGGTCGTGCTCAGCATGGGAACCTTTTCCGCCCTGTCGGGCAGCGTGGCCCTTGCCATCATGATGCTGCCCGTGATCGTGCGCTCCACGGAGGAAACGCTGAGGCTTATTCCCGATAACCTCAGGGAGGCATCCCTTGCCCTGGGCGTTTCCTATTCCCGCACGGTGCTGAAGATCATCGTGCCATCGGGCCTCACGGGCATTTTGACCGGTGTTCTGCTTGCCATAGCGCGCATAACCGGCGAGACAGCGCCCCTGCTGTTTACGGCTTTCGGCAATCCGTTCATGAGCTTAAACGTACTGAAGCCCATCGACAGCCTGCCGCTCTTAATTTTCAACTATGCCACCAGCCCCTATCCCGAGTGGCATGCCAAAGCCTGGGGCGCAGCCCTTGTGCTCGTGGTTTTTGTGCTGGGAATGAACTTTATTGCAAAGGTGATAGCAA
>CAIWCT010000081.1 GCA_903911225.1 uncultured delta proteobacterium
CAGAGCTGATCGATATCCGGCGAGCTGCAGTCCATAAGGTTTATTCCGAGCGTCACCGTTCGCACATCGAGGTTTTCCTCCTGCAGCATCCGCACGGTTCTCAGAATATCTTCAGTTCTCAGCATGGCTTATCCTCAGGCTTTCAACTTTTTGAATGAGTGAAGGCTATTTCATTGGTGGCGGCGAATATGTCCTCATGCTGCAGATGCACCGCCAGCGGGTAGTCTTTCCACAGGCCCTTCAGATCGATCTGCAGCTGCATGATGTCCTGATCGCGGGGTACAACAACCTGGCCGATCAATAGAAAAGCATCGCCCCGGGTATGCGCAAAAAGATCAATGATATTTATTGCCCGTCCGGCAAGATAGGTGGAAACCCGGCTGATAATGTCGGGCCGGTCTTTGCCCGTAAGCGTCAGCACAAAGCCGTCGCCATTGGGGGCCTGCAGAGGTTTAGGCCGGGCGCTTTCACGCTGCCTGACCGACACATGAAACTCGCCCGGGGAGCCGGCGGCTTCAAGCCCCTGGCGCACGGTATCAAGTGAGGGATTGCCTGCAAAATCGGCGGTCAGCAGAATAGTGAAATACTCATCCATAACTGTCTGGCTGATGGCGCAGATAGTGCCATCAAGAGAGAATATGCTCTTTGCCACGGCGGCGATGATGCCGACCCGGTCCCGGCTCATAAGTGATATGACGACATGCTCTGGCATTAGTGGATCCCTATCAGGCACATACGAGACAGGTTCAAAACCTGTCTCTGCAATGACATGAAATTATTTTACAATTTTATTTAGGATACTGCATAAACAGCTTGCCCCAGGGCGATTCGCTCTGCCACTTCTCAACAACGGGCATGCCCTTGTACGGGTACCATATTTTGTCGTGATAAAACTCGGAGGCAAAAATAAAAAGGTTTACCAGTGGCGTATGAAACAGCAGGGGCTGCAGGTGCTTGAGCGGCGTGTCATGCCACAGCAGGCGGCCCATGCCGGTTGCCATATTGACGCCCACTTCGAAATTCCAATTCTCCTTTGCCGCATCAACATCTCCCACAATCTCGATATCGGCCGGGTCGCCGACGCCCAGCCCATGATCATGGGAAAGAGCGATACAGGGCAGATCCCGCCAGTTAAATCCCATGAGCTTTGCAGCCACGGAATCGATGGCCACCTGATCGGCAGAGGCAAGAATCACGTTTTTATCATGGGGCCGCACCGTGCGCGGGCCGGGGCCTGATCCTGCAGTGGTGCCATCCATGGTGGCAAACATCCCTGCGTGAATCTCCCGGCCTATGGCAAGCAGATCAACCAGGGTCTCATGTATCCAGCTATGCGTGTAGTGCCGCTGGCGGTTCAAAAGCCCGCCGAAGGCGTTTTTCAGAGCGCCGGTATAGGTCGTATAGGAATGAGTTTTGATCGTGGGCATATGCACGATATTTTTGCCCTGAAAATAATCGGGGATGTGGATGCCATCGGGAAAAATCTTATGCAAAGCAATGGTTTTAAACTTCGGCTTATAGGTAATCCACTTCATATGCTCATCGCGGAAATTATACAGCACGGGGATATCATATTTGGCATACACAGGCTTGAACTTCAGGTCCTCTTCACCCTTCTCGGGTATGGTCACTACGGTGTGATTATGCACGGCAACAAGATCCCTGCACCCCGCATCCTTTATGCCCAGAATGGTTCCCTCAAGCTGCCAGGGCGTTGTGTTGACGCCGGGGAACACATTATGCCAGGTGATATTGTCTTTTAAAATGGTCGTCGCCCCGGCATCAAGTGCTTTATCTATGCCTGCAAGACTGCAGAGTCTGCGATAATCCTCGACTACCGTTTCAGGCTTTGTGCGCAGAATCGCTACTTTTGCTTTTGCCATCGCTGTAACTCCTTTTCTAAACCTTAACATCAGCCCGTAAGAACAGGCGTTTGCACGTCCACATTCTTTTTAAGGCAAGCTTAATATCCTATTATATATGGCAATTTCGAGGGAAAACACAATAAAAAAATCCCCGGCATGCGGGCAGCCGGGGATTCAGAGCAGATATAAGCCGGATTACTTTGCCGGGATGATGGCATCCTTGCAGGCCTTGGCCACGCGAAACTTCACAACGGTCTTTGCCTTGATCTTGATCGTCTCGCCGGTAGCGGGGTTGCGACCGGTACGGGCTTTGCGCGCTACTTTCACGAGCTTGCCGAAACCGGGCATCGTGAACTCGCCTTTTTTCTTGGTTTCTTTGTAGGCGATGTCCGTAAGAGCGTCAAAAAAATTATTAACGTCCTTTTTGGTAATGGCGAGCTTTTCAGAAATTTCGCCGATCAACTGAGCTTTCGTGAGTGCTTTAACTTCTTTTGCCATTCTGTTCCTCCCTCTGCATAAAAACGTTTGTGTTTATTGTGTACCTGCTTTTCCCGCAAGGTGGATTAACTGTGGCAATACTACAGAACCCTTTTTATTTAATCAAGGGAAAAAACCTGTTTTTTTCAAAAAAAACATTTTTCAGTCAATAACAAAGGGGGTATTTTATGTATTGACACGATGCAGCACTTGTACGTATTGTTGCTTTTTACCTGCACACCAAGATCAAAGGAGCGGTCCGTGGCAAAAACCATAAAAAAAATAGGCATCCTCACCGGCGGCGGCGACTGCCCGGGGCTTAACGCCGTAATCAGGGCTGCCGTCAAAAGCGCCATCCTGCAGCATAACTGGGAGGTAATGGGCATCGAGGACGGCTTTGAGGGGCTGCTCATGCAGGGCAAAGTACGGCCTCTGCTCTATGATATGGTCAAAGACATACTGGATCGGGGAGGCACAATGCTCGGATCGTCAAACCGCGCAAACCCCTTTGCCTACAAGTTCAAAATCGACGGGAGGATAATAACCGAAGACCGTTCTGCACAGCTGCTTGAAAACCTGAACAATTACGCAATTGACGCGCTGATCATCATCGGCGGCGACGGAACCCTGTCCATTGCCGAAAAGCTGCATCGCATGGGCATACCGGTGGTTGGAGTCCCCAAAACAATAGACAATGACCTTGCCGCAACCGATGTGACCTTTGGCTTCGACACGGCCGTCAATACGGCAACTCAGGCTATTGATAAAATACGCACCACGGGAGAAAGCCATCACCGCGTCATGGTGGTTGAGGTCATGGGCCGCTATGCCGGCTGGATAGCCCTGCAGTCAGGTATTGCAAGCGGGGCCGACCTGATACTGATACCTGAAATTCCTTTCAAGCTTGACACCGTGTACCAGGTCATCAGGGAGCGTGCAAGCCATGGCCGCCGCCACAGCATCATCGTGGTCTCGGAAGGCGCTAAGCCCGAAGGCGGCGAAATGGTCATAAAAAAAATAGTTGAAGAAAGCCACGATGCCATACGCCTTGGCGGCATCGGCAAAATGCTGGCCGATAAAATTTCAGACGAGCTGGGGATCGAGTCGAGAGAAACAGTGCTGGGGCATATCCAGCGCGGCGGCTCCCCGAGCGCCTTTGACCGCATACTGTCGACCCGCATGGGTGCGGGCGCTGTCAGAGTGCTTGCCGAAGGCAAATTCGGCTCCATGGTCTGTCTAAAAACACCAACCATAGCATCCGTGCCCCTTGAAGATGCTATCACTCATCTGAAACTGGTCACGCCTGATCTTGACTCAGTCAGAGCCGCGCGGGAAATCGGCGTGAGCTTCGGAGACTGAAAGTAAACGAAAGGACTATATGATTATCAACGACTCAGCCATCGCTGCTGAAATTGAGCGCTCACATGGCAAAAAAGACCCCGCCTTTATACGTGAAATTTTTGCAAAGGCGCGCAAGCTGCACGGCATCGAGCACGCCGAAGCACTTGCGCTGCTGCAGGTAACCACGCCTGAGCTCATTCATGAGCTTTTTGAAACCGCCAGGTTTGTTAAAAACGAAATCTACGGCAACCGCCTCGTGCTCTTTGCCCCCCTCTATATTTCAAACCTCTGCGGCAATGAATGCCTGTACTGCGCCTTTCGCCGCTCAAACAGGGATATTGTGCGCAAGGCGCTTTCTCAGGAAGAAATCGCACGTGAAACCGAAGTCCTTTTAAAACAGGGCCATAAACGCGTGCTTCTGGTTGCGGGCGAGGCATACCCGAAGGAAGGCCTTGAGTATATTTTCCGCTCGATTGAAACCGTCTACAATGTCTCAACGCCCCAGGCCAGCGTGCGGCGCGTGAACGTCAATATTGCGCCGCTCACGGTCGATGAATTCCGGGAGCTCGGCAAGCACCGCATCGGTACCTATCAGCTGTTCCAGGAGACCTATCACCGCGAAACCTATGCAAAGCTGCATACCGGAGGGCTAAAAGCAAATTACGATTACCGATTAGAGGCAATGGATCGAGCTTTCCAGGGCGGGCTAAAAGACCTGGGGATCGGCTTGCTGTTCGGGCTCTATGACTGGCGCTATGAAGTACTGGCCCTGCTGCAGCACATTGCGCACCTGGAAAAGAACTTCGGCGTCGGGCCGCACACTATTTCGGTGCCGCGCCTTGAGCCTGCGGTGGGCTCTGATATAAGCACACATCCGCCCTTTCCAATAGCGGATGAGGATTTTCGTAAAATTATCGCCGTGCTGCGCATAGCGGTTCCCTATACGGGCATCATACTCAGCACGCGCGAATCGGCTGCCATGCGGCGCGATGCTTTTGAGCTGGGGGTTTCACAGATTTCCGCCGGCTCGCGCACAAATCCCGGCGGCTACACGGAGACTGTGCATGAAACCGGAGAGCAGTTCTCCCTCGGTGACACGCGTCCGCTCCTGGAGGTTATTAAAGATCTTGTGGACCATGAGCATATCCCCTCATTTTGCACGGGCTGCTACCGCCTTGGCCGGGTGGGCAAAGACTTTATGGACATGGCCAAGCCCGGCCTCATCAAGCAGCACTGCCTGCCCAATGCCATGTTTAC
>CAIWCT010000082.1 GCA_903911225.1 uncultured delta proteobacterium
GCCATGTGCAATCCTGTGGCGCATGCAGCGCCGTGGTTGCAGAGTGTCGCCGGTTAAACGCGCTGCCGTCTCCTGCGGTGATAGAGCCGTCGGCCGATTTTGACCGTATGTTCTGGACAAAGCTTGCCGGTGTACGCAGTGAGCAGGAGCTTCAGGCCGGGGGCTGGCTGTCGGGGATAGTGTCTTTTATGATTCGCCCTTCGGGGCTTGCTTTATCGGCCGGACTTGCCCTGGGCGTTTTTGTGGTGGCACTGTACCTGCTGCGCCCACCCAATGCAGCCCTGCCGCAGCAGGAAATTATGGCAGCTGTAGATCTTGATCTGTATGCCAATCTTGATGTTATTCAAAACAGCGAAGCCCTTGAAAATTTTGAGCTCATAGAAGTGCTTGATGAGCTGGATCAGGACGGGTAGGGGTGAAGCGCTCTATCCAAGTTTTGATAACCGCATGCGCAGCCGTGCTTCTGTTGAACTGGGGCTTTGGCCCGCCTGCTTCGGCTCAGGAAAAGCAGCCTCAACCGAAACAAAAGGAAGTAAACAAGACTGAGCAGATTTCCCAGGAGGACAGAGAGGTTATCGAGCATATGGAGATGCTCAAAAACCTTGAGCTGTTCGATAATGCAGACCTGGAACTGCTCAAAAACCTGGATGTTTTAACGGCAAACGAATAGGATGGAAGCTATGGTACGCCTATATTATGTGCTGACAGTGACTATGGTGGCGCTTTTGCTATGCGGCCCGGGTTTTGTCGGCCCCACGGCTTTTGCGCAGGACCCGGTTCCCGCCGACAGGCTTTCTGAATGGAACGGGCTGTCCTCGCAGCAGCAGGACCAGCTGCGCACATCGCTTAATGCCTGGAAGCAGATGAGCCCGGAGGACCGTGCGCGGGTGCTTGAAAATTTCAAAAAATTCAAACTCTTTCCTGCGGAGCAGCAGCGCAAAATCATGGAAAACTACAATCGTTTCATGAGCATGGATGCACTGCAACGCAAGGTGGTTCGTGACCGGTATAAAAAGTGGAATATGATGAGCCCCGAGCAGCGCAACGTGCTCAGCAGCCGCTACCAGATGCTTTTAAAGATGCAGCCGGCGGAGCAGTCCAAATTTTACGAAAATTATCAGACCTGGATGCGTATGACCGCGCAGGAGCAGGAGAATCTTTTGTCTCAGTGGAACACCCTTACAGAAGCCGAAAAGAAGATGCTGACTCAGCAGGGCAAAGCGCTGTCGAAGGAGCGGCTTGACCAGATCAAGAATAATTTAAAAAACATACAGGAGAACCTCCAGAAGGGTCTTGCTAACCGGGCTCTGAAAGGTGGTAAAAACACAACCGGCAGCTCTGCTTCGGTTCCTGCTCAATAAACCGGGCAGGCCGTTAATGCGGCATTACGCATACGCATATAAAAAGTGATGCTGCGGGCTCACAGGGCCTGCAGCATCACTTTTTTTTCTCCTTTGCCTCCTGCCACAGTGCATCCATCTCGGCAAGGCTCGATTCTTTAAGCTTTTTCCCCTGCCGCTGCAGAGCCTGTTCGATATAGGCGAAACGGTCCGAGAATCTGTCATTGGTTGTTCGCAGGGCCTGCTCGGGCTCTATGCCCAGATGCCGGGCAAGGTTGACGGTGCTGAATAAAAGGTCGCCTGTTTCAGCGGCAGCACGGGCCGTATCGCCCCGCTCAATTTCGGCCTCAAGCTCATCGATTTCCTCGCGCACTTTGCGCAGAACGTCGCGGGGCCCGGCCCAGTCAAACCCGACTTCAGCCGCTTTTGCCCCCAGAAACCAGCTGCGGGAAAGGCCGGGCAGATTGCCTGGAATGCCGTCAAGATGCGATGACTTGGGCTTTTTGCCTTCTTGTTGTTTAAGTATCTGCCAGTTTGCTTTCACGTCATCAGCCGACCTCACCTGCGTGTCTCCAAAAACATGGGGATGCCGGTGCACCATCTTGGCCGTCACCTGCGCAAGGGAATCGGCCATGGTAAACACATTTTTTTCCTCGTAGAGGTTGACCAGAAACGCTATCATGAACAGTATATCGCCAACCTCCTCCTGCAACAGCGCTGGATCGTCGGCATCGATTCCTTCCAGCAGTTCATAGAGCTCTTCAATCAGATATGCCTTCACATCCTGAGGTGTCTGCTTCTGGTCCCAGGGGCAGCCGCCGGGTCCGCGCAGCCTGCGGATAATATCGATCATGTCTATAAACAGCTGGTCGGTTTTTTTCATTGAAAAAGCTCCGTGTTTGTGATTAATTTAACTCTTAAAGTGTCTGAGGGCTTTAGTTGTATAAAAGAGAGCTAAGAAAAGCAAGGGGGAAGTGCTTTTCATAAGGGTAGCAGTGAGTATGGTGTTTGAGAAACTTTATTGGAGGACGAGTTATGGCAGTAAAAATCGGGATTAATGGCTTTGGAAGAATCGGGCGTCTAGTGTTTCGTGCTGCCTGCAGCAGACCGGAAATAGAAATTGTCGGCATCAACGACCTTATTGCTGTTGACTATATGGCCTATATGCTGAAATACGATTCAACACACGGCAGATTCAGCGGCACCGTTGAGGTCAAGGACGGCCATCTTGTGGTCAACGGTAAAACCATTCGCGTTACCGCGGAAAAAGACCCGGCAAATCTCAAGTGGAACGAGATCGGCGCCGAGTATGTTGTCGAGTCTACGGGGCTTTTTCTTGAGAAGGCAAAAGCAGAGGCCCATATTAAGGCAGGGGCAAAGCGCGTTGTCCTGTCGGCTCCGTCAAAGGACGACACCCCCATGTTCGTCATGGTCGTGAATCATAAGAACTACAAGGCCGATATGAGCATCGTGTCAAATGCCTCCTGCACCACCAACTGCCTTGCCCCCATTGCAAAGGTATTAAATGACAACTGGGGCATACTGGAAGGCCTTATGACCACGGTGCATGCAGTTACGGCCACGCAGAAGACCGTTGATGCCCCTTCTGCCAAGGATTGGCGGGGAGGCCGGGGTGCAGCACAGAATATTATTCCTTCCTCGACAGGGGCTGCTAAAGCTGTCGGTAAGGTTATCCCTGCGCTCAACGGCAAGCTGACCGGCATGGCATTCCGCGTGCCGACTCCCGATGTTTCCGTTGTCGACCTCACCTGCCGTCTGGCAAAACCGGCCACATATGCCGAGATCAAGGCCGCCATGAAGAAAGCTTCCGAGGGCGAGCTTAAGGGGATTCTGGGCTACACCGAAGATGCCGTCGTGTCCACGGATTTTGTAGGCGATTCGCGCACCTCGATTTTTGATGCCGATGCGGGCATCGCGCTGAGCGATACCTTCGTGAAAGTTGTATCCTGGTATGACAATGAAATGGGCTATTCACACAAGGTCATTGATTTGATACTGCACATGAATACAGTTAAGTGATGCTCCGTGCCTGCAAGGCCAATACGTGCGAATTGAGCCTGACATGTTTCCTTCTCGCCCCCGCAAGGGGGAGAGGACTCGAGGTGAGGGGGCGTTTAAAATCACCCCTCATCCAGGCCTTCTCCCGCAAGGGGAGAAGGAGTTCTTGATTCACTAGTCTAGTGTATCTTAAATAACTAGACATAGTTGGGTGACTATGTTAGTTTGGGGGAATGAAAAAACCACTCGTGTTGAATGCCGCTGACAGAAGCCTGCTTGAAGAATGGACC
>CAIWCT010000083.1 GCA_903911225.1 uncultured delta proteobacterium
ACCGATTACTGGAAAGACCATAAAATAAGCAAAGAAGAGGAATACGCAATTTTAACCAACATAATTCATCAGGAATGGTCCGATGTGACGGTGCAGGAGCATAAAAAGATAAAGGGGTTAAAGACACAAAACCTGCGTGATCACATGAGCGAGGCCGAGCTTATTTTTACAGCCCTTGCCGAGCTTTCCACAAGGCAGATTGCCGAAACCGTGAATGCTACCGGCATGGATGAAAACAAAGTTGCCGGCCAAACAGGCGGCAGGATTGCTAAAAAAGCACGGCTTGAACTGGAATCAAAAACAGGCAAAAAAGTGGTTACCGGGGAGAGTTTTCTCCCTCCTTCTTCAAAAAAACAATTGGCAAAGAAGCCTTAGCCCTGCTGACTACGGGCTTCTCTGTGCTCTCTGAGACTCTGTGGTGAAACAGGCCGAAACGCAAAATAGGATTCACAGTAAAGGAAAAACGTGCGGTGTACGCGGTGATGTAAAAGATGAATGGGACAGGGGATAAATATAGGTGACTGTCCCAATACTGTTCGGTATGATTTCTGCATCCATAAAAAGTTTTTAAGTTTTTACCGATAGTGGGCGATACAAAAAGAAAAATCGCTCATCATGGCTGCTGTCAAAAAGAAAACGCCGCCCGTCCAAGAAGCCGATCTCCATGGCTATAAATATTTCAAACGATTTATCACCACCCTTGAACAATTCCACCTGATTAAAGCCCATCATAACCGCCAATTGCATTATGATCAGTACATTGCCCTGATTTTGTTCTATTTTTTTAATCCTGTTCTTACCAGCCTGCGGGCTATCCAACAGGCCTCAAAACTTGAGAAAGTGCAATCTGTTCTGGGCGTAAAAGCTACCAGCTTGGGCTCACTGTCAGAGGCAGCACAGGTGTTTGATCCGCAACTGCTAGTCCCGCTTCTGCAGCAGCTTGCTCAGCAGGCAAGCGTCATTGAGAAAGATCCGCTGCTCAAGGACATTCAAGAATCCATAGTCACCGTTGACGGCTCGCTGCTTCCCGCAGTGCCCAGAATGCTCTGGGCCTTATGGGTTGATGAGCAGCACCGGGCCGCCAAGCTGCATCTGGAGTTTGATGTTCGCTCCAATACTCCCCTGGCAGCCACCATTACCGATGGTAACGGCAATGAAAAGCAGGTAGTACGTCAAATTCTCTCTCCCGGTAAATTCTATATCCTTGATGCCGGCTATGCCCAGTATAAACTGCTCAGCGATATTATTGATACAGACAGCTCTGTTGTTGTGCGTCTGAAAGACAATGCGGCCTGGGATACTATTGAGCAACGCCCCCTTACTGATGCTGATACGTCAGCCGGCGTCACCAGAGACAGCGTTGTCCATCTGGGCAGTAAAAAAACAAAGCCTGACTGCATGACTCCTATGCGAATTATTGAAATTTTTCATAAGGGCAATTCTGCCGTACCACGTAAAGCCAGAGTCTCCAGCAAAAAAACATTTCGCACTACTGACTCTGACTACAGCATGCTGCTTGCTACCAATCGCATGGACCTGTCAGCCGAAACCGTTGCTGCGCTTTACCGCTACCGCTGGCAGGTTGAGCTGTTCTTTCGCTGGTTCAAATGCATCCTTGGCTGTAGGCATCTGTTGGCCCACTCCCTTAACGGACTGACCATTCAGGTCTATTGTGCCCTGCTTGCCAGCATGCTCATTACTCTCTGGACTGGCAGGAAACCAACAAGAAGAACTTTTGAAATGTTATCTTTCTATTTTTTAGGCTGGGCCAGTGAACATGAACTTGCCCGGCATATTGAAACGCTTAATCCGCTCGCAACACCTCAACAAATACCCTGTGCAGTGTAAGGAGGGTTTCTGCGCCTTCACACTGGTAGGGATACTATTGCCTGCTGCCTCAAAAAAGTAATTCCCTGGGCTATCCTTTGCCTGTTTTGGTGCCCTGTTCACAGACTTTTTATTGCCATTGATCTCTTGCAATTAAAGTACCGAACAGTATTGGGACAGCCACTAATTTATATTGACAGGAAGGCTAATTAATCGGGGATAGCCACTAATTTAATTTGACGGAACGATCGAAAAAAATTAACTAGGGGATATCCATGAGTAAATGAATAAAGCAATTCGGCAGTTCAAAAACTTACTGCTTGCAACGAGTACCGTTGCATGATACACTAAACCAATGATCAAATCTTTTGCCCAACCGTGGCTTGAAGACTTCTGGCATAACGGCAGGCACAAAAGAGTGCCGCCGGAACTTGTTGCACAGCTGCTGCGGAAACTTGATATGCTTCACCGTGCACGGGAGCTCAAGGACATCAGCTCGCCGCCTTCAAACCACCTGCATCAGCTCCGCGGCGACCGCCAAGGCCAGTGGGCTATCCCGGTCAACGGGCCATGGAGATTATGCTTTCAGTTTAAAGACGGCGAAATTGTAAACCTTGAATTATCCCAATACCATTAACGAGGTGCACCATGTTACCAAAACACAGGCGGCCAACCCCTCCGGGGGAAATATTGAAATATGAGTTTCTGGAGCCTCTGGGCATGACCCAGCTGCAGCTTGCCACGGCTATCGGTATTACCAGAGTGCGGGTAAACGAGATTATACTCGGGAAGAGGTCAATTACTACCGATACCGCCTTTCGCCTAGCGCAGTATTTTAATACAACACCGGATTTCTGGCTGGGGCTTCAAATGGATGTGGATATGTGGGATACGCTTCAGCGCAATGCGGGTGAATATAAAAAGATTCCGCCGGTTAAAAAGCAAACCGCTTCCGCAGCCTGCTGAAATACTTTTATCAAAGGATTCGGTACACGGTTATCTGAGTATCTATACATTCTCTCCGGCCATTTAGGGGCCTTTTTAAAACTTTGTTCACCACCAGTACTGCTGGTGCGCAAGCCGCTCTGTATAAAAATTCTTCCTGACTCCCTTGCTCAATAATATCTATCTACAAGGACTAAACCGTTACTCTTTTTCCGCCATTGGCGAAACTTCTTCAAAAAATCTTCAGGCCATTTAGGGGACAAATTATACAAACTCCCAGAGGAAACATAAGTGGCCACATTGACTTTTTTTGTTTTTGGATGCCCCTTCAGTGCACTAAACAGGCATTGACAATGTGTAGCCTGTTGGCTACAATGTGATTATGTTGGAGATTCGCAAGACAGATATTTTTGCCAAATGGCTGGATGAGTTGCGTGACATTCGGGCGCGCGCCCGCGTTCAGGCACGGATCGAGCGTTTTGCAGCCGGCAATCCGGGTGATGTAAAACCGGTTGGGGAAGGGGTATCGGAAATGCGCATCGACTACGGCCCTGGCTATCGGGTGTATTATGTGATTCGAGGCTGGACGATAGTTATTTTGCTGGCCGGAGGAGATAAACGGACGCAGGCCGGAGATATAAAGACTGCTCTGCGCCTGGCGCGTAATTTAGAGTAAAAGGAGTGCGATATGAAAAAAACAAAAACAACCCGCTACGATGTTGCGGAGCACCTGCGAACGCCGGAAGATATGGCCGCATATCTTGAGGCCTGCATCGAAGAGGCTGACGGGGATGCAGCATTCATTGCAAAAGCGCTTGGAGATATTGCCCGCGCCAGGGGCATGGCGCAGGTGGCCCGCGATGCAGGCCTGTCCCGCGAAAGCCTGTATAAAGCGCTTTCCGGGGAACGCAGCCCCAGTTTCGATACTATTCTAAAAGTTATACATGCGCTGGGCTTGAAACTGCATGCGGAAGCACCTTGACTTCGTTAATCTTTGCGCAATATTGTAATTTTTAGAAAAATTTGCTTTGGAACTCGTTTCCCCGATGGCGCGCTTTCTCATAGCATTCTGCCCGGTTTTCGGCTGACTGCCAGACGGCAGGAGAAGCACCCCATGGATTTTTTTAAAACTTTGTTCACCACCAGTACTGGTGGTGCGCAAGCCGCTCTGTATAAAAATTCTTCCTGACTCCCTTGCTCAATAAATAGCTATCTACAAGGACTACACTGTTCCTCTTCTTCCGCCATTGGCAAAACTTCTTCAAAAAATCTTCACAGAAGCATAATATTAATCTATAAAATCTATTCTATAACTTGACAAATAGGAGCCTGTTCTCTATATATTAAGTAGATTGGTTTCGGGTGGAATACAGATTATCATATTTATTTGGAGATTTATATGAAAATGAAGAATTGTACTCTTTTAGCAGCACTTCTTTTTTCAGTAATCATGCTTTCAGCCTGCGCTAGAGACAGATTGGGCTATGCTACGGAAGCAAAGACAATTGTCAATGATCTGTACCTGAATCCGCCAGATCAGGAGACGTTTCTGCAGCACTTTTTAAACATACTGTATATACTCGGCATCAACTATGAGGGCACCAACGGACCCACAAACCCGGGCGGCGTAACACTGTCTGTCGATCAGATATATTTCATAACTGACAGGCTGGTTGAAGAAGAATCCTACAGAAGCTTCCAGGGTAAAGCCTACTACTCCCTTGATGATGTGGCAGCATACCTTAACGCCAACACAACCTGGCAGATTGAACGTGAACCCGGCGCCGGGCAGATAACCGCTGCCGAGTTGAAAGCCCTCATGGATGCCTATATCGCTCTGTATGAGAATAACAGGTCTGTCGAGCGGGAGTACTTTGCCGGCTACCTGATCGGAGCCATCAGCAAAAACAACCCTGATGTCGGCACCTATGTTGACGAATACTCACTTGACAGACTGCAGCTGTTCCTTTTTTTAATAGACGCATTCAACCTGCCTGAGGGCCTGCCCTTTGAGGGACCTCAGCTGAAAGTCGCACAAAACAATGTGCGGCGCGGCGTGACGGTGCAGGCCGCAGCGTCACTGTCACACTGGGGCTCAGGGGCCAAAAAACTGAAAATAAAGCCCAGCAATACGAACCAGAAAGTAATTGATATTCTCGATGACGGAGTAAAGACCTACGCCTATAAATTCCTGCTGTCCGGAGAGCCATCGATTCACTGCAATATCTGGCAATATACGGCCACTGCCAATCGATCCTGCTCGTGGGACGAAACATCAGATGCGGCTCTTGCACCGCTTAACTGCAGCACTGTGGCAGGGGTGGCAGGGCTCAACGTCTCTTTTGAAGAATACACGCAGGAGCATAATTATCTGGCCCCGCTTATTCAGGTGACAACCGGCGCCGGCGGTTCAGCTGATTTTGACATAACCTGTGACAAAAGATGTCCCATTGGTAAGGAAAAATCGCGAACAGAGGGTCTTACCCTTGTGAACGGTTATGTAACGGCAAAATTCACCGGCACTGATGCATCCATAAATTATCCCATTTTCCCGGCTACTGCCGTGTTCAAGCTGATAGAGCGAACAGGTGATATAATCGAATGCCACTTAAACTAAGCAGGCTGTCAGCCTATGTGCTGCCAGGCTTCCTCGGAGGCCTGGCATTTTTTTGCTTGCCTGCCGCTTCAGGCGGGTACAGAGTCGTTAAATGGGCTTTTGCCTGCCTGCTTCTTTTTTGCGCTACAGCGCTTCTTTGCAGAAGCATTGAGCAGCTTCGCCTGCCATCACGCAAACTCTTCTTACTTGCCGTTTTCGTTTTTCCGGCGAGCCTTGCCTTGTCGCTGTTGACCGATGGGGCAGACGGGGCGATTTGCCTTGCGGGAATATCAAGGCTCCTGACCGGCATTGCATTCCTGCTGCTGGCAGGCTCACTATGGTCGACGTACGACCGTCAGAACAGGGACAGCGCCTTTTTTGCTTTTATTTGCATTGCCGCCCTGTCAGCAATTCCTCTGGCGATAAGTTTTTACAGGATGTTCAGCGACGGGTATATTTTTGAGCCGGGCATTACCGGCACTTTCGGCAATCCCAACTGGGCAGCAGCTTATCTGGTTACCGCCATACCGGTTGCGGCCTATGCTCTTATTGATTTCCCCGGGCGTTTCAAAAAGGTGATTGCCGGGGGCTGTCTTCTTATGGTGCTGTGCGGCATAGCTGTTTCGCTATCAAAAACCGGCATGCTCACCGGCGTCGTAATGCTGTTTGTAAGCTTCTCCGCATTCTCTAAACACGCAACCGGCAAAAAATATGTTCTTCTCAGCGGCGCGCTGCTGTGCCTTGCAGGCATCATCTGGTATAACGGCCAGCTCCTGCAGTGGCTGCAGCCAAGGCTGTATATATGGCGGGCCCTCGCACTCGGCCTGCCCGACACCTGGCTTGTCGGCAGTGGCGCGCTCCAGGGGCTCAGAACCATTCAGGCAGGGCTGGCAACTATAATCGGCGGCAGCAGCACCGCCTATATGCCGACAACACAGGTTGATTTTATCCACAATGATTATCTGCAGGCCCTTGCGGAAGGAGGAATAGCCGGTTTTGTTTCGTATGTGGCCATTATCGTGCTGACCCTCAAAAAGGCATATTGCTCGGCAAGCCGCTCCGCGCATGCCGCAGGCCTTGCTTTTCTTGCACTGAGCATCTTTGCCCTTGCCGATTCCCCGCTGCAGGTCCCGGTTACTTTTTTTGTCTGGTGTTTTTTCCTGGCGATTATCTGGTATGACGATGCAGCCGTCGGCTGTGCGGTAATTAAAAATACCGCAGCTGTAAAAGCAGTTCTCTGCGCATGCCTTGCCCTTTTTCTTGCGGAAGGCGGCAGGCAGGCTCTGGGCAGCTACTGCTGGTCAAAGTCAGGCCAAACAACGACCCTTGTTCAGCAAAAAAAGTATCTGGATCTGGCTGCTTTTTTTCTTGCTGAGTCAGGCTCTGTACACACGGAATACGCCCAGGCGCTTGAGCGCTCCCGGCAGTACCGCCAGGCCCTGACGCAAGCCCTGAGAGCCAAAGCAGTTAAGTTTGACTATGACGATCTGTACGTGATTGCCGCTGCCCGGATACATCTGGGTATACAAGAGCCCCTAACAGCATGGGGAAACATATCCGCTGACTTTCCCTGCCTGCATTACCCGAAAATTAAAAGGGCTGAGTATTACCTGCAAAAGGGTACGTATGAACGCGCACGGGAGGAATGCAGCTCTGTAATTTACGAATGTCAATCCGTAAATCCGGGAGAGCCTTTTTCCGAACAGGCGTTAAACATTATTGAAATGATTGACAGTCAGACTGAAATGATTGACAGTGCGCCTGACATGGTTGACAGTGAGCCCTGAAAAACAGTATCTGTGCAGCACTTTCAAGCAGCAATTGTTTTTTTCCAGCCATGGCTCGAAGACTTCCGGCAGAAGGGCAGGCACAAAAGAGTGCCGCCGGAACTTGGTGCCCAGCTGCTGCGGAAGATGGATATGCTTCCAGTTTAAAGACGGCGAAATTGTAAACCTTGACTTAACCCAGTACCATTAACGAGGTGCACCATGTTGCCAAAACACAGGCGGCCAACCACTCCGGGGGAAATATTGAAATATGAGTTTTTGGAGCCTCTGGGCATGACCCAGCTGCAGCTTGCCACGGCTATCGGTATTACCAGAGTGCGAGTAAACGAGATTATACTCGGAAAGAGGTCAATTACTACCGATACCGCCTTTCGCCTAGCGCAGTATTTTAATACAACACCGGATTTCTGGCTGGGGCTTCAAATGGATGTGGATATGTGGGATACGCTTCAGCGCAATGCGGGCGCATATAAAAAGATTCCGCCGGTTAAAAAAACAAGCCGCTTCTGCAGCCTGCTGAAATACTTTTATCAAAGGATGCGGTACGGTTATCTTAGTATCTATACATTTTCTCCTGGCGAACTCAAGTGCACGTGGGCGAAAGCTGAAAAGGACTAATTGTTCTGTATTAGGGACTAAAATCGGACAACAGCACCCTAGACAATCATCCAATACTTATAAAAAAGAGCCTGCCGTTTACTGCGCGGCAGGCTCTTTTTGTACAGGTTTGAAAAATCAGTCGCCATATACCGTCGTGGTATACTTGCCTATAACACCAAGAATATTTTCTACATGATAGTCGACGTACTTAATCGTTTTGATATTACCGTTCTTTACCGCTGCCTCAATGCTTGCATCACCGGTTGCAACCATGCCCATTATTGATGAAGCTTCAGATGTGCCTACCTTTGTATGCGCCACAGGCCCGCCACCGGCGGAAATACCGGCAGAGACCTTCGTATAGATGACGCCCATAGGCTGATACGATGCGCAGCCCGTAAAAATAAAACCTGTCAAAATAATAATTGCCATCAGCTTTTTCATAGTTTTCTTGCTCCTGTGATTGGTGTTTGATGAAAACCCGTATGTTCAAATTTCATAGTGTATTATTGCCTGAAATTCAACCTAATTTACATTCGGAATTGGTGACGGTTGTAGTAGCTCAATAACCAGGCACCTGTTTTAAGAAATAAATTACCACCGTGCGGTTGAGGCTTTCACCTTCAGCCGTTTTGTTTTTATAGGCTTTGCCAAGCGGCAATCAGCAACTTTTTTTATTGACTGAACGGATGGAAAGGGGGTAGTTTCCACAGCACCAAAATAAATCTTTTCATACTGCAACCAATTGAGTGGTTTTTGAATTTTTAAGCAGACAGCCAGGCGGGCCACGAGGAGTTCACATGTTGGGCGTGGATACTTTGTTGACAAAAATACTTAAAAACAGACTGTTCCCGACAGTCCTGCAGTTGATAACGATTTTAATTTATGTGCCGATGCTGGGCTTCTTATTGTTTGGACCCGCCGATAAAGATAATCCTGCCAATTTAATGGTCTGGCTGCTTTGGTGGCCAATGTTATGCGTATTGTTTCTGTTTGCAGGACGCATCTGGTGCGGTTTTTTCTGTCCCTTTGCACTGCTGAGCACCTGGGCGCAGCGCGCCATCGGATTGCAGCTTGCAGTACCTGATTTTATTAAACAGCACAGTGGTTGGCTGATGCTGATTGCGTATTTTTTATTGCTGTGGATGGAAGAAATAAAATTTGTCATGAATTCACCTCGAAAAACCGCAGCAGTACTGCTTACCATGTTGTCGGGCGCGATGATTTTCGGGCTGTTTTTCCGGGGGAATGCCTGGTGCCGGAATCTGTGTCCGCTGGGCGCCATCAGCCATATATATGCCCGCGCATCATTCTTTAAACTCCGTGCTAATGAGGCAGCCTGTGCCGAGTGCATAACGAAAGACTGCGTGGTGCCGGATGCGCAGTACGCAGGGTGCCCGATGCAGCTGACGCCCTTTGCCATGGATTCGGTGGCTAATTGCAGATTATGCGGAACCTGTGTCAAGCGCTGTCCGAATAATTCGCTGCGGGTGACGTTTGAAGCTCCATCAAAAGATTTAGCAGGGCAATCCGCAGCCACACCGGCCGTGGTCTGGTTCATTGTCTTTCTGGCCGGACTTATCTGTTTTCTGAATGCGATGCAAAGCGGGCATTTACCCTTTGAGGCATGGCTTCAGCATTCGGATTATCCGGTTTTGTTAAAAACAGTTCTGTTGGCCGGGGCGCTGGCTGCAAGCTCGGGCCTGTTTGCAGCGTTTGCACGCCTGGCAGCTAAGGTTTCGGGCACTGTGTCACGAACGCAACTTTTGCTGCTGGGCGCACTGCCCATGATACCGCTGCTGCTGCTGAGCCATTTCGGGTATCTCAGCACAAATATCCTGGCGAATGGCGGCCATTTACTGGCACAGCTGGCGGCTTTCATGGAGGCGCCGTGGCTGAAAATGGACGCTTTGTGGAATGCCGCCTGGACTCAGTATTTCAGTCCGCTGTGTGTTGTGCTTGGCTTGGCCTTTACGCTGGGCGTGTCGAGATGGGCCATTGCCCGATCCTCAGTGACGCCTGCTCGCCGCACTGGATTTTATTTCGGTTTATTTTATGCCGTTTTTGCCTGTTGGAATCTGTTTGCCACCTGGCCAATGGCTGCAACGCCTGATAGGGCACAATCTGCAATGGCGAAAGTCCCGGCACTAGCTGCGGAGTTTCAGGACGGGTGGTCCATACTATGGCCGTTTCTTGGCATCAACGCGGCGTTTCTGGCGCTGGTGCTGATCGCCAGACGTTCCGCGCAGTCGCCTGATGCTGCTGCGGAAAACCCGGATTTCAGCGCCAGTCATTCGTGGGTTATACGCGATATGGCCGGCGGCAAGCAGACGGAAATTTTTGATTGGCTGGTTGAGCAGGCGATCCAGGCGCAATGGCGCATTCCGCCTCTCGTTTCGCTTGGTAATGCGGGCCAGGAAATCATCACATTTCTGCAGCGCACACTGCCGGGCGGCACCTCAATCAAGGTAAACGCGATCATCCGCAAACACAAAGGGGTGTTGACCATTTCTCACGATGGGCAGCCTTTGACATTGCCCGATTATAAAGCCCCTCCAAGCCTTGATGCTGCCGATAGCGAAACACTGGATGGCATTGAACTGCGACTGGCTGTTGCGCAAGTCGAACACATGAGCTATCAAGCACGTTTATCCGAAAGGCGCTGCAGCTTTACGCTGCGGCAAACATGTTAATGCGGGAGACAGGCAATCAGATTAACAGGCAGGAAAAGAATATTTTCCATACCGGGCATTAATCGGCTTCAACAACTAATTCCATACAGCAGTACCAGACAGGAGACCCATGAAAAAAAACAGCTTTATCATCAGGATACCAGGTATAATCTTCGCCCTTCTTTTCATGGGCAGTGCAATCATACCATCGGTTGCCGCAGGGAAAGTCCAAAAAGAAAACGGAACGAAAGTAATAATCAATAACGACAGCAAAGAGGCGACAGCAGCCATATCCTCGGAGCCGCAGTATTACGCAGTTATTGCAGCATGCTCACACTATGGAAACCAGAAATATAACATTCCCAAATTTCCAATCCCGCCGTTTTCAGATAAAAAACTTCTGGTGCTGTATGAGACCTTGCTGCAATCAAAAAATTGGGATAAAAGCCGCATCATTCTTCTTTTAAATGACAATGCCACAAAAGAAAATATCACTGCTGCTCTTAGCCATATGGCGGAAATCGTGGGGCCGGATGACTTTTTTCTTTTTTCATGGAGCGGACATGGAACAGATGTTCCTGATGCCGATGGCGATGAAAGCATGCTGGATCCGGGCGATACCTATGACGAAGCAATCTGCCCATACGACATTGAAAAGAACAATGGCGCACTGGCCAACATGCTTACGGATGATGAACTGAATCTTTATTTTTCAGCGATCACCTGCAGGGCTATGACCCTTATTTTTGATTGCTGCCTGAGTGGCGGGCTGGCCGATAGAAACTCGGCGGAGGGCACCATTCAAAATCAAATCGATGCAGCAGCTGCTGCTGCATTTACCAATAATTTTAAAAAGAAGCTCCGGCAGCCACTGTCAAGAGATGTCAATGGAAGCAACCGCGTTGTGCTTATGTCTACACAGCCGGATTATGTTGAGCGGGGAATCTTTCTGACGGGATTTCCACTCATAACAGGTATGGCCATTGCCTGTTCGCATCCGGAAATCTCTGACAGCAACAAAGACGGCGTCATCTCGGCAGAAGAAGCATTCAGCATCGCAAAACCGCTTGTCTCTCTTCAGTCATCTCTTATGTGGTTAGGGCTCTGGCTGTATTCCTATTCTGAGTACAAAAGCTCCCTGGAAGGCGGTGCGTTTTTCTATTCCCTTATCGACAGCAGCCTTGCCTATGTCATACTCCAGCTGGAAACAAAGATATTGACGCATCATTTTATGGGAAATTTTCCGATAATAAAAGACGACTATAGCGGTGAATTCCCGCTTATACAGCTCTGAATGAAAGTTTTTTTATCCGGGGTTCGGGGATACACACTGATTTAATTGTCAGACTGGGGGCTGATTTTTTTTGGGGGATAGAAGAGCCTTTGATTGTGTTATGCGGTTGAGGGTTTTTATCTTCAAACGTTTCTTGTTTTAAGAAAAGAGAACAGCATGAACAAACCGCTCCCGTTTTCCTCTTTTTTAATAATGCGCCCGCATTCAGAGCCGAAAGCTTCACTTTGTTTCTTGCATCACCATTTTGCGTTTTATGCGGCCATCTTCATAAATAACCAAGGGGGTGTGGGTCTGTTGCGCTCTCTTTCTGGCCTGTCGTGCAGCCCGTCGCAAAGCAGCGCTCACATTCGCCACGTCTTTTTCCCACACTGTTCCTTTAACCGTTTTCATGTTTTTCCTCCCGTATCTATCAATATCGGCCTGCTGCCTGAATTATCATACAGCAACCAGCAATCAACCAGGTTTTTATAGAGCTGCTCGAAATTTTCCCAGCCCGCTTCATAGCGCCTCCGAATTACCCCATCCGGCACATTGTGCCCGCCTTGCTTCACTCGAACGCGCACCCTTTCAATTGCTAATTTTACATCAGCAAGGCTCAGAAAAACAAGCTTGACCTTATACCCCTTTGCTTGCCAATCAGGTAATGTCCGTGCATAATGCCGGCCGCTCAGCGTTGTTTCAAATGCAAAATTTTCCAGCTTTGCCACATGCGCGCCAATCTCCTCAAGCATCAAACGTCCTGCCCGAATGTCCGCTAGCCCAGGTGCAAACGGAGATAATCCTGCAGCTATGAGATCAGCGTTTACAAAAATCGGGCATTCCGCTTCCCTGGGAAGAAACTCCTGTGCAAATGTCGTTTTCCCTGCCCCATTGGGACCTGCAATAATAAAACAGACTGGATGCTTATGCATTTCTAAATTGCCGTTGCATTAATTAATAAATTTAGTAAAGGAATCAACTTTACGGAAGTCCAACATGAACCCGCATAGCGGGTGGTTTGATTGTGTCTTGAAAGGGGCGCACATCAAAAAACACGCGGTTCTTGAGTCGCTTTCTTAAGGGTGCCATCGCCGCAGACGATGGTTTTTCTGAAAACAAAAAAGAATAACCCGCGTTCTTATTTCAGATTATACTATACTCCAACCATTGTAAACTATGCATTTAAAGAAAAAGAAGCGGGAACGGTGGCCCAATATTATTCTGTCCGTTAGATCGTGAAATGGCTAATTGACAAGTGCCAAGACATCGTAGACACTTTCAAATATTGGCTCATATAAAAATATCAAAAAATTTATGGGTACCTGATCCCTGATTTGGTCGAGGACAAGCTTCGCAGGTATGACGGAACAACTGATAGGTGCTTAAACAGAGGTCATTCCAGCGAAAGCTGGAATCCAGTATTCTTGTATGGCTGCATGTAGAATCTTATTAAATGCTTGAGTCAATTCCGTTTGTCTACAATGTTTTGACGCATTTTTCTGTCCACGATGTCTTGTCCCTTGTCAGCTAATGATTAGAAGTTAATAGCTGCTAATGTAGTGTTTCATAAATAGTTATGCAGCATTGACTTTCCGTTGTCGAGTTGGAGGTTGAGTGCAGCCAGGTTTGATTTTCTCGAGTTTCTTTCTCGCACGATCAATCTTTGCTAAAATATCGCTGACCTTGGCGGTCCAGA
>CAIWCT010000084.1 GCA_903911225.1 uncultured delta proteobacterium
ACATTTTTTGAAAAACTCTCCTCATTTCCCTCCCCTGGTGGGAGGGATACAGGGAGGGGGAGAAAATAAATCCAGCAGGCAGGGTGGGTGCAACCTACCATTGATGCAAACGAATAAATTATTTGGTGGGTTTCACCCACCCTACGGAACCTTGAACCAAGTTCGTTGGTTGTTGGTTGTTAACAAAAAACCATAAACAATCAACGATCAACGATTTTGAAATTTTGAACATTTTTTAGAAAGGGGAGTTTATGAAAAAACTGCACAGCCTTGGAATCATCCTGCTTCTTAACCTGCTTTTAACGACAGGGGCACTTGCCCAGAGCATCGGCGTGAACAGCGACGGCGCAGCGCCCGATGCCAGCGCCATGCTTGATGTGAGCTCGATTGTCAAGGGGCTGCTCATCCCCCGCATGACACTGGCCCAGCGCGACTTGATCACAAGCCCGGCCACGGGGCTGATGGTGTATCAGACCGACACTACGCCGGGCTTTTATTCCTATACCGGTTCGGCTTGGTCGCAACTCGGCGCTACCGGCCCTGCAGGTGCAACCGGCGCAACGGGTTCGCAGGGCGCAACAGGTGCAACCGGTGAGCAGGGCGTGGCAGGTCCCACGGGCACGAAGGGTGATACCGGAGCAACGGGCGCGCAGGGTGTGGCAGGGGCAACCGGTTCGCAGGGAATACAGGGAGTAGCAGGCGCCACGGGTGCAACGGGCGCAAGCCCCTTTACCCTGAACGGCACTGATGCCTATTACACAGCCGGCAACGTCGGCATCGGAACAACTGCACCTACAACAGCATTAGATGTAAACGGAAGCATAACGTCAACAGCTGTAAATATTCAAAGGGCAAGCTCAGCTCCATCTGTAGGAGATGCCTCGTGTATTCTATTCAGTAATACAGGCGGAGGATATTATGACTTGATACAAGGCGGTTCAGCCGCAGGTATGCAGTTCTTTTCGTATGTTGGTGGTGGATGGACCGAAAGAATGCGCATAGCAAGCAGTGGCAACGTTGGCATCGGAACAACTACGCCCGGCTACACCCTGCACGTGAACGGCTCAGTGGCCGGGACCAGCGCCTACAACAACCTCTCCGACGCCCGCCTGAAGAAGGATGTGCAGCCGATCGGCGATGCGCTGGCCATTGTCGGGGCCCTGCGCGGCGTGACCTTCAACTGGGACAAGACTGTTGACCCCTCGATGAAACTCGATGACCGCAACCACGTCGGCTTCATCGCGCAGGAGGTCGAAACCGTGCTGCCGCAGGCCGTCTCCACCGCCACCGACGCCCGCCAGACCAAGAGCGTGGCCTATAGCGAAGTCATCCCCGTGCTCACCGAAGCGATCAAGCAACTCAAAGCCGAGAACAACGCGCTCAAGGTCCGCCTCGACGCACTGGAGGCAAGGTGAATAGGGAAAAGGCTGTAGGTAAAACGATGGAAAACATTATGAAGGACGGTTTCATTGAATTTGCAAACTCTCCTCTTTTCCCTCCCCTGGTGGGAGGGATACAGGGAGGGGGAGAAAATAAATCCAGCAGGCAGGGTGGGTGCAACCCACCATTGCCGAAAACGAATAAATTATTTGGCGGGTTTCACCCGCCCTACGGGGCTTTGAACCTTGAACCTTGAACTTTGAACTTTGAACATTTTTTAAATACACAAGGAGGAAACATGGACCCAAAAAAAATAACCCCACGCAAAAGCGCTTCCGTAATGAGGCGGGCGCTGCACATGCTGGCGGCATCGGTTGTGCTGACGGCAGCCGCGCTCTGCTTTGCGGCGGACCTGCACGCCATGCAGATATTCGTAAGGACACAGGCGGGCAAGAATATCACGCTCGAGGTCGAGGCCAGTGACTCGATCGATAACGTGAAGGCGAAGATCCAGGAGAAGGAAGCCATCTCGCCAGATCAGCAGCGGCTCATCTTCGCCGGCCAAGAGTTGGAGGACGGTCGAACCCTGAGCGACTACAACATACAGAGGGAATCAACCATCTACCTCGTCGTTAGCGCGCACAGCGGAGCTATGAGCACGGGGCAGTATGCGCGGTTCGGATCTTACGCGGGCTCCCCGATCCTGTGGCGGATGATATACCTCAACAACGACGGCAGCTATATGCTGCTTGCGGAAAACGTGCTGAGCCTCAAGGCCTTTGACGCAAACGGCGATTTGAGCGGCACCCGGGGCGATCTACTGAGAACGCAGCGGGGCAGCAACTTCTGGGAAACCTCAAGCCTGCGGGAGTGGCTGAACAGTGAAGGCGCCACGGTTTCCTACACACAGCAGGCCCCCGATGCCGATCATATTGCAAGCGGCCAGAATGCCTATGCCGCCGAGGCCGGTTTTTTAAGTAATTTCTCCTCAGCTGAGCGAGCGGCCCTACAGCCTACGGCTCAGAAATGTCTGCTTGCAACCGCTGACGCGCTTGACGGCACGAACTATCTTTCTGTGGCCTACAGCGGCGTAAAAGACAGCGGCATGGAAGAGCATATTTATGATGCCTCATATCTGAACCTGCTACAGAACTTCGAGGCCGCCTATTCAAAAAGCGTAACCGACACAGTGTTTCTGCTTGATGTGCGGGAGTGGCATGACTATGTCCGGTTTAACACGGCGCTGGGCGGCTCTGAAGAAGATGAGTCGCGCACGGGCCGCAAGCCCACGCAACAGGCGATTGACGCCTGCTCGCCCGCAATAGTTGACGCCGGGCTGAGCGCCACGCAGAACTGGGCCTACTGGCTCAGAACGCCCTATGCCGCCTCTTCCTACGGCGTGCGCGTTGCCGCCGGCGCGATCACCGAATATCAGGCCCAGTACGGCACCTTCGGCGTCGTGCCTGCCCTGAACCTGAAGTCCGGCATCACCGTGGCCTCTGGCGACGGGAGCGCGGAAAATCCGTTTGTGCTGAACGACTACGTATTAGCAACCGTTCCAATTGTCACTACACAGGAGGTACTTACTTACGATAACACCACAGTAGATGCAGGCGGGAACATAACCGCAACCGGTGGCGATAATGCCACAGTGCGGGGTTTTTGCTGGAACACCACGGGCACCCCGAGCATAATAAATGATTCTGTGTTTTCCGAGAGTGGCAGCTTCGGGATTGGCGCCTTCAGCACAACCATTACCGGCTTAACAAAAGACACAACCTATTATATTCGCGCCTATGCCACCAACTCGGCAGGCACGGGCTATGGAGAGGAACAGACAATTACTACAGCCTGGTATTGTGCGCCACCCTACGCGCTGTATGCGCCCAAGGGCGAGGGTGTTTTACCGAATGCCACGTTTTCCTGGAAGCAAATAGGCCCTGACACCTGGTACAACTTACTGGTATGGAGTGAGCAAGCGAATGGCGCCTCCGGTATATGGGTAGGCCCTGCGTCTTGCTCAGACGGCACCTGCTCAACCCAGGTAGGCTTCCCCCTGGCTCCCGGCAGAAATTGGTGGTGGCTTAATACCTATAATTTTAACTCTTGCGGATATCAGGAACAGCCGGGCAGGAAGTGGAAGCAGTTCACTGTTGTAGGTTGTGCAGGCCCGACACTTACAGCGCCCAACGGTAATGCGTTTACTGCAGGCACAAAGCCGACCTTTAGCTTCAGTGACTCGGGAGCCGAGTGGTACAATATTCAGGTATGGACAAGCGCGGGTTACCTTGCGTTGAACCAGTGGGTGGATGCAGAGATTGGCTGCAATGAAGGAACCTGTAGCAAGGGATTTAACATATCCTTCCCCTCTGGCACAACCAACTGGTGGTGGCTAAACACCTATAGCAGCGCTTGCGGGTTTCAGATGCAGCCCGACGGCCAGTTTAAGTCTTTTACTATGCAGTGAGCAGCCAGATAAAACAGGGGTTTCACTCTCTCTAACAATATAACCCCCTCCCGCAGGTTTGAACCGGCATCCTCCTCCCGCTGGTTTACACCTCGCGGGAGGGGTTTTTTTATGTTCATTTTCACTGACGTTTTGCAATGATGATAAACTCGTGCGGATTGAACTCGGCTTGGGATTCAATCGCAGCCTGTTCCCATACCGACGCCCCGTGGGAACCCGCCACCGGAGGTTCGTACCTCTCCACAGAGAGACAGTGTAATAATCACAAATCCTGTAATGAGCCGTTATGACAGTTTGACGGTGAAGATTACCATTACATTATGCAGGGTGTTCGTATTCAAGGCTTTTTATTTTAGTTTGGATTTGAAAAAAATAATGTGCTTTGTATCGAGCTAAATAAAATCCAGACATACCATCTAGGAAACCCAATTTTATGAAATATGAAAAGAAGAAATAAATGACTGGCAGAAATCCTGATTCCAATAACTGATACTTCATCTTTTGTCGAAAAGTGAGGTTAGCCCCCTTCGTTTTATTTAGCTGCACATAACGATGTGCTTCCCAGGTAGAATATGCATTATGTTTTGAAATATAGTGTTCCAGGCCTTTGTAATCATTATGTATGATGCAATTTTTAAACCTGCCGACTTTCCCCTGAATAATCGGATGTTCATGCACTTCCATGTCCAGATGTGACCAATAATCTTCTGCTATTTTTTCATATTCCCCAAAGCCTTTTTTAAATAAAGGCAACTTCTGCATCCTGTCTCCAAATTTAAGTGATTTACCCATGAAATAATTAAGGTAATAAACCCGATAAGCAAAATATTCTTTTGATAATATTTTATCTTGGAGCTCTTTAATAAAAGCGGGAGTTAAGCTTTCGTCTGCATCAAGAAAAAGAACCCAGTCATAAGTAATGGATAAATTCCTTAATGCCCAATTTCTTTTTTTTGGAAATTGACCATTCCAATGGAAACGATAATATTCAACTTTAAATTGCTGGGCAATCGCAGGAGTATTATCGGTGCTGTCAGAATCAACCACAATTATCTGACCGAAATCATTTAGCAAATTTAAACAGCCTGCTAAATTGTGTCCTTCGTTTTTTACTGGAATAATTACTGTTACTGGAATTTTGTCCATAACCGAATTATTGAACACCTCATTTTATAATGCATGTGCATCGGAAGCAAGCCATGCAGTGATAGCAACTTGATTGATTAATTTAACAGGGGGGGCACTACTGATATAAAAACAAATTTTTCCACCTTGTGTACTCCCATGAATAAAAAAAGTACTTAATTCAAGACAGCTTGTCAAAGGAAAAGTATTTTCATTAACTGATGTTCGAGCAGGTCATGCCTTCGGATGAGAGCCGATAGCATGATTCAAGCGGGTATTGGCACTCGGCCTCTGTCAGCAGGTGGGTTGTGGCACTGCCATGTGGGGTTCATCATCCGTCGCCATGGCAGTTGTGGCATGAATTGGGACCGTTGCCGTAGCTGCGGTCAAGGGTATGGCACTGGTTGCAGACCGCCTGATATGATTCTACGCTTTCATGCGGGATTGTGCCGTGCTGCCAGTTAGAGCCCAGGGGCACTTTGCTGCCTGTCGGGCCGAAATGGCAGGTGGCGCATTTTGTTGTCTGGTCATGGCAGGAGCTGCACTGAAGCGTGCTGGCGCCATGGAAATCGGCGCTCTTGCGGTCAAGCCAGGGCTGACCGGTCTGATGCGGGGCGGTTGACCCTTCATGGCAGTTATGGCAGGTTTTTGGCCCGAGAGCATATGATCTGTAGAGATCATGGCAGGCATTGCAGACAGCCTGATAGGGTGCGAGGCTGGCATGCGGGATTGTGCCATGCTGCCAGACAGAGGGATTTGGTGAGCGGTTGCCGTCAGGGCCGAAATGGCAGGTGGCGCAGCCGGGTGTACCGTTTTGTCCCTGCAACTGTTTGCCATGGCATACAGAGCAGAGTGTTGTTCCGCCCATTTTTTGCACAATACCTCCGTGGGAGCCGGGTCCGGGATTATATAAGGGATTGAGCCATTTTTCGTTACTATGATTTTTTGGCGCCTCTGTTTTTTTGCAGCCTGCGCAGGTAACCGCAATTATCAAAACCATGATTAGGCTAAAAAATAATTTCGTAGGTTTATTTCCCATGCACCTGCTCCAATGAGGCAAGAATAATTATTCATTTATTAAATATACTATTTTTGTAGATTTATATATTAAATTTATACCACATGTGAGAAAAACTTCAAGGCCTGGGTCGACAAGATGATATTACACTGTGGTTCTTTTATGTTTTTGGTAGTCTGGCTTAAGGTCAGTTAAAAAAACACCAAGAAGGAGCAGTGCGAAGAAAACATCGGACCCGACTGAGGAAGTTATATCGTAGCGCACATTTTAGAGTGTTGTTCAAAGAAGATGAATCCAGCATTGATAAACATCTTAAGATACTTGCTGAAGTTGTTAAAAAATTAAAAAATGCCGGGAGGGGGGTTCCCTCCCGGCATAAGAGCGCTTCGTGCAACGCTTATGGCTTCGTTGCAGCAGCAAGTATGTTGGTATAAGCTGATGAGCCTGCAGAATTATATGCCCTCACCTTATACCAGTAGGTTGTCCCACGGGTTAAAAGTAAATTTGTAAAGCTAACAGTTGAAGGCGCAGCAGCCAGTTTGGGCAGTACTGTACCAACAAGAGTATATGCGCCGTTTGCGCCGGTGGTGCTTCTGAAGACGTAGAAGCCCTGCTCATTGGCTGCATTATCTGTCCAGGAAATGGTTATGGACAGTATGGTCGACGAGACAAACGCCAGATTCGTCGGGTTGGCCGGCAGCAGAACACTTGGCGTAGTGACCGATGCATTGTTTGTGTAGGCCGAACTGCCGAAACTGTTAACGGCTTTCACCCGGTAATAGTAGGTGGTATTCAGCACAAGTGGGCCATCGGTATAGGTCGTTATATTGGCGCCAACTGTGAAGGTCGTCAGCCCTGCTGTGAAGCCGGCATTGGTTGCCCGCTGTATGGAAAAGCTGGTTTCATTGTTGGCGTTGTCGATCCAGCTGAGCACTGTCGAGGGCGGTGAAGAGCTCAGTGGGTTTAATGTTGCCGTCAGGCTCGTCGGCGCTGCAGGCGGCGTAGCGGCAGGTGTTGTTGCCGTGGCCGTATTGGAGAAACCCGAGTTGCCCGCAGAATTATAGGCAAGCACGCGATAGGAATAGGTGGTTGCCGCAGAAACTGTCATGTCGGCGTAGGAGGCCACATTTGCCCCTACTGTAGTCAGCAGTGCAAAAGCACCTGCGCCGGTGGCGCGCTCTATCCGGAAGCCGGTTTCATTGTTGGCATTATCTCTCCAGGTGAGGTTCACCTGTCCGGTGCTGACTGCCGTGGCTGTCAGGCGGGAAGGCGCGGTCGGTGGCGGAGGAAATGTTGTTGCAGTTGCAATATTAGACGGAGGCGAGTCGCCGGCGGCGTTAAAGGCATACACCACATACAAGTACGTTGTGCCGGGCAAAGCAGTCGTATCACTAAAGGTCGTAGTGTTTACCTGCACTGTTGTTATTGCGGAGAAAGCCCCTGCACCCGTTGCGCGCTCTATCCGGAAGCCGACGGTCTTACTGGCTGCAGTGCCTGTCCATGCAAGATTTATCTGCCGCTGCCCGACTGCGGTTGCGGTCAGGCCGGTGGCCGCGCTGGGCGGAAGCTGGGGAACCTGGAATACTATGGGCCGCATGAAGTCGTTCTCTTCATGGCCTAAAATATGGCAGTGCCAGACATATTCCCAGCCGAAATTCGTCATTTCATTGGTGACTACAATCGGGTTGCCCGTAAGCGGATCAAGATTGGCAAACCCCATTACGGAGCCTATCGGCCTGGTCACATCAAGAGGGCGATGACTGTCGGGAATGGCGAAGGGCAGTGTCGGGGCAACGGGCTTTAATGCTACGATTGCATCTTCCAGCGGGTTCATCCGAACGGTTTCCTTCCAGCCAAGCTCGTTGGGCTCGGGCGGCCGTATGGCGCCGTCCCAGCAGACCCGGTTCACAAGCTGTACATTAAACAGGTGGAAGTGTACGGGATGAGTGTCAACGCCATTATGCGTAATCTTCCATATCTGCACAGCTCCATTGAGAAGTGTTTCTGTGGGCGGATCTATATAGCCAAAGGGCAGTGTCGTCTGGGTATTGAAATTGGTAAACGGCAGCTCGACTCCAAGCGTGGCATTCATGCGCCCGTAATCAAGCTCAAATAGCTCCTGAATGGCCTTGGGCTGCAGCGGAGTTGTGACCGGCACTGTCGAGCCAATGGGCGTGTAGGTCAGCGCGGTGCTCTGGATTCTTGCAAATGTATCGGTAGCCGCGCCGTAGGCTTTTTGTGGCACTATGGGCGGAGGCTGGGTCGCGGTATATGCTGCTGGCCAGGCTGTCTGCAAACCGGCCAGATTAAAGGCGGCACCCGCAGAACCGGCTACATCAAAGCGCATAATGGTTCGTGTGTTGGGTCCAAAGCCAACAAGCGTCGGTGGTGCGCCACCTGTCGAGGTTTGATTGTCTGATCCTGTGTAGTAGTCCAGGCGCGGGTCAAATGCAGGCACGGGAGCAGGCGCATCATTGTAGAGAATAACTTTGGAGCCGCTCGGAATGCCGGAGAAGTCAATGATGACGTCAGCCCGCTCTGCCGGTCCCAGCATAAGCGTATGATTGGTGATATTTAAGACCACGATATCTCTGCGGTTGTAATTATAACCGACTGGCGTGTTCGGCAGCACCACCGGAGCTGGCAGGAAGCCGCCTTCTGTGCCGATCTGTATCATCGACGGGCCTGCGGTTGCCGGATCGGGCACACCGCCGGATCGCCCATCTGTGGGCCAGGTGTCGGGGAAACCTGCGGTCTGAACTGCAGGGACCATTTTAACTTCCGTCACGTTGTCCGGATTGGCTATATAGAGCTGAAGATTCAGTGTTCTGTCATTACAGGCATTCAGTATGCGGAAGCGGTAAGCCTTAGGCTCAACCGGCAGAAAAGGGTAAGGCGTTCCATTCACAATCGGCGTGTCCATGAAGGCCTCAGGGACAAGGGACGGATTGGGCGTTCCCGGGATTTCAGGGGGTTCGCCGGGCAGCGCAGCGTAGGGATTGGGAACCGTCATATGGGCAAGCGTTGTCACCGGTGGCCAGAACCAGGCGCCGTAATCCCATCTGCCCATGGCATTTGCACCGCTATCATCCCAGGGATTTTGATTGGTCATATAAACATGGGGAAACCAGAGATCGCCGGTATGCGCAGTTCCCGGTGTGCTGCCCCAGTTCCATGTTGGATCCTGTTCGGGTATTTTGGCGGCATCGACAAAAGTTTTATCCTGTATAATCAGAGGAATGCCGTAGCGGTACACGCCTGCGCCAGCGCCGGGGATTTTCCCCGAGTCGATCAAACCGTCTTCGACAGAGTCTGTAAGCAGGTATCCTGTAGCCTCTCCTGCATACACGTTCAGGCGCGTGAGGCCGTAGGCATGGTCATGAATCCACATCAGGCGACCGCTCTGCTGGTTGGTATAATAATAGGTTGCCGCTCCCGCGCCCGGATCGGGCATGTCGGGAACATTCTGCTGGCTTGCGCCCTTGGGATACAGTGTCGTCTCTCCCGCGGGTGTTATCCACTGGTGTGGCGTGCCGTCGCTGATCCACGGCGTGACGCCGCCATGGAAATGAAGGACTGCGCGATTCTGCTTGTAGAGCTCAGTAGGAGACAAAGGGCCGGTGCCTGCGCCCATGGAGGTAATGTCAACCGGCAGGAAAAGATTGCCTGCAAGGCCAGTGGCAAGAAGGTTTGAAAACTTGATGCGAACCGGCCGGTCTTTTTTGGCTATGATCATAGGCCCCAGATAATGGGCTTGAGCGGCAGCGCCGGTTGCAAGATCCTTATAGCCCCGCAGCTTGGTGGCAGGCAGATCCGAATGCATTTTTTCGCTATACTCAACCACCCCTATTTTATAATAATCAGATCCCGGGTAGGTGGTATTATCTGCGATGGCTATCGGGATATACTGGCCAAGTAAATTGGCATTTGAAGAACCGAGCCCCGGCAGTTTATCCACAAATTTACGAATGATCGGGCTGTTTGCATAATTGGGGTAAATGCCGAAATAATCAGGCGTTCCGCCGGGCACCGGAACTAAAGGCGCTTTAAGCGGTGCAGCAATTCCGTCCACTGCGTTCTCTGCCGCTGCCGCTGCGGCTGCCGCTTCTGCCCGGGCTGCGGCGGCTCGCTCTGCCGCCTCCTGCCGCTCTGCAGGAGTAATACTTAATTTGTTAATGTAATTTTCAAGTGGGTTTGAAGCGCTGCTTTCCTGTGATTGAGCCAGACCCTGGTCAATCCCCCAGTAAAGCGCTGCTGCTGTCAGCAGTAGAAAAAGTATCAAACATTGCTTAAATTTAAACCGTTCCATGATGTTCCTCCTTTTATGAGTGTTTTGTTTTTTGAATATTTTAGATATTAAATTAATTATAGCATAATTACCCGAATAAAAAAGGTCGATGGTTAATTGGCTGTAATAAAAATATGATACCATCACAGCCATTACTAAGTTTGCTATAAAGTATAAGCTGCTTTTTCCAGCCTTTTTTGAATGCATTTCTGCGAGGCCTTTTTTACAGCAAAAGAAATATCGCCATGAGCAACTGGCTTTATCAGATAATCACAACAACCGTTTTTGCGTAAAACCTGTGCTAATTCAAACGTGGGATATGCTGTCATGAGAATTTTCTGGCATAGAGGTTTTGCCGTGTTTATATGTTCTATAATTTCAATACCGCTATGTCCGTTTGACAATATCCTGTCAATAACAGCAACATCAAAGTCCCTTTCCGCCAGAATCTGCATTGCCTGTTCAAAGCAATCTGCAGTGGTCACCATGAACCCTTCATCTTCCAGAAACTCCTTAAGTGTTACCCGTATGCTTTTTTCATCATCAACAACAAGAATCTCTGATTTGCCGGTTTTCGTATCCATGTCTTTATCATCTCAGTAATACGTATTATACCTTCTATTAATATTCATTACAAAATACGTGCCATAGACGTTGTTAAACGCTGTTGGTTTTTTTATGAGTTTTATTAGCTAGTTGCATTGATCTATGAGCGGTTATAGGCAGAATGGCTGTAGTCTTCAGAGTAACAGTTTACACTGCTGTTGCTTACACATGTGTCGCTAGGCGACAATTTTTGGTGGATTTTACTTATTAAAGAAGCTTGAAGGAAGAGAATATCACAGGCCAGGAAACTACCAGGGTAAAAATGAGATAGAGCACAAGGGCCGCAGCCATGAGCTGGCGCTGTAGAACTGGGATGACTGCAGCCATGCTTCCCCGGCCCCGCAGCGGCATGAGCGCACCCACCCCCAAACCTGCCACCCCGCCGCCAAGCAAGCAGCCGTAGAGCAGATACCCCACATAGCCATACTGGCTCTGAAGGATGCAGAACGGACAGTGATGTGTCGGCAACTCATAGAAATAAAGGCAGAAGAATGACACCAGCGCGGCAATGGCACTAATGAAGCCCATGCTGCTCAGCGCTGCAAACAGATATCCACCGCGCTTTTTGACTAAGAAAATAATTCCGCAGGCGGCGGTTGCGGCCATGTTACAGTAGAAGGCAATTGCCATGGAGCGGTCCGGAAGGCCTGCCAGATCCCCGCCGATACCGGGCCGATCAAGGCTAAAGAGGCTGCCGCAGCACGAGGTGATAACATCGGCCTGGAGCCCGGCAAAATAGGCAATGAGACAAAAACTTTCAAGCAGCACCAGCGGAACCATTGCAAGCAGCAGGCTGTATTTAACCCTGATGAGGGGGTAGTCATACCCTTGGGTGTCGGCATAGTTGATGATAAGCCAGAGCCCTGCAAGAAGAAAATTGACAATTTTCAGCGCAAGCACGGGATAGCCGAAGCCGTTGACATGGAGGGTTCCTGCCGCGCACATGGCGCCGATAAAAAGGCTGTGGAGGGCATCTGCGGTGTAAATGAAGAGCAGCAGGGAGAGCAGCTGGCAGATAAGTGCAAAGTTCACGATGGCGGAGATCAGATAGGTTCGCCTCTCAAGGCTCAATTGTAGCTCGCTGCCGCTGCGCATGTCCCAGTGCAGCAGAATCCTTACTCCGTACCAGCCGGCATACAGTACCATGAAGCCCGTCAGCAGCGCGGCAACAATGAGGGCCAGGGCTGCAGGCTGGACAATCATTGTTGCCTCGTGATGCCGGTTATGGCGCCGTCGCGCATCTGGACCACCATGTCGGGAATGCTTGATTCATAGACCAGGGGATCGTGGCTTGCGATCAGAACGGTTTTACCCTGGGCCTGAAAAGTGCTCAGTATTTCCATGAATTCCGATGACAGGCCTGAGTCCAGATGGGCTGTCGGCTCATCTGCGATAATGACTTTGGGGTTATTGATAAGGGCTCTGGCAATTGCCACCCGCTGGGTCTCGCCGCCGGAAAGCCGGTCGACCGGTGTTGCAGCATGGCGGGATATGGAAAAAAGTTCAAGCAGTTGTAGAGCACGGCTTCGGAACAATTCATAGGGTTCGCCGGTAGGGTAGGCCGGGAGCATGACATTTTCGAGCACCGTGATGCCCCGCACAAGGTTAAAATGCTGAAAAATGAAGCCGAAGGTTGCACGGCGGATGGCGGTGAGAAACCGCTCGGGAAGGCTTGTTATTTCAACCTCTGCCGAATCCGCTGAGCCGGGCAGGCCCGGATGCGGAAGCCCTCTGAGCATGATCCTGCCCGACGTGGGCCGGGCCATGCACCCGATCAGGGTAAGCAGGGTGGTCTTGCCCGAACCGCTCGGCCCCTTGATGACCACGAACTGCCCCTGCTCGATGACAAGGCTCACGTCGCGCACGGCGGTGAGCTGGTAGGGCAGACCCACGGCAAAGCTCTTGGTTATGGCGCAGAGTTCTATCACAAGCTCACCTCATGGAACTGTCGGGATCGACCGTTGCCGACCGCCAGGAAGGGATGATTGTGGCTGCCGTGTAGGGCACCACCGTGAGGAAGAACAGGATGGTCAGCTGATAGGCATTGATGGAAGGCGCCAGCCGGAACTGGGGATAGAGCACTGCCCAGCCTTTCAGGGCATGCTCAAAAAGCGATGCGGAAAAGAAAAAGACATGGCAGTAGGCTACGGTTGCCCCGCACAGAAAAGCTGTAAGCGAGATGATGGCGCCTTCCCAGAATTTCAACAGCAGCACATCTGCCGTTTCCCAGCCGATGGATTTAAGGATGCCGATCTCGCGTCGCTCTTCGGCTGATAAGCCGGAGGCCTTGTCCCAGGCGAATATGATGAAGGCAAGAACCGCCACGGCAAACATGACGACAATCATGCCGCCTCGCCAGTCAAAGATGGAATCATAGGTGCGTAGCATTTCGCTTTTCATAATGGGCCTGGTGTCGGGGAACTGATGCACGATCTTTGCTGCAATGGTTGCAAGCTCCAGGGGATTGCCTGCGGACACAGCCAGGTCAGTGGCAAAGCCTGCGGGAAAGTTGAATAGCTCCCGGAAATCTTTTTCCGATAAGACTATAAGGTCTGCTGATACAATCTCTGCTTCAGCCGGCAGCACCCGCACAACCTGCAGCAGCTTAGACTCGCCCTTGTAGGTGCGAAGCGGCATGAGGTCACCTTGCGAAAAACCCGTAAGCCGTGCGATTGCGCTGCCAATGTAGATTGATCCCGGCGCGGGTTGCCCGCCGTCAGACACGGTCAGCGTGTAGTTGGCCCTGGTCACAGCATCATAATAATAGCCCCACAAGCGGGCTGTGACGCCGCGCACGCCGGTGATGCCGCCGATCACTTCCCCACGGCTGACCGGCATCAGATCATGCCGGCCGGCGACCATTTTTTGCACCACCATGTCGGGGGCATCCTTAAGCACGGCGGCAGCCTCCTGCTTCAGTGCGTTGATGAAGAGCATGCACGAGGCGATGATAATCACGATGAGCGTGTACACTGCCAGGAGGGAAATATTTTTTGCTTTGCGCCGCAGCAGCGAAGACAGGGCAAAGTCGATAATATTGCGGTGGCGCGCCAGCAGTCCGCTCATAGGCCCTCGTGCGAAAAACGGGGAGGGCTTACCAGCGAGCCTGAAGGAAAATGGTCAAGCGCGCCGGGGTGGTCCTGGAAAGGTGCATGAAAGTCGGCCATTGATGGATGACGGGTATAGCGCGCTTCAGTGAAAAGGCACAGGTCGGTAAGCTGTAATTCTTTTACAATCCCGGCGCAAACGGCCTGGGGGACTTCTGCATTCTGTTTACCCAGACGGGCATGGGCAGCCAGCAGCAGTAGCAGCGCCAGGTTGAAGCAGGTAATGAGTATAAAAATGTTAGACTTGCGCATGGTCGGGCTCATCTATGCCGAAAAATTTATTTTCAGCGGGGTTGATCCCCCTTCTATTCAAGTGATTTCATAACCTGCGGAGTTATGTCGCCAAACCGCAGTATCTTGCTGCCTTTATGATCTTTGAAAAATGTGGCGGCGTCGGATTCTTTCATGAACGGAACAAGCTCCCTGCCCATAGGCCCGAGAACATCGCTGCCGATGACATAAAACGCCTTCATCCCGTCGATGGAGGTAAGAGCATAGTAATCCTTAACCCAAACGGCAGCGATGTCGGAGCGACTCCGTCCGGGGCTGTATTTGCCTACATTGTTGTAATAGGTGCAGAGGTCTTTCGGGCCGTCGAAAAAGAGCGCGGACAGGTCCTTGAGTACGATAACTCCTGTCCATCCGGGATACGGGGCTACAAACATACCGCAAACAGGGCATTTGTCTTTTTCACCGGCAACAGGCACCGTATCAGCGGCATAGGCTGCCGTTGCGCATACAAGGCAGAGCCAAATGATGAATGCAGATGTTGTTTTCATGCGTACCGCCTTTTTTGAGAGTTTACGATTATTATCAGTATTGAACAACGCCATAATCAAACAAAATCCATTGCCCGGCAGTCTTACAATCTTACAGAGACTTTGCAAAGCATCAATGAATCACCCAGTCGCTTTTTTTGACTACCGCTGGATTGGCCCCGGGAGTCAGCTGGACAATATAGCAGCCTTTTGAGGCATAGCGCTGACCGGGCCCGAAGCTGAGCCGCTCATAGGGGGAGTCTTTCATGTCACCGCACATGCCGATGATGTCCAGCATATAGTCGCGGTAAAAATTGGTCATCATCATCATGAAAATTTCCGGCAACAGGGATTGTGATGAACCAGTTTTCTGAGCCACATTGCGGGTTGCTACCGGCACGGGAGCGTCCTTTCTCACCCCCATGCTACCTTTGCCCAGATCCTTACCCGGAGTTATTTCTAAGCCCAGCCTGTAGGGATAGGTGATATAGGTGAAGGCCCTGACGGTTTCAGGAACGGCAAGAAAGCCATCTTTGAGAAGGCTCGATGATAGATAGATCATATCAGGTTTGTTCGCATCTGCTGCCACTGCCTCCAGAGCAGCATATGCCTCAGGCCCTGCCCAAAGAAGCAGGATTGCGGACTTCTCTTTTGAAAGTGCCTTCTGAAGAAGATATTCTTTTGTAACCGGGTTTCCCTTTTTAATAACACAGTCAACAGGCTGGCGACGGTCGAACGTTTTCCATGTTTCACGAAAACCATCTGCCAGTGCACGGCCCTCTCGCGTGTCCTGATATAATTGCACTATAGCCTTCTCAGGGGAAAGATCTTCCATGTTTCCGAGAAAGCGGGCAACAGCTTCTCCCTCTTGATAATAGCCCTTGGAGATATATTGCGTATACCAGTCCGTGGATGAGATGACCGGAAAATCGGTGATAGGGAAAAGGCAGGGAATCTTATTGGCCTCGCTGAATTCATGAACAGGCTTCCACTCTCCTGTGGTTATCCCTGCCAGAAGGGCGAATACGGGCTCCTTTCGATAGTATTGCTCAAGCTGGCTGCGCCAGGTTCCGGGAGGGCCTTTCAGCTCCCAGACCGCCAGCGATATTTTGCGGCGAGACCGGCTCAGGTCTTCGGAAAAACCGGCCCAGCGCGGTAGCTGACTGTCCATCTTCGATTTTCCGGCATTGTTGCGGGCAATAACGATAGCATTCAAAACAGAGAGCATCTCCTGCCGCTCCTTCGGGCTGACCTCTTCGGTAATGACTGTAGCAAAACGTATGGTCGTATCGGTTACGCCCGGTGAAGTTTGCGCGGAGAGTGCCTTGAGGTAGAAGATGAGAATATTCATATCCGGGTCGCTCAGCTGATAGCGTGGCATGACATAATCAAGCTGTCTTCCCGCCGGATCGATGCCGGTACGAAGCACTGTTGCAAGCGTAGTATCAGTGTAGGCGGGCCGGGGTGGCGCCTGTATTTTGGGGAGCTTGAAATAGGGGATCATACCCACGCCGGGCGTGACAAATCGCCGCACATCCTTGAAGGGCCGATACAGTATTTCTCCATTGGTCGGCAGCGTTACGACGCCTCCCTCATAGGACCCGATACCGCTGCGGACATGGCAGCTCACGCAGGTGAAAGTGGTTCCTTCAACAGGTATGTCTCCCTGAACAAGGGCAGTGATCGGTTTTCCCGACGGCAGTAGCCCTTCGCGGTACATCCGCTCACCAAGCTGCACGAGTTTTTCCCGTGTGGGGCCCTCCACTGCGGTTTGTTGATTTTCGGCTGCAGCAGCGTCAGAACAGAAAAAAAATGCCAGAACAGCAATGCTGTTCAATAGGGTGCGGAGCACTCGTATGTGCAATCTAATAGTTATAGGGCTCATTTTCTATCCTGCTGTTTTGATAATTATGCAATAAGTCAGAGCGAATCTTTTTATAATTATGCCGATGGAAGTCGCATTCAGAATTTTATATGTAGGTGCACGGCATATCTAATGACAAGTCAATTATTTAGTGATTTGCGCAAGCTCGTCCTGCAGGTCGGCGGCTCCCATGAGCCCCTTAATGCGCACCCATGAGCCGTCGGCAGGCGAACGGATCAGGGTCAGCGGCAGGTGGTACATCTTGTTTGCCACATATGCGTCAAAAGACCGCATCACGGAGTCGATATCCTCCCGCTTGCCTGACAGAAAATCCCATCCCGGGCTGGCGGTGTATTTTTTTAAATAATCCTTCATAACTTGCGGCGTGTCATTCTCCGGATCGATGGAGATGGAAATAAGCCGAATCTTTACAGCATCGGCGCCCATTTTTCGCTGCAGATTAGCAAAACCGGCAGAAAGAACCGGGCAGATCGTGGTGCAGGTGGCATAGATGAATTCGACCATCACCGGCTTGTCTGTTTCCAGATAGCTTTTGAAGGGAATTTTTTTTCCGTCCTGGTTCACGAGGGAGACATCAGGTACAGAGTACTTTTCTGCGGTCCGCTGATATTTTTTTTCAGCCGCCAGCCCCTGGCTCGACAACACCACAATAGACACAAGAATTATTAAGGCCTGTCTTCTTTTCATTGCTTCACTCCTTGCAAGAACATTGGTGCTGACTATTAACGATCAACAATTTTGAGCCTTAGGGCAAACACACATGTATGCCCCTGCAAACTTGAACCTTGAACCCTTACCACCCCTAGCCCTGTCGCAAGATATCGATGCCAAGCTTTTTCATCTTTTTATAAAGATGCTGCCGGCTGAGGTTTAGCATACGGGCAGCCTTGGCAACATTCCAGTCGGTTTTCTCCAGCGTCGAGATAATAGTATCTTTTGATGCTGCGCCGCTTGATATCACTTCCCGGTCATTATCATCACGCTCAGGATTCAGCAGTTCCGGGGGCAGATGATCGGATGCTATGATGGGACCGGTGCACTTTATGAATGCGTGCTCCAGCGCATGCTGAAGCTCGCGCACATTGCCGGGCCAGCGGTATGTCATGAACCGTTGCAGGACATCCTGTGAAAGACCCCTGATCTGCTTATTGAATTTGCTGTTGAACAGTCCGATAAAATGATCAATGAAAAGGGGTATATCTTCCAGGCGTTCACGCAGGGGCGGCAGCAGGACTTCAACCACCTTGATCCGGTAATATAGATCCTCGCGGTAGCCGCCGTCTTTCACTTTTTCATACAGACGCTGATTGGTGGCGGCTATGATTCGCACGTCGACACTAACCGGTTCGGCATCACCTACCCGTTCAAACTGCTTTTCCTGCAAAACTCGCAGCAGTTTCAGCTGGATTGCAGGCGATATATCGGCGATCTCATCAAGGAAAATACTTCCGCCGTTGGCCATCTGAAACCGGCCGATTTTATCCTTTATAGCGCCGGTAAAAGCTCCCTTTACATGGCCGAACAGCTCGCTTTCGAGCAGGTGCTCGGAAAGGGCGGAGCAGTTTACCTTGATCAGGGGCTTGCCGCTGCGATTGCCTATGTTGTGCAGCGCATCAGCCACCAGCTCTTTGCCGGTGCCGCTTTCACCTGATATCAACACGGTTGTGTCTGCCGGGGCGAGGGCTTCAAGAAGACTGTAAATGACCTGCATCTTTTTGCTTCTGCCGATTATTCTGTCAAAGCCACTCCGGCTATCCCGCAGCCGGGCCACCTGATTCATGGTCGGCAATTTGCGAATTGTCAGCACGGCGCCCAAAAATGTGCTGCAGTGGTTAAAAAAAGGGGCGCAGTTTAAAATAACAGTTTCCGGGCCATTGTGTGGGCTGATCCATTCCACAGCATATTCATCAAGGGGTTCCTGTGTGGCAAGTGTGTTCTCAATTATCGAGAGGCAGGCTTTCTGCGACTCGGTGGCAAAAGCATACAGATGCCTGCCCACCATTTCACCGGGGGCTGCCTGGAAAATTTTATTAACAGCGCAGTTTGCATTGATCACTATCATCCGGGTATCAATGGTAATGATGGCTTCGCGCACGCTTTTAAAAATTGCATCAAGGTTTAGCCTGTACTGGTCTTTTTCCTTTTCAAGGGCTTCTTTCTCATCTCGTAGCTGCTTATGGCGCATCGCCTGCCCGGCCACACGGATGATGGCATCGTGCCTGACAGGCTTCATCATATAGTCGAATGCACCGAGGCGAAGGGCATCCGTGGCCGTATCGATATTGGGCTCTCCCGTTATCATCACGACCAGGCATCTCAGCTTTTTTTCAGATACATGCCTTAAAATATTAATCCCGGATTCAGTGCCAAGCAGTATATCAACAAACAGTACGTCGAAATCGCCCGCGGCAAGAAGCTCTTGGGCCGATGGATAGTTGTCGACGGACGTGACCTCATAACCTTCGTCAGTGAGAAATTCCCCCAGCGTGACGCGGATGCTTTTTTCATCATCAATGATAAGAATGCTGCCCCTGTGGCTCATTGCCCGCCCTCCATTGCCGGAAGCTCCACAATAACTTTTGTATAGTCGCCCTCACTTGAGTCAATTTGAAGACTGCCGCCATGATCTTTAATTATTGTATACGAGATGCTGAGCCCCAGGCCGGTGCCTTCGCCCGGTGGCTTGGTTGAAAAAAACGGGTCGCAGACCCGGGAGGTCATGCCGGCGGGTATGCCGATGCCGTGGTCGTGAAAGGTGAGACTGACACGCGGGCCTTTTCGTCCGGAAGAACTTTGGGCATCAACTTCAAGTATTTTTTTTGGATTGGCATCAGGGAATTTTTTATTAAGCGCGTACAGCGCATTGGTGAATAAATTTAATATAACCTGCTTGATCTGTTGCGGTTTCACCAGCACGGGCGGCAGGTCATCGGGGAAGCTTGCCTTGACGGTGATAAAATTTTTGTCGAACTGTTTGGAAATCAGCGAAAAGGTCTGAACGTAAATATCATTCAGGTCGGTGAGTACCTGCTCACCGGAATCGGGCCGGGCGCACAAGAGTAAATCCTTGACGATGGTTGCAATCCGCTCGGACTCCACAACGATTTCATCGAGGAACCCTCTGTATTTGTCCTCCAGAAAACATTTTTTACGGATGATCTGCGCATAGTTGATGACACCGCTGATGGGGTTGTTGATCTCGTGGGCCACGCTTGCTGCGAGCCTGCCGATAGAGGCCAGATGCGCATCCCGGATAGCCTCGTCCCGCAGCCGCTTCATCTCCGTTATATCACGGTTGCTTCCTCTGTTTCCCAGATGCCTGCCGTCTGGAGCATAGACCTGCTGGCACTCATGGGATATCCACCGCTGCTCACCGCTGCGGGTGATGATGCGAAAATCAATTGGTACGCTGTCAGTCTCCAGGCTGGAACCCATATGGGGGATAATCAGGGCGGCATCGTCAGGATGAATAATCTTATCGAGAAAATTGAAATCATCAAGCAATGTCTGGGCGGGATAGCCGGTGATGCGCTCAAAGGAGGGTGAAACATACAGATATTTATTTTTAGGGCTCACCCAAAATTCCCAGGCGAAAGTAAAATCTGCAACAGTCCTGTAGCGCTCTTCACTTTCCCGCAGGGTATCAAGCGTCTGCTGCAGCTGTGCGGTGCGCTCGGCGACCTTCTGCTCGAGCTCATCGTTCATACGCCTGATCTCTTCCTCCGTATACTTTTGTCTGGTGATGTCGCGGATAAAAACACAATTGTACTCCGTGCCCTTGAACTGTAGATAATTGGTGGTTACCTCAACAGGGATGCAGCGGCCATCTTTTGCCGCATGCCGCGTCTCAAAGGTAAGGATGCCCTGCTGCTTGCTATTCCTCCAGTAATCAGGCCATCCGGCCCGCTGATAGTCAGGGTTAATGTCATGCACGGTCAGCCGCAGCAGCTCTTGACGGGTATAGCCGAAGTGCCGGCAGGCGGCGTCATTGACAAAGATCAATCGCGCGCTGCTGTCCACCCAGATAATGGGATTTCCGGCAGTGTCAATTGAAAACTGGGTCAGCAGCAGGGATTCTTCCGAATGCCTGCGCTCCAGTTCGCACGCCGCGCGCACTGCCGCCAGCTTCAGTATCGACTCCGCCAGGCGCGGGTTCACCAGGGGTTTGCGCCCGATGACGGCTATAAGTCCGATAGCCTCTCCCCGTGTGCTCCAGAGCGTGGCGCCGGCATAGCTCTCGGCGCCCATCTCCTGAAGGAACGCATCCCGCGGAAAAAGCGTGCGCACATCTTTTTGAAAGCAGCAGATCGTATTTCCCCTCACATCGCCGCAGGGGGTATCTTTCAGTGTATGCTCCACATTGTCTTCGAACTTTCCGTCGAAGTAGATGGCTACCGTCCGGGCGGTATGCCCATCTCCAAGCAGTTGATCTATGCAGACATAGTCCATGTGCAGGCTTTCGGCGAGGTAGCGCGCCAGCGAGGCAAAAAAATCCTCACAGGGCTCTGTGCATGCGCACTGCAGCAGAAACAATTGGGCATTCTCGAGCTGTTTTTGTTCGGTTATGTCGCTTATCACGGCGCGGTATACGGGAGCTCCGCTTTCGGCATCCTGCGCCGCAGTCATTTCCAGCCGCACCCAGAATGCGCCGTTGTTTTTGTTGCTCATCCGAACTTCGCATACCTGCTTCCCGCCAGTTTCAAAAAGCTTTTTGCGGTGCAGGTAATAGATGTTCGCATCCTCGCCCGGAATATAGTGTGACAGGGGCTGCTGAACCAGAGCGCTCCGCGCCAAGCCCAAAAGAGTTGCAGCAGTGAGATTGGCCTCAAGGATGAGACCCTTAGCATCAAAGGTGCAATACCCGACGGGAGCTAAGTCGTACAAATCGAAGTAGCGTGCTCGCGATGATTCCAGCACGGCCTGCGTCCGCCTCAATTCATCGTTCTGCATCTCAATCTCTATCTGATGCACCTCCAGCTCATGGTGCAGGAGCTGCATTTCTTCCGGCGAGACACCACCCCAATCAACATGATGTTTCTGCAGTTCTTTCTCCGCCCGCTGGCGCAAAGCAGTGGCCTGCGAAGTCGCGGATTCAGTTGTATTGAGTGGCTTCTTCATGGAGGTCTCGTTTTTTTGTTGCATTTTATCTTACTTTTTAGCACACAATGGAATTTCATATGAAGTTTTTTTTAAAACACTGCCCAGCGGCTGTCGTAAAGAGAGTATCGAGTGCATCAGCTTGGTACGTATAAACCGGATTATTATCTCTGATTATACCCTTTGCCCCACCCATTGGCCCATTGATGCCTAAGAAATAGACTTTGGTGCTATTGCTCTATGCGATACTTTCTTCTATGCTCATCCCAGCAAGCAATAGTCGTACAAAAGACAGTGTGGGCCTTCCTGCATATATACTACTGCTTCTCAGGTGTGCTCCTCTATTTTCATAATAATTCCAATACGAGACATTTTGAATTTGGCAAGCAAAACGAAGCACAGGGCTGATTTTGTAAAATTTTGAACCAGTACTGGATCAATACAGAACATGGAAGAATATGTATATGCAAAAAAGCGCGCTAAGCCACGCTTTAATGTCAACCTCAAAGCCAACTACTTCATCATGGGGAAGGTCATTCAGCATCAGGCATGCCGGATCACAAATCTGAGCACAATAGACGCTACAGTCCGTTTCCCGCGAAATGCAAGCCTTAAGAGCGGAGATCTTATTGGAATGGATATTGTCATACCGAACACAATCATACATATTCCTGCTAAGGCTGAAATCATGGGGATCAAGCAGCACACCAATGAATTAATGAGCTACATCAAGTTTACGACTGTACTCAGTGATGACATGATCCAGCAGCTTGTTAAAAAAATTCCGGAAGTCGCAATTGATGCCCGGTAAGGAGCCTCTCTTTCCTTCCGGTTTACCGTTGGGGCATCGTGAAAATGAATGTTAATAGAAGTTAAAATTCAAAAGATGACCTTTGACTAAATATTTTAGTGTCAATCACCAAACAATGCAGACCGTACTGCCGCTCAAGGGAGTCTCGATGTTTTGTATAGAGCAACTTTTAATATAATATGTTTAAAGGAACTATGAATGGGCGAGAATGAACGCGAAAGCCCCCGTATAGCAACAAATATCGAAATAAAGTTTCGGGAAAAGGGTTCGTTTATACGATCGTATATGCTTAATGTGAATAATGGCGGTCTTTTTCTGAAGACTGAAAAACCGATGCATATCGATGCCGAAGTTACGATGCACATACAGCTGCCTGATGATCCTGAGACTATGATTGTTGAAGGCCGTGTGGTATGGACAAATAAAAAATCAAAAGTATTTCCTGCGGGTATGGGCATACAGTTCATTGGAATTTTGCCCGAGCATAAGGAGAAAATAAAGGCTTTTGTTGATGCAAATCTCAAGGAGATAAAAAGTTTATCAATAATGTAAGACCCTGCATCAGAATATGTTTATAGCCTTGCCGCAACGTGTTGGTGCGCGCGGCAGTCTATAATTAAGCTCGTCAGGAAAGCTTTACAGCGATAGCTTCAACATATTTCCATTTTTTCGGTGTCTGCTGCGGCAGGCCAAAATGCTTGAGCCAGCTTATACGCCAGCGCGGGTCGCCGGTAAGCAGGGCAAGGTCAGAACAAAGCCTGTCAACGCAGATGCCCATAGACTCAAGGGAAATGGTCTTTAGCTCTTGAGTTCGACACGGCTCACTATGCAAACAGGGCTGGGCCGGGCAGGCATTGCAGGGTCCTGAGCCATAGCGTTCAAGTACGGCTCCAGTGCCCAGCAAAGACTCGATCTCCCCGGCCAATCGGTGCAGCACGGCAAACTTCCAGTTAACCCCCCAGCGCTCAGTCATCAGCCTTGTCTGAAGTACAATAAAAAGATCAGCTGTATCAAGAATAGCCTGAACTGTATTCACAGGTGTTGATTGCGGTGGGCATCCGGGAAGCCAGCCGTAGCCGGGGCAGCGGTCAAATCTTTTATAGGGAGCCCCCTTGACGCCTTTATAGATAGTCCAATAGGGCATGCAGCACATGTTTTTGAAACGTTCATCAACTATCACAAGCTCAGGTGGCAGTATGCCTACTCGTGCAAAAAGCTTTGAGCCTTCTATCTCATATGAATGTACATGCGTGGCTGTCAAGAGGCTGGCAAGTTCTTGTACCGTGGAAAGTTTAAGATTAACTGTATGGTAAATATTTTTCTTTTTTACAGCAGAATATTTTTTTGCGTGGTGATTGTCGTTTAGAATGCAGTCGATGATATTGCGAATCGAATAATTGACAGGAAGTTTTTGCGAGGCAACTGTCATTGCAGAATGCCTTCTTCGCGAAAGCTTCGGTAGCCGCTGCGGCCGATGATGATGTGGTCATGAACTTTGATGTCCATAGTTCCGGCGGCAGAGATTATCGCTGCGGTGAGCTGCCGATCCTGCACTGATGGTTCAGGATTCCCGCTGGGGTGATTATGCACGAGAATAAGTGCAACGGCTTTTTCATGCAGAGCCTGCTTGATGATTTTACGGGGATAGACTGCGGTCTGATCAATCGTGCCCTCCTGCATTATTTCGTCTGTTATCACCTCGTTTTTGGCATTGAGATAAACAACGCGGAACTGTTCATCCGGGAGATGCGCCATGGCTGATGTGCAGTAGTTCACAAGTTCTGCAGGAGATGAGATAATGTCGCGTTTGTGGATTGTCTTGCGAAGGTAATACTGCGAGCAGGCCCTGAAAAGTTTTATCAGCAGGGCTGCATGCTCGCCCATACCGTTTACCTCTGTAAGCTCTTCAAGGGGTGCTTCAAGCACGGCCTGAAATGAGTCGAAATGTTTAATAAGGGCTTTTGCAAGGGGCTTTAGATCTTTTTGGGCGATGGCATAGGTGAGCATAAGCTCAAGTGCTTCGTAGTCGCGAAAGGGCTCAAGCCCCTGCGTGCGAAAACGTTCTTTTATCCGTTTGCGGTGCTCCTTGTAAGTTAGGGCAGATGCATCCATAATAACTCAGCCATTCGCGGCTCAATATATTGAGCTGTTAATCCCGTGCGATTTGCAGCATGCGCTTGATAAATGACGGCTTTTTGCCGATGGACTGCAGGTCACGGTTAATTTCAAGATCATGCTGGATGTGGGAGACCACATTTGACAAGGTATAGTCCATGGCGGCTTTCACCGCGTTTTTGATGGCATGGGAATTTGATCGGCCATGAGCAAGTATGACCGGTGCATTCACGCCAAGCAGCGGGGCTCCGCCGTATTCTTCATAATCAAAGCGCTGCCTGACTCTTAAAAAAGATTTTTTTGAAAGCAGTGCGCCGATCATTGAAAGGATATCCTTTTTTGCCTCTTGTTTCAGCCCGGTTGCAACGCTCTCGGCAACGCCTTCGGCAACTTTTAGAACAATATTGCCCGTAAAGCCGTCGCAGACAACGACGTCTGCCGCGCTGCGAAATACATCGCGTCCTTCAATATAACCGACATAATTCAGCGAGCTGTTTTTGAGCAGCTTGTGTGCCTCACGAATAATATCTGTTCCCTTTGAATCCTCAGAGCCGTTGCTTAACAGGCCGACACGCGGTTTTTTACAGTTCAGATAAAGTGTGCTGTACGCTGATGCCATGATCGCAAATTGTACCAGGTGAAAGGGCTTAACGACGCTGTTGGCGCCGGTGTCGGCAACAACCACTTGTCCTGCAAGGGTCGGCAATACCGCTGCAATTGCCGGCCGGTCAATGCCGCTTATCCGTTTGAGAACGAAAATGCTGCCTGAAGCAACTGCACCTGAATTGCCCGCACTGACAAATGCATCGCCTTTATTTGCAAGTACGAGTTCAAGGCCGGCACGGATTGAGGAATTCTTTTTTTTTCGCACAACCTCAAGAGGATTATCTCCCATGTCAATTACCTGAGTGGTGTGGTGCAGTATAATGGGAACCCCCGATGTTGCGTTCAATCTTCGCAGATGCGGCATTATGGCTTCTCTGTTACCCACAAGAGTGATTTCGACGGGATAGTCCCTGCAGGCAAGCACTGCGCCCTCAACTGCGCAATGGGGCGCAAAATCACCGCCCATGGCATCAAGCACTATTCGAACCTTTTTTTTCTCCATGACACTTCCCTTTAAACAAACAGCCGCACGTAAAGATCGCTTGCTGATATATGCATGTTCGTATCTATATTTTTTACAGACGCCTGTCAAACGCTTCAGCTATAATTGTTTGTTGATGCAGTGTTGCTGTTAAGTATCCGCACATGCTACTTGTTTTTGAGCCGCGGATTGAGCACATCCTGCAACCCTTCGCCGAGCAGATTGTAGCCAAGCACGGTTAACAGTATAGCACACCCGGGAAAAACGGAAAGCCACCAGGCTGTTTCCATATTATCTTTGCCTGAGGTGAGAATATTGCCCCAGCTTGGCAGCGGTGGCTGAACGCCGAGGCCGAGAAAACTCAGTGAGCTTTCAATGAGCACGGCAGCTGCAATGCCAAGGATCGCCGACACAAAAACCGGAGCCATGGCATTGGGCAGTATCTGGCTGAAAATTATTCTCATGTCGCCGGCTCCGGATGCCCGGGCAGCCAGTACAAATTCACGCTCTTTAAGGGACAGAAATTCCGCGCGCACAAGGCGCGACACCCCCATCCATGAGGTAAATCCGATTATAGCCATGATGTTCCAGATGCTCTGGCCGATAAAAGCAATAACTGCCAGGATGAGAAAGAAACTTGGGATGCAGAGCATTATATCCACAAGGCGCATAAGACAGCTGTCGATCCATCGCCCATAATAGCCCGAAACTGCACCCAGCAGTATGCCAATCAGGGTTGCAATGCCGACTGCCACAAAACCCACGGCGAGGGATATGCGGGAGCCATACATCATGCGGCTCAGCACATCCCGGCCAAGCTCGTCAGTTCCAAAGATATGGTGTATGTTCGGCGGCGCAAGTATTGCCCGGACATTGACCTCCTTATAGTCATACGGAGCAAGCACAGGCGCAAAAACCGCACAGGCAAATAGCAGTAAAACGATAATAAACCCGGAAAGCGCCAGAGGGTTTTTAAGTAATGCTTGTGTTGTTTGCGGTAATTTAATCATTGCCTTTCCCCGGCTTGCAGGCATGCAAGCTTATTTTACCCGTATTCTCGGATCAACAAGACCGTAGCATATATCAGCGGTCATATTGCCCATCATGGTCAGCAGGGCTGAAATCGTCAGGATGCCCATGACCACCGGATAGTCGCGAGTCATGATAGCCTGGTATGAGAGCTGGCCCATGCCCGGTATGCCGAATATAGTTTCAAAGATAACCGATCCGCCCACAAGGCCCGGAATTGACAGGCCAAGAATGGTAACCAGTGGCAGCAGCGCATTGCGTAAAGCATGTTTGTAGATGACCGCTCTTTCGGTAAGACCTTTTGCACGGGCCGTGGTTATATAGTCATTATTGATAGCCTCAATCATGCTTGAGCGCATGTAGCGCGACATGCCGGCAATGCCCCCGAAGGCAGATACAAATACCGGCAGAACCAGGTGCATGGATTTATCAAGGACCTGCTGCCAAGGTCCCAGGGTTGCATAATTGAGCGATTTGAGACCTGAAATCGGAAGCCAGTCGAGCTTGACGCTGAACAGCATCATGAGAAGAAGCGAGAGCCAGAAGGTCGGCGTGGCAAAACCTATAAAGACGCATACGGTGGATATCCTGTCGCCAAGCGAGTAGGGCCTGGTTGCCGAATATATCCCAACCGGAATCGCAATGGCTATAATCAGCAGCATGGAGAGCAGGTTTATCAGTATGGTGACTGAAAGCCGTCGGTCAGGAAACGGCAGCTTTTTATCCCATATTTTATCAATGACGGGACGCGAGTCGGTTGAAAAAGAGTTGCCGAAATCAAGCAAAGCGATTCTTTTCAGCCACAGGCCGTACTGCACAAGAATGGGCTTGTCCAGGCCGTAATATTTTTCAAGCCGCGCCCGGGCTTCAGGCGTGATTTTAGGGTTGAGCTCTGTCATGACATCTGTGGGTTTACCGGGGGCTAGATGAATTATGAGAAATGAAATCAGCGTCACCCCGATAATCACCGGCACCATGGCAAAAAGTCTTTTTATGAGATAGATAATCATGATCTGTTAGGGCACGGGTGCATTTTTTTGTAGTTTTTTTGGCACATACCATTTCGGCAAATTGTAGCTGATGCCGATAGGGGCAGGCTTGATATTGCAAATACGCGAACTGACGATCGGAAGAGAGTAGGGCACATAGAGAAAAATATAGGGTACATCTTCAGCCAGCAGCTCCTGCATGCGGTAGTAGATTTTTTTACGCTCCTGCACATCAAATACCCGGCGGCCCTTCTCCAGAAGCTCGTCAACTGCTTTGTTTTTATATGAAATAAAGTTCAGCTGTTTTTCGCCTGTTTTGCTGCTGTGCCAGATATCATACTGATCAGGATCAAGCCCGATGCTCCAGCCAAGCAGTATGGCCTCGAAGCGCCGCTTGTCAATAAATTCATTAATGAGCGTCGACCATTCAAGCACACGGATGTTCATCTTGATGCCCAGCTGCTCAAGCCGCCACTGGATTATTGTTGCCGTGTTGAGGCGAACCGAGTTTCCCATGCCCACAAGAACCGAAAATTCAAACGGCTTGCCGTCGCGGTCAAGAAGCCCATCGCCGTCGGTGTCGCGCCAGCCTGCATCGAATAGCAATTGCCGGGCTTTTTCAAGATTGAAATCATATTTTTTTACATCGGGATTATACGGCCAGGTGTTTGGCACATAGGGGCCGGTTGCCGGTTCCCCCAACCCGAGCAGCACGCCGTCGATAATTTCCTGCTTGTCTATGGCATGGGCAATGGCCTGCCGTACCCGTTTATCCTGGAAATAGGGATGCAGAAAGTTGAAAGCGAAATATACATAGGTGAACAGGGGATATTTGAACTTTTGAAAATTTTTTTTAAAGTAGTCCGTGTCTGTCTGGCGCGAGTACTGAAGGGGAGTCAGCGTCATAAGATCAATGTTGCCGGCCTGCAGTTCGAGAAACAGCGTTGCCGCATCGGGAATGAAACGATAGATATAGGAATCCAGATACGGGCGGCCCTCAAAATATGTTTTATTTGCCTCCATCACGATCTTTTCACCGGAAGCCCATTCTTTGAAACTAAATGGCCCAAGGCCAAGCGGCTTGCGCGTGAGTTCGTTTTTAGTGATGTCTTTACCGGCCAGCAGGTGGCTTGGAAGCACGGTCATATTGCCCCAGCTTGTGAGGGCAGGGGCAAAGGGCTTATCATAGGTGACACGGAATGTAAGGGGGTCTATGATTTCAAATTTTACAACCTGCCTGAAGTCTTCGGCATAGGCCGTCGGTGTATCCGGATTGGTTATAGTCTTGAAACCGAATTCAACATCATGGGCTGTGAAGGGGGCTCCATCCTCCCAGTGAACATCAGGAAGAAGATGAAATGTTATGGTCAGGCCATCCGGTGATACCTCCCAGGATTTTGCAAGGTCGCCTATTACGGTCAGGTCGGTATCGTACTTGACCAGGCCATTGTAGCATAGTCCGCTCACGTCATGCGAGGCGCTGTCGCTTGCAAGCATGGGTATCAAAACACTTGGCTCACCGATTGTTCCCACGACCAGACGGTCGCCATAGGACGGTGCGGTGGCATTATCCTGCGCATGCAGTGTGGATGCTGCAAAAAACAACAGTAGTGTATAGAATAATTTTTTCATGCCGTTAAAAATAGGTACCTCTTCAGGGTTCAGGGAGGAACTTCTTTTCATCCAAGCATTATCATGCCGGAACCCTGAACCCTCGCTACCTGAGCAGTTGCAAAAAAAGACCCTGTTTCATTCTATAACAGGGTTAATACTATCATAGGGTTACAGTAATTGTATTAGAAAACATCAGCAGAAAAAACAAAAATTTTTGAATTTTTTTCCTTCCAGGCTGTTTGCGGCAGGCCTGCCTTCATGCAGGTGTGCTTAAGGAATTCTTCCCTGCTCCAGCCGTAATCGGCTGCAACCTGCGGCAGCAGCAGTCCGGAATAATTTCCCTGCACGATCATGAGTCCGTGCTTACCGACCTCGATTTCGGTGATGTCGCTGATCTGGCGCATGGGCGTCAGCACTGATATTTCTATATCAAGGTCTGGAAGCTCATCAGAGCTTAGCGGCGGGAAACGCGGGTCCTGGAAAGCAGCAGCAATGGCCATCTCCCGAATCGTCTCGTAAAGGGGCTTTACCGCATGGATATAGCCGATGCAGCCTCTGAGCTCGCCCTTGCGGTGAAGGGACACAAATGCGCCGCGTTTCTCCTGAAGCGTGGGCGTTGGAGCTTCGCAGGCAGGCAGAGTTGTTCCGGCAGTGCGAGCCTCAATGGTGGTGCGGGCAATTTGGTGAAGTGATTTTTTTTCCTGATCGGTCAGGCCGAGATCAACACCGATTTGAGCATGGTGCGGCATAATTCCCCCCTGTTGTTTTTCGATTCAGGATATTCCTTGCGGTCAGTTTGTTTCGCTGTCGCTTATATTGGGCGCAAAGGCAACTTCAGTACGGTTGAGGATGTAGTCGTAGGGGTTGACATCCTTTCCGTTGATATTGACAATATAATGAACATGATAGCCTGTTGATAAGCCCGTTGAACCCATATAGCCGATAGTCTGTCCCCGTGTCACTTTTTGCCCTTCTTTAACCGTCATGCTGAGCATGTGGCCGTAGGCGGTTCTGAATCGCCCTTCATGCCGAATCGTAACGATATTGCCGAAATATTTGTCAAGGATGGCGCTTTCCACCGTGCCGTCTGCGGTAACGATGATTGGGGAACCTCTTTTTCCGGAAATATCCAGCCCGTTATGTAATTCACGCATACCTGTAAAAGGGCTTTTTCGCCAGCCGAAATTTGATGTGATCCAGAGATCAGAATTTTTAACCGGCATTATGCTGGGCAGAAAGTTGAGCTTTTTATTTTTTTTAGCAATATAGCCTGTTAAGCCCTGCAAATCATCGCGCAGATCACTGACACGCATGGGCAGGGATTTCTCGGGCTCAACTGCGGCCATCTCCATTTGTGCATTGAATGCGTCGGGCGCTATATTCCGCGGCGACGGAGAACCGCCCTGGCCCATTCGCTCAGAGGGTTCAGCTGCGCTGCCGCTGTCTTCAAAACCGACAAAACTGCGGATGATGCTTTCTTCCTTGCACATATTGTTAACGCGTTTTTCAATATGACGCAAATGTGTAAGCGATGTTTCAAGCAGGCGGGCTTTTTTATGCAGTATGATGTTTTTGGTGATCGTATCACTGCCATTGATGCCGAATATGGCAAGCAGGCTGGCGGCAATCACCATATAATAAAAAATGCGGGTGGGTATTTCAATCGTAGTGGTTGTGCTGACCGCTCTGCCCTGGGATTTCCAGTCAGGCTGTATGATAATAGTCAGATGATCTTTCTTTTTCATGCCTTTAAACAAAACCTTTTATAATTTATTGTGTTTAATACCAGTAATCTGATTGAAATGCAATCTGTTTTTATTGCTGTGGAAGGGCCTGCAAGAATTAAATAAATTAAAGTGAACTCTATATGTTAGTCGTTGATTGCTAACGGAAAACTATGAACGATCAATAATCCTGAATCATGTCTACCCCCAATGCTGTTCATTTAAGCAAAAAACCTCCTCGCCCCGGTACGGGGGAGAGGATCGAGGTGAGGGGGCCGTGTTTTTTTACTGTGTTTTAAACACCCCTCATCCTGGCCTTCTCCCCTCAAGGAGGTTGTGTCGTAATTAAAAATTGAGAGCGCTATATTAAATCGTTCTTTGACAATTAAATATTAGAAACTATAGAGCAGCATTTTCCGGCAATAAACCGGGCGTACCACAAATTGTGCCGGAGCAGGATGATAACAACG